>JAPLUI010000070.1 GCA_026397725.1 Verrucomicrobiota bacterium | reverse complement strand
GGGTGGTGCGCGTGGTGTAGGCTGAGTTGCCGCGGTTGACCGAAGTGACGACCTCATACTCCTTGTTAGGATCCAGGCCGGTGAAACGCGCCTCCATATACGTGCCGTAGTAGGCGACGTTGTTGAAGAGCACCTTGCCATTGAACACGTTGTAGCAGTCGGTGCCCGCGTCGGGCATCGGACCGCCGCTGCCGGCATAGCCGCTGAGGCCCGAGGCGGTGATGGTGAGGGTCACCGGCAGCGTGGTCCCGGTGTCGAAGTCCTTGAGGAAACCCGAAGTGGTGGCATTCCCCCGATACAGGGTGGTGTTGGCGGGATTGCCGGCCGAATTCTCCGTGCAGTCATTGTAGGCCGTGAATTCGGCCGAAGCATGCATTGTGGCGAGCGCGGTGAGTGCGGAAATTCCCCGAAGGAGCCACCGCGGGGTGCGGGCGAGGGGCTTGAGGGTGTTTCTGATCGGATGATCTGGATTCGTTGTTTTCATTGTTCTTATTGGTTGGGATTCATTCTGACGGTTTGTGGCTTGGGATGTTTGAGGTGAGGAGATGCGGGCGGATTGCTGGTGTGGTGTTGGTTTGAGTTGCATGGAAATGACGGGACTGAGGCGTGCATCGCCCATGTCCAAACCACTTAATCGCAAACTGGGGGGGGGTGGTAGGAAAATTTTCCCGATCACTCGTTCTAACAGCGGACAAGTGTCGGCGACACCTCCGCTTCCACGGAAATCCCTGCCAGGGGTCAGGGGTCAGGTTGGACACCTCCGCTGTGCTTCGATCCACGCTCCCGGCCGGGAGGGCGGTGCTATCGGCGTGATCGGCAGGGGACGGACTCATGGCGCATTCACCGCTCTCAGGCGGGCGAAGAGTTTGGCGCTGCCGGGAGCCGGGATGTCGGCGATGACATGGATGAAGTCACCGTCGGCCGTGGTATCAAAGACCACGCCGTTGACGGTGGCGTCCGCATCGGGCACCGCCGCCTCGTGGTTCGTCCATGGGGCGGCCAGGCCCAGGTCGCTGCTGGATTGCACCTTGAGGACCACGCCGCCGCGTTCGGTGGACTTGAGGCAGCGGAAGGTGAGGCGGAGATTGGTGCCGTTGCGGGTGGCCTTTGGCAGTTTTCCTGCGGCATTTTCAGACGAGTCCGCCGCACCAAGCAGCCAAGCCATGCCGTTGTCCACGCCGTCGTGGTTGGCATCACCGTCGAACGCGGCACCGCCGGACCAGGTGCCGTAGGGAGTGTTGGGCGTGGTGGCGGAGGCCGCCGCCGACCAGGCCGTGGCGGTCTGCGCGGCGCTCTTGTCGCGGGCGCGGACCCGGTAGGAATACTGGGTCGCTGCCGTGAGGCCGGCGTCGGTGTAGGTCGGGCTGTCCTGCCAGGCGCTGCTGTGGCCGCCGCCGGCGGTGCATTCGAAGAAGTATTCGACGCCGCTCGGGTCGCTGCCGGTGGTGGCAGTCATGGTGATCGAAGTGGTCCCGGCCGCTGTCGGCGGCGACGCGAAGGTCATCGGGTTCGGAGTCGGCGCGGTGGTGTCAGGAGTCTCGGTGGTGAAGTTCCAGGTCGTGTTGTTGGCTATCCCGGCGAAGCTGTTGCCTGCGGTGTCGTCGATGCAGGTCGCAGCGATCCGGACGGCGTAACTTGTGCCGCCCAGAAGGTCCGCCGTCGGGTTGATCGTCAGGATGTTGCCGGAGATGGAGACCTGAGCGGTGTCGGTGACGGCCATGGTAGCAACGACCTGATTGTTGCTCGTGGTTCTGAGCGTGATATTGCCGGTGCCGCTGACGATGGGTTCGCTGAAGGTGGCCACCAGATTCGCGTCCACAGCGACGCCGGCGGCGTTGTCGGCGGGATTGCGGTTGGTGACCGTTGGCGCGGTGGTATCGGATGCCACGGTGGCGAAGTTCCAAGTGGTGTCGTCGGAGATCCCCGCGAAGTTGGTGCCCGCCGTGTCGTCGATGGCAGAGGCGTCGATCTGGATGGCGTGGTTTTTGCCGACCGCGAGGTTCGCCGTCGGATTGATCGTGAGGACCGCGCCGGAGATCGAGACTTGGGCGGTGTCTGTGATCGGGATGGTTGTATTCGTCCCGTCGGTCAGGTTCTTAATCGTGATGTTGCCGGTGCCCCGGGCGATGGGCGTGCTGAAGGTCGCCACGAGGTTCGCGGTGACAGCCACGCCGGTGGCGTTGTCAACGGGACTTGAGGAGGAGATTACTGGAGCCATGCCCCCTGGAAGGGCGGATCTGAACAGACTGCCATCGCCCGGATCCGACGGGTGCATCCAGTTGGTGCCGCCGTTCGGGTCATAGCCAAATCCGGGGCTCGTATGAGGTCCGGAACCACCGGTGCCATTCGATATCCGAAGCTCGAACTCATGCCATCCGGGTGTCAAATTGAGATTGCCCGTCGATACGCGATCATCCCAGTTGTCGCTGGAAAGCACCAGTGTTCCGTCGATATACAATCGGGTTTTGTCATCGATGTCTTCCGTGAACGCGATTTGTCCGTCGGCATCGTAGATCTGACCGGTATAAATCTCGGTTGTGTTGTCAGCGATGGAGGCCTCGGTCTGGCTCAGATCGACGGTCACACTGGTTGTTGGATTCGCATCGGTCGTGTTGATGTTCCCCGTCACCGTTCCATACCAAAGCCCCGCTTGATAGCTTCCTGAAGCGGCCGCAGTAGCGAAGTTCCAGGTGGCATCGTCGGAGATTCCAACGAAGGCGTTGTTGGCCAGATCCTTGATCGCGGTCGCGGCGATCTGGATGGCGTAGTTCTTGCCGGCCAGGAGATCCGCCGTCGGGCTGATCGTCAGCACGGCGCCGGAGATCGAGACTTGGGTGGTGTCGGTGACCGCGATGGTCGTCTGGGTCCCGTCCGTCAGGTTCTTGAGCGTGATGTTGCCGGTGCCGATGATGATCGGCTCGTTGAAGGTCGCCACGAGGTTCGTTGAGACGTTCACGCCGGTGGCGTTGTTGGCTGGATTGAGGGTAGTGAGCGCGGGTTGGCCAGAGGGGATAGCGGTCTGAACACTGAAGCCGGAAAGGTGGAAACTAGCACCCGTATTCCCCGCTGTACCCGCAAACGAGACCGAAAGCGGCGCGTTTGTCGCCGTGAATACGTAGGAAAGGTAGAACGCTTCCGGTGTCGCATCTTGATTCACGGTTACCGATGTGGATAGCGGTCCGGCACCGTCTTCGTCGAATGTAATCAAGGTGGAGCGATTGAATGGCCCGACCCATTCGCGATAATAAATCCGCGCGTCGTACGTCTGACCTGGGGTCAGCCCCGTGATGGTCAGGGTTTGCGGCACGGGATCGCCAAACCGGAACGGATCGAGCATCGTGGCCACCGCGTCTCCGGGATTGGGGAATTCATTAAAATTTCCCGATAAAGCGCCCGCGAAATTCGTCGTGGAGTAACCCGTGCCGGTCTCGCCGCCAGCCGAGAACGATACGCCGTTGATGACTACACCTGCGCCCCCCATGTTGACGGCGTGCGTGTAGGTGTTTGTGCTGCTGATGCCCGAAGTGGCATCGCTGGTGATAAGCTGCGGCGAGCTGAGCGTGCCGGCAGGGGGGGGGTGAAGTTCCAAGTCGTGTCATTGTTGATGCCGCCGAAGCTGTTGTTGGCCAAGTCTTTGATCGCAGTCGCGGCAATCTGGATGGCGTAGTTTTTTCCGTTCAAGAGAAACGCAGTCAGGTTGATCGTCATGACGGAACCGGAGATCGAGACCTGGGTGGTGTCGGTGACCGCGATGGGTGTATCGATGCCATCCGTAAGGTTTTTGATCGTGATGTTGCCGGTGCCCAAGGCTATGGGCTCGCTAAAGGTCGCCACGAGGTTCGCATCGATGGTCACTCCGGTGGCATTGTCGGCGGGGCTGTAAGTGGAGATCACAGGCGGGGCGGTGTCGGCGACGGTGGTGAAGTTCCATGTCACATCGGTGGTGATGCCTGCGAAACTGTTGCCTGCGGTGTCGTCAATCGCAGTCTCGGCAATCTGAATCGCGTAGTTTTTGGTGGGTAAGAGGTTCGCCGTCGGGTTGATCGTCAAGACGGCACCGGAGATCGAGACTTGGGTGGTATCGGTGACCGCGATGGGCGTATTGATGCCATCCGTCAGATTCTTGAGCGTGATGTTGCCGATGCCGATGGCGATTGGCTTGGTGAAGGTCGCCACGAGGTTCGCATCGGCGGCTACGTCGGTGGCGTTGTCGGCTGGATTGAGGGTAGTGAGCTCGGGCGGGCCAGAGGTCTGAACACTGAAGCCGGAAAGGTGGAAACTAGAACCCGTATTCCCCGATGTGCCCGCAAACGAGACCGAAAGCGGCTCGTTGGTCGCCGTGAATACGTAGGAAAGGTAGAACGCTTGCGGTGTCGCATCTCCATTGACCGTCGTCGAAGCAGAATTGAGTCCGGCGCCGTCTGCATCGAACGTAATCAAGGTGGAGCGATTGGTTTCCGTGACCCATTCGCGAAAATAAATCCGCGCGTCGTACATCTGACCTGGGGTCAGCCCCGTGACGGTCAGGGTTTGCCCGACATTGCCAAACCGGAACGGATCGAGCATCGTGGCCACCGCGTCTCCGGGATTGGGGAATTCACTAAAATTCCCCGAGGTAGCGCCAGCGAATTCAGTCGTGGAGTAACCCGTGCCGGTCTCGCCGCCAGCCGAGAACAATACGCCGTTGATGGTCACAGCACCGCCCCCCATGTTGACGGCGTGCGTGTAGGTGTTCGTGCTGCTGATGCCCGAAGTGGCATTGCTGGTGATAAGTTGCGGCGAGATGATCATACCGTCAGTGGTGGTGAAGTTCCACATCGTGTCGTTGGTGATGCCGGCGAAGCTGTTCCCCGATGCGTCCTGAATCGCGGTATTGGCGATGCGGATGGCATAGTTTTTACCCAGCGACAAGATTGTCGGCGGAGTGATGACCATGGTTGCGCCGAAGATGGTAACATGGGCGGAGTCCGTGACCGGGATCACTGCCTGCGACCCGTCGCTCAGGTTCTTGATCGTGATGTTTCCAGTGCCAGGAAGGATGTTCTCGTTGAAGGTCGCCACCAGGACGGTATCGCGTGCCGCCTGCATGGCATTGTCGGCGGGAAAGAGCGTGGAGATCATGGGCGCGGTGGTGTCGGCACCTCCGTCGCTGATGTTCGCGAAGAGGTAGGCTTGGGGAATGATGTCACCGTTCAATCCTGCGAAAGACGGGCCGGTCCACTTGAGTTTGGCGACGGCTGAGCCGGTGTTTTCATAGTATTCGAGGAAGAACGGGACCTTTTGCCCAGCGGTCAGGGAGATCGATTGACCATCGGTCCAGCGGGTGGATTGATCGTTGAGATTGTTGATCACGGGAACGCCGTTGAGATAGGCGCGGACACCATCGCTGGTGAGGCTGGACAAGCTGTATGTGCCGGTTTCGGGGGCAAGCAGGTATCCGCCCCAACGGGTGCTGAAGGTGTCGTTCCCGATGGAACCGGCGGGTGAGCCGGTGCCCCAGTCGAAATTGATCTGGGGATCGGTGCGGGTGAGCACCGGACTGGTGAAATCCGCGTTGTTGAAATAGGTGCCCACGATGCCGGTGCCGGACGAGCCGACGATGATGGCGACGGTGGCGGGGTCGGAAGTCGTCAGGGCGTCCGTGGTCTGGAAGGTGAATTTGTCAGTGCCAGTGAAGCCAGCGTTTGGGGTGTAGGTAAAATTGGGGGCGGTGCCGGTGAGGGTGCCGTTGGCGGGTGAGGTGACGTTGAGGAATGAGAAGGCCCCACGCGGCGATGCACCGGTGAGCGTAATGGCTTTCGCGCCCGTTGTGGCGACGATCTGGGAATTGGCAACGCAAAGACCCGGGATGAGGGGCGGAGCCGTGACGGCATTTTCGAGTATTTGGATCGTCTCCAGGAGTTTGACATACGAGGTCTTCAAAACGCCATTTCCATCAACTGTAGGCCATTCAGCGCGATAGCGCCTGAGCGTGGGCAGGGTGTAGTGGGCGGCATCGCCGTAGGAGGCGAGGGCATCAAGGGCAATATCGTTATACAGGTTCCCAGTTATATCGAGTATGGAGAGGGCAAGCGGGATGCCCTCTTTGATCTTGTTATTGGTGAGAAACTGCAACGCCTGCTCGCGCGGCCCTGAGCTGAACATGGTATCACCCGGGGCGGTGTAGGATATAACATCAACCACTTCCGGGAAAAGGGCCTGCGCGTCGGCCGCACTCAGGTAAGTCTTTACGAAATTCGTGGCTGAAGAGCGATTGAGCGATTCAGGAATCAGCAAAGCGATGCGAAGCGCGGGATAGAGGTGGGTTTCTTTGGGGGCATTGGCGGTGGAGGCCGGTATGGAGTATCTAGGATAGATGGCACCGTCGGAGCTCGTGCTTACGAAAAGAAGTTGGCCCAGTTGGCCGTTGCTGAACTGGAGCGGGTCGCTCCAATCGATCGTGTCAGGGTCGGCGGGGCCATTGGCGATAAAGGCCTCAAGCATGGCGTCACGATAAACGCTGACCGCTGTGGTGTTGGCGTAATAGCGGATGGCATTGGCGGCCTTTTGGCGGACCCAGTGGTCAGCGTCCCTGAGCCGGGCGATCAGGGCAGGTAGCGCGGTCGAGTCCTGGAGGTAGCCGAGAGCCTGGGCGGCGCTTCCGCGAAGGTTCGGATTCGTATTGTTCAGCAGGTTGCGCAGGTTCGTGAGGTCGGTGCTGGTCAAGACCGAGTTTTGCATGTGGCGGGAGGCGAGTTCGAGCGACGCGAAATGGCGCACGTGCGGATCATAATCGCCGAGATCGGTGAAAAGCTGCGCAATGGACTTGCCGGTCCGGTCAAGCGCGAAGGAGGCTGCGGAAACCGCGTGGGCCACCTTGGTGGCATCAAGATTGTGATTGTAAGCCGTGTTCAGGTTTTTCCCGGTGATGTAGAGGCGTTTGAGCGGAAGGCTGTAGGTCAGGAGGCAGAGGGAAGTGCCTTTGACGTCGGAATCCGTGGATTCACCCAGGTAGGTGCCGTCAGCGGTCTTCCCGCCGTAGTAATCGTTCCCTTGGGTATCGCTGTCGTAGGTGAACGATCCGTCCGTGCGGCGGTGAATATCGTAGCGCCAGAGAAGTTGCATGAAATGTCCGGAGGCGGCAGCGTCCCCGCCCATGCCGGAACCCAGAGCACCCCATAGAGTGCCCCATCCCTGTCCGCAATGACCTAATTCAACTCCAATCCAGGAGGAGATGGACATGCGCGCGAAGTATTCCGTCTGAACCGCTTTATCGTTTTGCAGTCCGAAAAACACGGCGGCTGAGGCATCCTTGCTGTTGGTGGCATAAGAGCCGGCATGAGGAAAATGTTCACCATATTGCATGCAGCCTTTGTTGACATGGGAACCCATGAAGCCGGATGAGCGCTGGATGGCGGCATCGATCGATGGATCGATGGGCTGGCCGGCGGCTTGCAGGGCCTTTTTGCCGAGCACGATCGCAATGTTGGCGATATTGCCGCAAGCATTGACCGGTCCGTAGGGAGGGATGTACATCCGGCCTGATCCATCCGGGTAAAGCCATCCCAGCCCATGGCCAAAGGTGCCAAACATGCCTTGGCCCTTGGCAAACCTGACCGTGTGACCATTGATCACCGGAACGACTTGGGCATCGCTTGTGAGAAGGTAATACTCCGAGAGGAAAATCAACTCATAGGCAGCTCCCCAAGTCCAAGCATCGTTTGCAGGCACGGTCAAGGAGCGGGCGTAGGTTTGCATGCGGGTCTGGACCGCAGCGTAATTCGGATGGCTGGGCTCGACGCTGGCGAGAAGGGCGAGTGCATTGATCGCGCTGGCGTGGCCAAGGCTGGTGCTCAAGTAATCCGGGTCAGCGAGGAGTTTTCCGACCATGTGGTCCCGGGCATTCGCAAGGATGAGAGCGGATTTCGGGCAGCTGTAGGGCGCGGTGGCCGAGTAGGTCCCGAGCGTGGTGATGGCGATGTTGACATCGTCGGTAGTGCCCGCCCGCCAGCGTTTGACGCGGAGCGTGCCAGCGCCGGTTTTCTCCGCGTCGGTGATGGCGGTGCCGAAGGCCTTGCGGGCATCGGATGTAAATAATGGCACTGTGCCTGAGTTGGCGGCAACGGCACCGAGGATGACATCGTCCACCGCCATGACCGCGCTGCCCGGAGTGCTGGCGGTGGTGACGAGAATCTGGCGGCTTGCATCGGTCATCTTACCTATCCAGGAGCCAGACCCATCATAGTGAATCCAGCCACGCAGGCCGGTGGGGCCGAGGTTATAGTTATAAATATAATTCGGTCTGTCCGTTTTCGCTTTGATGGCGGTGATCGCACCCGGTTGGGTGAGATCGGGCGGCGTGGATTGGGCCGTGCAGACTCCTGCAATGGAGAGAGCGAGCGCCATGGCCCGGAGGATATTTTTGAGGAGTGGGGGCGTTTTGGTTTTCATGATTTGATCTTGGTTTCTTTGACTTGTTTGGCTTGTAAACGACCGGAGGGCGGGGAAATGGGGGTTGGCACTGATGGATCGTCAACGCGGATACACTGATAATTTGACGGTCTTGGGGGCGAAGGGGACCACCTCGACGCGATTGTCGCCTGGTTTCAAAAACCGGGTGACATCAAGGCGGAACGGCCGGCAGATGAAACCACCGGCAGGTTTGCCATTGATGGAGATGGCAGCGGACTCTTCAGGTGAGATGCCGTCGAGTTCGATATATATGCGCGAAGTCGCCAGATTGATGTCGGCAGGAATAGTGGCGACGCCGGAGTAGGGATCCGCCTCCACCGGGCTGGAGGTGACCGGTCTACCGGCGGCGATGCGGTTCAATTCCTGACTGAGCGTGGGCTGGCGATCACTCAGGGCAACGATCTGGGGATCCTGGCCCTCCAGAGTGATGCGCTTGTCGCCAACAGTGCACTCGGCCACCAGGGTCTTGACCACGCCATTGGCCGGATCGTCACCTTCCGCCAGATTCCCCACCTGGAGGCTACGCTCACCCGCGTCGATGATCTTCTGCAGACGTTCGCGCACATCGCGACTGCGTTGGGCGTCACCCGGGATGCCATAGGTGGCCTTGACCACCACCCACTTGGCTGGTGGGGTCTTGTCCGTAGCGGGTCGTGCATCGCATACCGGGATCTCGCGCGTCGCTACGGTGACTGCGCCGCGCAAAGGCAGGGCACGTTTGGTGGCCTGGAAGACCAACAACACACTTTCCGATGGTTGGAGGGTCAGATCGATTTCAGCGACCTCGCCATCGCGTTGGCAAGGCAGCGCCGTGATCTCATTACGCATGGGATCCCAGCATTCGGGTTCACCCGGCGCGGTGATACGCAGTCGGAATTCCTTGGCCCCCTCGCGATGATCCTGGTTGCACACCAGAAACACGTCGCGCCCGGCTTTCCACCGGTGCAGCACGTGCAGCCAATCATCGGTATGGCCTTTGGTCACCTCCAGGGTGGCGTGTATACTGGCATCGCCTGCCAGGGCCGCCTGGATCTGGGCCGACGTGGGTTTTTCAGGCAGGAAATAGGAACGCCCACCAGCGGGCGTGATCCGGCACGCGGTGGTTCCGGACATAGGATTGTCGCCCCATATGGCTGAGCGCAACGCCGTGATGTCGGCAGAGGTCTTGCCCAGGGTTGCTGATAAAGTGGGTAGAATTCCGTAACCCATCACCACACCGCCAGCATCAAGGAATTCCTTGGCCTTGGCCAGGGTCTTCCACGGGATGACCTCGGTGGCGGGCAGTACCAGAACCCGGTAGTCCTCGTTGCGCAAACGTATCAGCCTGCCATCAATGCGCGAGAGATCCTCCCATGCGTCGTAAGGCAGCCAGTCGCAGTCGTAAAGCGCGTCCTGCAGGGCCGAGGTCATGTCTTCGGGTCTGATGGTTTTGCCCACATGGTAGCTCTGTCCTACATGCACCAGGGCCACGGGGCATACGTGTCGGCCGCCGGTGAGCATGAGACTGAGTCGCGAGGTGTAATCCGCCCACACGCGGTAGAGCGGCCAGCGCGGCTCGAAACCACCGTTGTTGAAGTAGGGTGGAAAGTCATCGTCAAAGGGTGCCTTTGGATTGAAGGAGTGGGGAATGAGGAAATTGACGCCACGCACCTGATGCCAATCAGCGAGCCATTTCATGTTCGGATAGGTGAGCTTCTGGTCGTAGCCGCCATAGACCTCCGAAAAAGCTACGTCGTCATTGCCTTCCTTGCCGTAGATGTGCGACACCGAGCTAGCGATCTTGGGAGTCTGGTACATGCCAAGCGGCCGCTGCCCCGGATAAAGCCCGTGGATGACCAGATCGATGCCACCCCGGTCACTGTATTTCATCAATTGCATGACATTTCCTGCGTTTTGGCCGCGATCAAAACAATTATGTTCCATGAAGTGGCCCTGGGAAATCACCTGATGTTCGCGACACCAGCGCGACATTCCCCCGTACATGGTCCGGCCCCATGATTCGGCAAAAGTATTGAGGAATTGGTACCTGCCCGCCACCTGCTCCTCGCCGGCAAGCTTGAACTTGTAGGCCACCAGCACCTTCTTGATGTCGATGTTATGCTCGGCCATCCACTTCGGCAGGTCGCTACCCCAGTCGCCTTGGGTATAAGGCTCATCATAGAAAAAGCCGACAATGGTCTTGCCGAAATCATCTTTGAATCTGTCGTAATGCGGTTGGTAGACGGTTTTGATGAACCACTCGACGCAGTCCGACGAGGCGCCATCGACCATGATTTTCTTCCAATCGGCACCTGTGACCTCCTTAAAGGCCCAGGTGAAAGTCATCACCTTCCATTGTCCCGCTGGGACATCCCATGCGAGCTTTCCGTTGCGGATACTTGTTCCCAGATCCACCAAGGAGGTTCCGTCGACACTGCCATCCGCCGTCTCTTTACCTGCCAGCACGGTGATGAACGTCTCGCCCAAACAGCCTTCCGCCTCATGGCGCATGGGTCCGGTGACGGTGATGGCGGCAGCATTCAATACTTTGGTTCCATATTGAGCGGGAACCCGGCCTCCCATCATTTGGCTTGGGAACCAGTAGTCGTCAAAGATCCATAATTGCAGATCGTGTTTCTTTGCCGCCGTCAAGCATATGCCCAGATCGCGATACCAGCCCTCACCCAGCCAGTCGTTGTGCGGTCGGGATTCGGCGATGAAGCTGCCGTTGCCGCCATCGGCCACATGATTCAGCTCTTTTTCCAGGTCCTCTTTGCTCTCGGTGCCGTGCATCCAGAACAGCGGGCCGGTATTGCGACGCGCCGCCATGGGCAGGTCGCGGAACTGGCCTTCCAAGCCAACCATGTCGGCTTCGCCAACTGACGCAGGTTGGATGGCGGCACAGGCAAGGTTCAGCTTATCGTTGGCGCCAGCCACCGGCTTGGCAAGGATTTGCGGGGCGGCCAGGGGCAGGCCAAGCGCGGCGGCGGATTGCACGAGGAAAGTCCGCCTTGACGGATTGTTCAATGGGGACGGATGCATGGTGGTTTGTCTTGTTGGTTGATTGTTGGTTCGGAAAATCCGGTTTGGTAGCGGCCTTTCCGGAGCCATGGTCGGAAATGGGGGCCAGCCCTGATTTCATACGCCTGATAGCTGGCACACCATCACGCCCGTCACGTCTGGATTCAGGATCCACAGGCGATGGAACCATGGCGGCAATGGATTGCTAACGAATTGCTTTTGAGATGAAGACCGTTGAGAGGGTATCGCGTTGCCAGGCTCGTGCAAGCCGGACCGGAGAGTGGATCGATGGGGAATGTTCATAACTTGTTTGGACTCATTGTTTGGATGCTGACATGGAGCGGAGTGGGGGATGATCCGTGGCGGCCTCGATGGCCTTGATGGCCTCTTCGCATTGGGCGATCTTCTTCTTGTTGACAGGATGGTCGGTCATTTCCCCGGTCTGGACGATGACGATGAGCGCCTTGATGTCCGGTATCGCCTCACGGGCTGCTGTGCCATAGGATTTGAGATAGTCCAAGAGAATGGGGATGCGCGTCTCGCTGGAGTGCCCATTGATATCCCGCAAAAGACCGCCGATGGAGCCGACACCTTCCTGATAGTGGTATTTCGCCAGCGCCTTCGCCCCGCCCATGCGTATCTCCTGGCCAAACATGGTGTCGGCCGGAGCGATGCTCTTCATGGCGGCCAATATGTCAGGTCCCAGGATTTTCACGTCCTCGGCAGAAAGCTTGTTTTCGATGAAATCTTTGAGCTGGCCGCGGGCCATGCCGTCCGCATTTCTGCTCAGGACCCCAAATGCCGCATAGAGCAACTTGGGGTCCACTTTGTTGAGTTCCTCCCTCAGGGGGCCGGAGAACACGGCGGCGGCCAACTGGCCGTGCGCGAATTGCACGGGGTCCTCCCAACAGATCGGCGACATGGGTTCCGCCGTCGCCACGAGCGCCTTGAGAATGCTCTCGATGGCCGGTTTGGCGGTCCCGCCCATCTTCTTAACAGCTTCGGCCGCCTTGTAGCGCACCCAGCGGTCCGGGTGGGCGAGTTGTTTGACCAGGACCGGCAGCGCCTCGGGAGTATTGATGAGCCCCAGAGCCTCGCAGGCACCTTGGATTTGATGCGGATTCCCGCTGTTGGCGAGTTTGATCAGATCGGCCGCCATGGTCTTGGACTCGGGGCGCGAAACCAGTTCCTGCGCTGCCCAGCTACGGACGATCGGCGACCAGTTTTCAAAGGCGGCGACCAACTCCGCCGGGGACAAATCGCGCCGATCGAGATCGAAACGACCTGCCGCTGCGGTGGCTGCGGCCTCTTTCTTGTCGAGCCAACCCGAAGAGTTCGCATCGCGGCCAGTGATGACAAGTTTTCGCAGTGGCAGCGCGTAGGTCAGCACATAGGTGGCGGCGGGACTCAGTCCGTAGTAACTACATTTTCCGAAGTAGGTATTGTCATCCGTCTCCCCGGCTCCGAATTGTTCGCCGCCGTCATAGGTGAACGAGCCGTCCGAGCGACGTACCAGATCAAGGTGCCACGAGGCCTTCTGGAAGAACGCCGCTGCCGCCTCGGGACCGCCGGCGGCCGCACCGAGGGCGCTCCAAAGATAGCTGAAGCCCTGCCCGGTGTGACCGTATTCCCGACTGGGGTATCCTGCCGTGGCCATGCGGGCGAAAAACTCCGTTTCCTTCGGCTTGTTTCCAATCGCGGCAAACATCACCGCGGTGATGGAGTTCTTGCCGTTGTTCTCATGGTAGGGCCATGGTTCGTGTTCGCCGTAGGGGATGGCACCCTTGTCGGTGTAGTAGCCGAAGAACCCGGCGGCACGGGCGATGGCTTTGTCGACCTCCGGATTCTTCACGCCGCATTTTTTGGCGAGCACGATGGCGAGATTGGCCGGCAGTCCGGCCATGTTCACGGGACCGTAGGGTGGCACGGAGCCGTTGAATTTGCCGTCGGTGGTAAGTGCGGCGAAGCCGTGGCCGAAGGTCCCATACATGCCCTGGCCGCAGGCCAGCAGGAGGGCGCTTTTTTCGATCGAGGGCAGCACCTCCCGGTCGCGGGTGACCATGAAATACTCGCAGAGAAACAGCAGGCGATAGCCCATGTTCCACGCGTCGCCCCAGTTGGGCCCGGTGGGTTTCTTGTCAGGATAGGGATCCGCCTTGGCGAGGCCGTGCGCGAAGTCGCGCAGTTTTGGCAGATACTCCGGCTTCCCCGTGGCGAGCAGCGCCAGCCCTTGGATCGATCCGGTCCAGTTGGGCGCCATGGTTTCCTTTTCGAGCACCTTGATGGCACCATCGAGGATAAGTTTCGATTTCTCGCAATTCCACGGCGCGGAGTCGCTGTAGGCGCCCATCACGGCGAGCTTCAGCTCGAGATCCTTAATTTGGCCGGCGCGCGAGACCATGAGCTTGAGCACCCCGCCCCGGGCCGCCGTTTCCGCTTCCTGGATGGCCCATGCGATGGACTTGCGCGCGTCGTCGCTGAACAGCTTGCCATCCACACCGAGGATCACATCGTCCACCATCACGACTCCGTCGGCAGGCGATGCGGCTCCCACATGGGTGACCAGGATCTGGCGGCTGGCCAGCGTGGTGCGCCCTTGTGCGGCATCGAGATTGCTCGCCGCCTTGGTATGGATCCAGCCGCGCAGGCCGGTCGCACCCAGATTGTAGGTGAGCTTGCGGTCCACCGACTGCGTGTCCTTGGTGAGATCGGGGATTTGTGAGAAAAGCGGGCTGGTTAGGCCCACCGCGAGTACGGCCAGCAGGCCGATGGTTTTTAGCGATGTTTTCATGATGGAGGTTCTAACGGATGATTGAAATAAAATGACTATTTTCGGAGCAACTCGGTCATCGAAGGATAGATAGTGCGAGTGACGACCACACCCCCGGCTTCGGGATAGGCTAAGCTCAGCAATCCGTCAAGCGTGACCGTCGGAAATCGAAACATCACTCCCCCCTCCCTTGGCCAGATGTCCGAGTATCCTTGACGGAACTGGGGGAGGAGAGAGTGATGTAATCCAGATTGATACCCACATCCCCGCTGTCTTTCTGCAGCCTGAGTGATGCGCCGTCCGGCACCGCGACGTCGACCACTGCATTCGTGTATGCTCCGTCGCCATGCCATGCTCCCGTGGATTGGACGGTGATGTCTTTTGCGTGTGTGCCATTTATGTAGAGACTGAAGGTTCCCTCGTTAACGGCTGAATACCGGATGGTCAGAGATTCTGCCTTCGCCAAGCCGGTGAATTCCACTCCTCCCATGTAGGCCACATTGTATCCGCCAGAGGCAAAGGGGTCTTTATCGTCCCCCGCGCCGTTCAACTTCTTGCCACATTCAGCTTCAATCTTGCCGGAAAGGTAGATCGGGTTGGGATCGGTTGAAAGTTTGAATTCCCGCCAACACCAGGCATAGGTGGAACCCGGAAAACTGGGCGACGTGTACCACCAGTAGTTGGCCGAGAAGCTCAGCCACATGGTCAGGCCGTCAGCGGATATGAACTTCGACGGGATATTCAGGAAATACGCCCGGACTCCGAAACTGGGCAGATACTGAACAAGCCTGAAAGGACCTGTAATCGAATCAGCCTCAAGCAGCATGGCGTCCATTGCATCCTTGTTGCCGGTGACCACACGGCTCATCACCATCATATACTTGCCCAGCGCGGCATTGTAGGTCATCGACACATTGCCCAACCGCTTGGGCCAGCGGGCAATGGCCTTGATGTTGGCATATACCCCGGCAAGGTTGTTCTTGTCCCAGTTCATCCACTTGCCATCGCGGGCAAAATACTGCCAGTTGGTATGCGTGTTCAGATACGCCGTGTTTTCGGCGGCATTGGTGCCATCAGGCATCAGGATGCGGATGAGGTAGATGTTGTCGCCCTGAATCCAACTGTTGTGGGCGGCAATCTGAATGCCGGGATCGGCGCCGTGCGCGACCATATACGCGAATTTCCTGCCGGTCCCGCTGTCCACGGGCGCATGCTGCATGTTTTTGCCGAAATCGACAAAATGAGGGGCGCCGATCATGATCTCTTTCCCGCCTTTTCCGGCGTTGTGATGGGGTTCCAGGAGCGGAGCGGCGGAGTCGGTCAGATTCGTCCAATTCAACCCTTTGTCCGAGGAATATCTGAAGCCAACAAAAGGTTCCAACACGCCCCAGTCCGGCATGTCTTGCGGCGCGTCGGGATCCGCCCAGGTGAGCAGATAGTTGCCATGGTACCATATGTCGTTGTACATCAACGAACCGCACGGGTAGAGCCCATACCCCGCGCCGTCGCCCTTGACAACCCCTACAGTGCCTATGGTCAGATGAAGAGGACTGTCGCCCTCCGCACTGCAATGTCCCGTATTCGGGCAGGCCGTGGAAAGTTTGCCAATGCCGCCGTCCGCCCATGGGCTATACAGCACGTCATCGCTCCCCCATGTGGGATAAAATGTGTCGGCGGTGGTATACGTGGCCCACCGGCCGGTAAACTGGAGACGACGATAAGTTGATGGTGGAAACGGACAGCCCGGGGGACATGTCGTATCCCACGTGAAACGCTGGTAGTCGGTGCCGCGTCCAATCAAGTAGGGCACTTCGCTGGATGCAGGCAACACAGCAAGCATGTTCATCACTACCAGAAACGCCATCAACAAGTTGCTCCGCATATGGATGGCTATGCGGACCGGCAAAGGGATGACAACCTGGGATTTGGGCGACAATATTACAGAATTCATGCTAAACATAATATTACGAGGATTTTGCCTTGGGAATGAAGTCCGTTGAAAGAGCCGGTGGCCGGACCGGAGGGCGGGAAAAAGGGGTTGGTTGTTCCATGGTAGTCTCAATGTGATCAGTCACCTAACCAGGATCTGTCGGCTTGGTCCGGTCTGCCGGCCATATTCGGCGTCATCGGGAGTAAGGCTCTTATTAAAGGTATCGATCCAGCCCCGCATGCCCGTGGCACCCAGGTTGTAGGTACGCGATCGGTCGATGCCGCTCATGTCCTTGGTCAGATCAGGCAGAGGTGCTTCCTCGCCCCAGGCGAAGACACTCATCAGCGATGTTGCGGCCATCACGGCGAAGCGGGCTCTAAGAAGACGATGTATGTTCATACTTTCAGGTATTTGTTGATTACGGTTGGTGCGAATGAGTGGGCTAAAGTCCGTTTCGGAGAGCGCGGAGAGAAGGTGGGGCCATGCGGTTTACGGAGTCAGCAGGTCCACCATGTTGTCGCCGAGGGACTTGCCGATGAAGAAGTAGCTCTCCGCGTTCCAGTTCCAGTGGTAGCCCTCGCCCGATGGAGAGATCGAGCGCTGGCGTCGGGAGAAGCACTCTGCGATGCGGAGTGGATTGGCTTATCATGAACTAATTTCGATTCTAGGAAGCTTGAGGTGAAAGCCGCCGGGTAGGGCAACTGTGGAGTGGAGTTCAGGTATGAAAAAGTCCAACTGGTGTCAGGGCGCTGGGGTCGCTTCCACGCGCACGAACAGCTTGTCACCACGCGGCACAGCGGCGGCCACGTTACGGTCACGGTCTCAATGCCAGCCACGGCGGCGGAGGGCGACTGGGTGGCGGCTGCATCCCATGTCCAACCTGACAGATTCGTGCTGTAGTAAACCTTGTAGGTGAAACCCGAGTCCTTGGTCCGGGTGTATTTGAAAATCCCGGTGGCCTTGTCGAGTTCCCGGGTGATCGGATCGACCGACGATCCGGTGGTGGGATCGAGGCCGAACGCGAATTCCTCCTGATTGGTCATGCCGTCCAAGTCCGGATCATGGGAGGGATCCTTGTCGGTGAAGGCATTAGCGAAGCTGCCTCCGGCCCAGATCTCGTAGGGACTGAGCGTGCCGATGGGCACATCCGCGAAGGTGAGTGCGGCGATACCGTTGGTGCCATACAGGAGGTTGGGTTGTTGCCAGGAAACCAGTCCTTTGAGGTAGGTGATCGTGGCGGCGCTTGTAGCACCGGAAACCTGCAGTTTGATGGTGTTGCCGGTGGTGCTTCCAGACGACACCGTGCCAGATGTGGCACCGGCGGCGTTGGCCATGAACAGCATCGTCGGCGCGCCCGGATTCCACGCCACGTTCTGGTCGAACACGAGCGCGATCTCGGTTTTCGCCGGGGTGGTGAAGTAGGCCCGCTGGAGATTGGGCGCTGTGAGTTTTGCGGTGGGCATGACTCCATACACATCCTGTTCGACCAAGGGGCCGATGAGATCCGAGAACACCTGATAGCCGTCCGGTTCATAGTGGCAACCTGATCCAGGCACGATGCCGTGGGTGCTCATGATCTTCATGTTCGAGTAGAGATATGGCAGGGTGCGCTGGACTTCGCGGAGTTGGTCGTTGCGCGAGGTCTCGCCACAGGCGGCCGGCCAGATCTGATAGATGTAGTAATTGCGCAGGTTCGGGAAGTCCTGTTTCCAGGCCGCGGAAATATCCACGAAGTATTGTTGATAGAACTTGTAGTTGTAGTCCCCGTCCGGCCCTATGGCTCCCTGATCCTGCTCGCCTTGGTGCCAAAGCAAACCGCGAATGCCGTGGGTGAGTTTCGCGCCGACCACGCGGTTGTAGAGGTTGGCGTAAATATCTTCGCTCCAACCGGAGCCAAGGGGCAGAGCATGGTTGGCGGGATTCGGCCGGTGCATATCGATGCGCGTGCCGCCGGCCGCGCCGTTGATGATGCAGATTGGCATGTTGTTGTTCGCGACCAGGCGGTTGGCGAGATACCATCCCCAGAGGCCGAGTTGAAGGTCGTTGCCTTTGCTGATGGCGTAACCCCAGAACGAGGTGAGGCCGTAGGTGCGAATCCACTTGTTGGTGGTGGTCGTGTCGTCGGGTGCGGTGTTGTCGACGGCCAAGGCGTTCGACTGGCCTTCGATGATGAAGGCATCACCGCAGACGAGGTCGGTGACGGTGGCGAGCGGTGCGGAATCGTTGCCGCCGGTGGTCGTGCCGTAGGTCACCTTGTATGTCACCTTGCCTGCGGCAATCGGCACCGCGAAGGAGTAGGCTGTGGCGACAAGATTCTGGCGGTGCGTGGCGTAGAGCACGTCCGCACCGGTGTTGGTCGTATATATCTTGAGATAGACTTCGGTGGCGGGTGCCGCTTGGGTCCCCTTATAGAAGATCGTGCCGAGGCCGGTGCCGGGGTCGCGGGCGAAAAACTGCTTGTTCACCGGTTTCTCGTCTGCGGCAGGCGTGGGCTGGACCCACGGGTCACTGGCGGGTTCCTGCACATTGATGACAGCGCTTTGTAAAATAGGAGTGCCACCGTTGTCGATGGTGAGGCTGGCGGTCATCGGGCCGCTGCCTTGCGAACGAGTGAGCGTGAGCGTGCCGTTGGACGTTTGCTTGGTCACGGCCACGCCGCTGACGGACCATTTGTAGTTGAGTGTGCCGAAGCCGGCCGCCTGCATGGCGGCGAGGTTGGTGATGTTTGCGGTAACGGTCATGATGCTTCGGCCGTCCCACGAAGTCGTCGAGGGAACGAGCGTGAACACCGGGTCCGGCACGGTGTCGATCACCGTGAGCGGCACGTCGATCGGCTGGGTTCCGCCCGCAAACACGGCCTTGAACTGGATGATCGCCGAATCGTTTGCGGAAATGCGGGGAGCCGTGTAGTTGAACGTGAGTTGGTCTGTGGCGAGCACGCTCTCCTGGCCGTTCTTCTTATAGATCCAGTACACCTTCTGTGCACCGCCTGCCTGAGCGGTCAGGGTAGCGGTGGAAACCTCATTCATCGTCACCGAGGTGGGCGTTACGGAGAAATTCGAGCCGGATGGCACGATGCCGCCGGCGAGAGTCTGCACCGGCTTTTGATTTTCGTATTCGAGCTTCACCCAATTGGCGGAACGCACGACGTTGGATATGCGCACCTCGTCCATGTCGCCGACGAAATTGAAGCCGTCCGAGGTGGGAACAAAGCCGCCGATGTCAAGACGGCCCGTCGTAGGAAGGCTCATGCTGCCCCCACCGGTGGAGGCATCGAGCACGCCATTGACATAGAGTCTGGTGCCAGTGGTCTGGAACGTATGCGTGACATGAGTCCATTCGGACGACGGAATCGCAGCGGAACCTTCGATGCTCCCTCCACCGAAGTAGCAATCCACGTTGATGCGCGGCGGACTCAAGAGATTCATGACCACCTTGCTCCCTCCGTCCTGAACACCCCAGCCGAGCGCCACTTTGCCAAAGGTTGATGTGCGGATCCAGACACTCGTGGAAAATGGACCCGATCCGCTGGGAAGACCGGTGATTGCGGTGCCGCACTGGATGCCCTGACCGGAGGCGAAGGTCCGTGCCCTTCCGATCAGGCCATTGGTCGCGGTGGTGCCGGAATTGGTGGGCGAGGTCGTGCCGACGGTGTCTGCGAGCGTGTCTCCGAGGTGGTGGACGCTTGCGTAGCCGTTGGAGGTATTGAAAACGGAAGATCCGTTCGACTGGCTGGCAACACCGGTCTTACCCCAATGCACCTTGATTTCCTGGCGCGCGTTGGCGGCGATGCTTGGGATCTTGACCCACACGGCAGCCCGGCCGTTGACGGAATCCCACTGCTCAATCTGATAGGAAAGCACAAGACCCGAGGCGGTGGCAAAGCGAATGTCACTGCCATCTGCAGCAGCCTGGTTGAAGGGGAAGTTGCCGGAGTTGAAGCGAACAAGAAGCGGAAAATTCGTCTCCGCAGGACCCGTCGTCATGTTGGCACCATCCGGGGTGGTCAGGATAAACATCGAACCGGAGTAAGTCCATGATCCAAACGGGAACTGCGGAACGGAGAAGTTCCAGGTGGTGTCATCGATGACCCCCGGAAAACTGTTCCCTGCCAAGTCGTCAATGGCCGTCGCGGCGATCTGGATGGCGTAGTTCTTGCCGTTCACGAGATCCGCAGTCGGGTTGATCGTCATGACGGAACCGGAGATCGAGACCTGGGTGGTGTCGGTGACCGCGATGGTCGTTTGGGTCGCGTCCGTCAGGTTCTTGATCGTGATGTTGCCGGTGCCCTTTGTGATCGCTTCGCTAAAGGTCACCACGAGGTTCGTATCAATGAACACTTCGTTGGCATTATCGGCGGGACTGAGGGAAGAGATCACTGGCAGGGTCGTGTCAGGATCCTGAGTGGTGAAGTTCCACGTCGTATCGTTGGTGATGCCTGCGAAACTGTTGCCTACGGTGTCGTCAATCGCAGTCCCGGCGATCCGAATCGCGTAGTTTTTGGCGGGCAAGAGGTTCGCCGTCGGGTTGATCGTCAAGACGGCACCGGAGATCGAGACTTGGGTGGTATCGGTAACCGCGATGGGCGTATTGATGCCATCCGTAAGGTTCTTGATCGTGATGTTGCCGGTGCCGATGGCGATCGGCTTGGTGAAGGTCGCCACGAGGTTCGCGCCGACGGCAACGCCGGTGGCGTTGTCGGCTGGATTGAGGGTAGTGAGCTCGGGCGGGCCAGAGGTCTGAACACTGAAGCCGGAAAGGTGGAAACTAGCACCCGTATTCCCCGATGCACCCGCAAACGAGACCGAAAGCGGCGCGTTGGTCGCCGTGAATATGTAGGAAAGGTAGAACGCTTGCTGTGTCGCATCTTGATTGACGGTCACCGATGCGGACAGTGGTCCGGCACCGTCTTCATCGAATCTAATCAAGGTGGAGCGATTGGTGTCCGTGACCCATTCGCGATAATAAATCCGCGCGTCGTACGTCTGACCTGGGGTAAGCCCCGTGATGGTCAGGGTTTGCCCGACATTGCCAAACCGGAACGGATCGAACATCGTGGCCACCGCGTCTCCGGGATTGGGGAATTCACTAAAATTCCCCGAGGTAGCGCCAGCGAATTCAGTCGTGGAGTAACCCGTGCCGGTGGTGCCGCCAGCCGCGAACGTAACGCCGTTGATGGTTACAGCACCGCCCCCCATGTTGACGGCGTGCGTGTTGGTGTTCGTGCTGCTGATGCCCGAAGTGGCATTGTTGGTGATAAGCTGCGGCAGGCTGAGCGTACCGGCATGCGCGGAATTGAAGGTAACCAGCGCCGCACCCATGGCCGAAGCGAGGGTGAGGTACTTCAGTATGTTTATGATCGGCATATTTGGCTGCGGTGTATTCATCGGGATTCGTTGACTTGAGATTCGTGGCTGGAAAATTGCTTGTCCGGGTTGGTGCGCATGGGGGGCCTTCGCTGCGCTTCGCCCGCCCGAGGGGGGCAAAGAGGAGTCGGGAGACCGGGGGGCTTCGCCAAGGCTACACCCGCCCAATGGGAGAAAAGAAATTGACTTGGAAAAGCTCACTGCGTTCTTCCACTTGGGTTACGCACTGATGCTCCTCAAACATTGATAAGATATGCTCTGGTCAAAATGCCCGCACCAATCCCCGGAGGACTGGTGCGGGCGTCCATAGTGAAAAACGGGTGCGGCGGGGTCGCCGCACCCTCGATTGATTCATGTTATGGCGTCGGCGTGACGAGCAGGCGGACGAAGCTCTTGCCGCCTGGCGCGCCAGTGGGCAGGGTGTAGCTCAGGATGCCACCCGAGGGCGTGGGCCGCGGATCGACGTTCATCCAGTTGACGAGGTCGGTCGAGGTTTGGACCTCATAGGTGCCGCTGTAGGCCGGATCCATCTTCCAAGTGACCGTGTTGGTCGCATCCAGGCCGGGCATGGCCGTGAACGAGGAACCGGTTTCGCCCATGAAGTATTCGATGCCGTTTTCCACGCCGTCGTTGTCATAGTCCTGATCCGGGGTTTGCCCACCCGCGTTGGTGGCGGCCCAGGCGCCGAAGCCAGAGGTGATAGGGGTCTGAACACTGAAGCCGGAAAGGTGGAAACTAGCACCCGTATTCCCCGTTGTTGGCGCAAACGAGACCAAAAGAGGCGCGTTGGTCGCCGTGAATGTGTAGGAAAGGTAGAACGCTCCCGGTGTCGCATCTTGATTAACCGTTACCGATGTGGAATGCGGTGAGGCACCGTCTTCATCGAATGTAATCAAGATGGAGCGATTATCGTCATTGACCCATTGGCGATAATAAATCCGCGCGTCGTACACTTGACCTGGGGTTAGCCCCGTGATGGTCAGGGTTTGCGGCGCGGGATTGCCAAACCGGAACGACTCGAGCATCGTGGCCACCGCGTCTCCGGGATTGGGGAATACAAAAACCGGCCCCCACCAGACCATACCGCCCTCGAAATTAGTCGTGGAGTAACCCGTGCCGTT
Source organism: Verrucomicrobiota bacterium (assembly GCA_026397725.1). Taxonomy (GTDB): domain Bacteria; phylum Verrucomicrobiota; class Verrucomicrobiia; order Verrucomicrobiales; family Akkermansiaceae; genus Luteolibacter. The sequence continues at coordinate 4,448 of JAPLUI010000070.1, read as the reverse complement.
CTCGGGGCCAGCCGCGAACGGCACGCCGTTGATGGATACAGCGTCGCCCCCCATGTTGACGGCGTGCGTGTAGGTGTTCGTGCTGCTGATGCCCGAAGTGGCATCGCTGGTGATAAGCTGCGGCAAGCTGAGCGTACCAGCAGGATAGGCGGCCACGACGGACAGGGTAGCATCGACCGTCGTGAAGCTGTAGTTGTCCGCAGCCAGGGTTCCCACGGCGCAGGTGATGGGGTATTCTCCGACGGGCGACTCGGGGACCGCCGTGGTGCTCAGGGCCGGAGTGCCGGTCACCCCCGATGTGCCGAGAGTCTGGCCATTCTTGAATCCGGTGATTTGATAGGGAAGCGGATCCGGGTTGGCGGTGTCCGGGTAGCGGATCACGTTTTGCGCCGTCACGGTCAGTGGCGCCTTGTCGACCACTTGCGAAAACGGGGCGGAGGTGCTTCCAGCATACTGGTAATTGCCGCTGTAATCCGCGGTGATCTGATGGGTCGTCGCACCCAGCGTGGTGGTGGTGACGGTTGCCACTCCCGAGCCGTCGACCGGCACCGGGGAGCCCAGGGCATCCACACCGTTCTTGAACTGCACCGTGCCACCCGAGGGCACCGGATCGACCGTGGCGGTGAAGGTCACGCTATCCCCGTAGATCGAGGGACTGCCCGACGAGACGACCGTGACGGTGGTGGCGGTTGGGTCGGCGGAGCTGAAGTACCAGGTCGCATCATCCAAAATTCCGGCAAAGGGCTCATTTGTCAGATCCTTGACCGCACCGGCGGAGATTTGGACTGCATAATCCTTGCCCAGCAGGAGATCATCCGTCGGGTTGATCGTCAGGACCGCGCCTGAAATCGAGACTTGGGAATCGGGGAGGGTGATCACCGTCTGCGAGTTGTCCGTCAGGTTCTTGATCGTGATGTCGCCGGTGCCGATGGTGATCGGCTCGTTGAAGGTCAGCACGAGATCCGACGTCGCCGCCGTGGTGCCACCGACCGGGGGGGTGTAGCTGGCGACCGTCGGCGGGCCAGGGGTGCCAACGGTCTGAACACTGAAGCCGGAAAGGTGGAAACTATTACCCGGATTCCCCGCTGTACCCGCAAACGACACCAAAAGCGGCTCGGTGGTCGCCGTGAATACGTAGGAAAGGTAGAACGCTTCCGGTGTCGCATCTTGATTGACGGTTACCGATGTGGAATGCGGTGAGGCACCGTCTTCATCGAATGTAATCAAGGTGGAGCGATTATTTGGCCCGACCCATTCGCGATAATAAATCCGCGCGTCGTATGTCTGGCCTGGGGTCAGCCCAGTGATGGTCAGGGTTTGCCCGACATTGCCAAACCGGAACGGATCGAGCATCGTGGCCACCGCGTCTGCGGGATTGGGGAATTCACTAAAATTCCCCGAAGTGGCACCCATGAAATTCGTCGTGGAGTAACCCGTGCCGGTCTCGCCGCCAGCCGAGAACAATACGCCGTTGATGGTCACAGCACCGCCCCCCATGTTGACGGCGTGCGTGTAGGTGTTTGTGCTGCTGATGCCCGAAGTGGCATTGTTGGTGATAAGCTGCGGCGAGCCGAGCGTGCCGGCAGGGGTGGCGGCCACGACGGACAGGGTAGCATCGACCGTCGTGAAGCTGTAGTTGTCAGCGGCCAAACTTCCAATGGTAGTGGTGATGGGGTAGTCTCCCACGGGCGACTCGGTGACTGCCGTGGTGCTCAGGTCCGGGGTGCCGGTCACCCCCGATGTGCCGAGAGTCTGGCCATTCTTGAATCCGGTGATTTGATAGGTGAACGCAGGATTGGGCGTGTCCACAAAGCGGATCACGTTTTGCGCCGTCACGGTCAGTGGCGCCTTGTCGACCACTTGCGAGGTCGAGGTGGCAGTGGTGCTTCCCGCGAACTGGAAATTTCCGCTGTATTCGGCGGTGATCTCATTGGGTCCCACAACCCCCAGCATGCTGGTGGTGACGCTTGCCTCACCTGTCGTGGTATTGACTGCCACCGGGGTGCCCAGATAAGCAAAGCCATTGAAGAACTGAACCGTGCCACCCGAGGGTGCCGGAGCGACCGTGGCGGTGAAGGTCACGCTATCCCCGTAGATCGAGGGACCTGACGAGACGAGCGTGACGATGGTGGCGGTTGGGTCGGCGGTGCTGAAGTTCCAGGTCGTGTCATCCAAAATTCCGGCAAAGGGCAAATTCGTCAGATCCTTGACCGCACCGGCGGAGATTTGGACGGCATAATCCTTGCCCAGCAGGAGATCATCCGTCGGGTTGATCGTCAGGACCGCGCCCGAAATCGAGACTTGCGAATCGGGGAGGGTGATCACCGTCGGCGTAGAGTCCGTCAGGTTCTTGATCGTGATGTCGCCGGTGCCGATGGCGATCGGCTTGCTGAAGGTCAGCACGAGATCCGACGTCGCCGCCGTGGTGCCACCGTCCGGGGGGGTGTAGGTGAGGACCGCCGGCGGGACAGCGGGGATGGTCAACCTGACATTGTCGAAGACGGACTGAATCCCAGCGCTAGAGAGCTCAATACGTAAAAGCTGACCTTTTTCCGGGCCACTGGCAGGAGAGGTGTAGGTAAGCGTCGAGGTGGCCCAAGTACCGCCGGGAATACTATTCAATGAGTTGTTATCTACTGCCAACAAAGTTGCACCCGCATAAAGACGGATCGTATATGCGGTGTTGCCAAAACTAGCAAGAATGTCTGTTCGTTCTCCAACATCCACTTTTAGTGTGTACTCTGTGTTTGGCAATAGGGCAGTAGTGAGAATCTGTGAACCGGTCCCACCATTGCTGTATGCCGTGCTAATACCGTCAGTGGCAACTAATCCACCAGCGCCGGACTGAATACCAAAACTACCTGAGTTGGTCCAACTCGTTGCAGCCGAGGAGTTTCCTGACTCAAAGCTGGGATTCAGGATTGGTATGGACTCGGTTTGAGCGCTGGCGGGTGCCGCGCCGAAATACAGCGCCGCACCCATCGTCGAAGCGAGGGCGAGGTGTTTGAGGGTGTTTCTGATCGGGTTATCTGGATTCGGTGTTTTCATTGGCTCTATTGGTTGGGATTCATTCTGATGGTTTGTGGCTTGGGATGTTTGAGGTGAGGAGATGCGGGTGGATTGCTGGTGTGGTGTTGGTTTGGGGTTAATGGAAATGGCGAGACCGGGCCTTGCCTGATCCAAACACGCTCAATTCATCCCAAACGGTGCGGAAGGAAAGAAGAAGTTTTTTAAAAACTCGTCCTAACAGTGCACAAGCCAGGAAATCCTTCTGATTACAGGGAAATCCATGCCTGAACAAGTCGCATTCTGGTTCCCAGCTTCGACTGAATTCGGCGTCCGGGGTGACCTTGGAAAAAATCGCATTTTTTGAAAATTCATTTTGCCAGAAGGAGCGGATGGCTGTACCCCTCAGGATGATCACGCCTATGACCATCATTGGAGCAGTATTGAAGCCGAAATCCCCGCCCACGGACTGTCGTCCGGGGGGCTTGGAACCTTATTAAAAATCATTATATGAATCCGCCTTGAGGGTTTCTGCGAACATCATGTTGAAATCGATATTCTTTGGCCTACTATCAAAAAGTTATGAAACTTACTCACGTTGTTCCACCCGTGCTTGCGCTAATTATCGCTATTGTATGGCTTGCCAACTTGCGAGGCTCAACTAGCAACGTTAAGCAGGATAATACCTTGCTTCGGGAGAGAATCGCTAACTCCGGCAATTCCTCTGCTTCTCAAAATGAACGCGCCAAAGCTAGGCCGAAGAGTGAGAAAAAACCATCGCAAAATGAGATCAACCCCTCAGCCGACTGGGTGAGCACCTCCAGGGATTGGAACAAACTCGTTCTTTTTAACAATAATGAGTCACAAGATAGGTTTAGGTATACAGCGGCATGGGCAAGGCTGGAAAAGCTGGCCTCAGAAATGAGTGGAGACGAACTCGTGAGAGCATATACGGAAATGTCCGCGCTCCCTGTTCATGCACCATTTCGCGATGACCTCGAATGGGTGATGCTGAAAGAACTAGAAAAGAAAAATCCCGAGTTTGCGTTCAGCCAATACATTGCAAAATACCAGAGTGAAGATAGTGCCCCGGGGGGTATCGGAAGGTTCAATCAATGGCTTGCGAGAGACCCCGCCGCTGCCACTGCCTGGTATGAGAGTCAACTCGCCGCAGATGTCTTCGATAAGACCCTTGACGGAAAATCTCTCGCTAAACTGCCTTTTGAATCCGCATTTATCATTTCCTTGCTCGCATCCGATCCAGCTACCGCTGAGCAACGAATGAAGGATATTTCGCCAGAGTTAGGCGGTGTAAATAAATAACCTTGACAAAGTGATTAAGAACTCTTAAGTGTTTTCCCGTGAAAGAAGACGATGCCCTTATGCAAAAGTTTCAAGCGATTTGGCCGCATTTAGACGAGCGTGCCAGACGGATCACCGCC
>JAPLUI010000573.1 GCA_026397725.1 Verrucomicrobiota bacterium | reverse complement strand
CTCATTTTCCGCCGGGATCAGGCACTGTGAATCTCCATCGGGTTACAGGCATACCACCACGTTCACCGCATTCAACCCATTCACAACTTATCGGATTGGATCACTTTGGTTTCCCCGTTGACGCGGACGGTGGCCTTGCGACTTTCGTTGGCTGCAACGCGGTAGGAGGTGACCTTGCCATCCTTCCATGCGATGTCCACCTCAAATCCGCCGCGGGCACGGAGCCCCTTGACGTTGCCGGCGGGCCATGCCTTGGGCAGCGCCGGCAGCAGATCGATCTCGCCGGCGTGGCTCTGCATGAGCATCTCGGCGATCCCCGCGCAGCCGCCGAAGTTGCCGTCGATCTGGAACGGCGGGCAACTGTCGAACATGTTAGGCAGCGTGCGGGGCGGCGTCATCAACATCGCCAGCAGTTTATACGCGTGATCGCCGTCTAGCAACCTTGCCCAGAGATTGATCCGCCAGCCCACGCCCCAGCCGGTGGCGTCGTCGCCGCGGATCTCGAGCGACTTGCGCACGGCGGCCGCCAGTTCAGGCGTGCCGCGGGGCGTGATCTGCGCGCTGGGATAGAGGCCGTACAGATGCGAGACGTGGCGGTGTTGCATCTCCGGCGCCTGCATGTCCCAGTCATCTAACCATTCCTGGAGTTGGCCCGCCTTGCCAATCTGATTCGGCGCCAGTCGCGAGCGCGTGGCCACGAACTTCGCACGCAGGTCGGCGTCCACGCCCAGAATTTCGGATGCCTGGATGCAGTTAGAGAACAAGTCGCGGATGATTTGGCTGTCCATCGTGGGGCCGGCACAGACGCTCGCGCCGCCGGGATGCGTGTTTTCCGGTGAGAGCGACGGGCAGGTCACCAGCCACTGGTGTTTCGGTTCTTCCACGAGCGTATCGAGGAAGAACTGGGCGGCTCCCTTCATGACCGGATAGACTTTCGCCAGATACTGCTTGTCGCCGCCGAACTCGTAGCGGTCCCAAAGATTTTTGCAGAGCCACGCGCCGCCCGTCGGCCAAAACCCCCAGGTCGGGCCGTCGATTGGCGCCGTCGCGCGCCACAAGTCGGTGTTGTGATGGCAGACCCAGCCGCCCGCGCCCCAATTCACCTTGGCCGTGCGGCTGCCCGGTTCGACCAACTCGGTGACCATCCGGATCAGCGGGGCGGTACACTCGCCGAGGTTGGCCGGTTCCGCAGGCCAGTAGTTCATCTCGGTGTTGATGTTGATCGTGTATTTGCTGTCCCAGGGCGGCGTCATGCTCTCGTTCCACAGCCCCTGCAAGGTCGCCGGCTGACCACCCGCACGCGAGCAGGACAGCAGCAGGTAGCGGCCGAATTGAAAGTAGAGCGCCGCCAACTGTGGGTCGTTGCCCTCGGCAAACCTGGCGATGCGCTGATCGGTCGGCAGCTTCGCCTGGTCGGTCACGCCGAGATCCAGCGACACGCGCCGGAACAGCCGTTGATGTTCCGCGATGTGGTCCTTGCGCAGGGTGTCTAACGGTTTCCCGAGTGCTTTGGCTAGATAGGCCCGGGTCAGCGCCTCGGGGTCGCCGCTGACATCCTGGTAGCTCTTGTAGCTCGTGGCGGCGACTATCAGCAAGGTCGCCGAATCCGCGCCGCTAACGGCAACGCTGTTTTTTCCGACAGTCGTCTTGCCACCTTGCGTGAGAATGCGGACGCGGGCCTGGAATTTCAGCGCACCCGGGATGCCATTGGCTTCGGCGTTCACGCCGCGCATGACCAACGTGCCCGGCGACTCCGCCTCGACCGTGGCTTGCTGCGGCGTCGCCATCGCCGCAGTGAAGTCGAGCCGGCCCGGCTGGTCGGCGGTCAGGTGAACGACAATCACCTGATCCACCGGGCTGGAGAACACCTCGCGGACGAATTTCACCCCGGCGACCGTGTAGGTCATTCGCGCGATGGCCGTGTCGAGATCGAGTTCACGCCGGTACCCGGCCACGTCGCCGTTTCTGGGAAAGCTCAACTTCAAATCGCCCACCGGTTCGTACGGCATTTGCTTCAGCGGACGCGCCATCATCTTCGCGCCGATCAGGCCATGCGCCTCGCCGTACTTGCCCGCGAAAATCAGCCGCCGTGCCTCGGGCAGTGCTTGCAAGGCTTCGGGACTGCTCGGGTCATAGGGCCCGCCTGCCCAGAGTGTGCCTTCGTTGAGTTGCAAGCGGTCCTGGTCCACCCCCCCAAACACCATGGCACCGAGCCGCCCGTTTCCCACCGGCAAGGCCTCGACCCACTGCCCGGCCGGCTTGTCGTACCACAACTTCAAGTCCTGCGCCGTCGCGGGCTGGCCAACACAGGAGACAAGGATGCAAGCCCCAACAAGGGACTGCGAAATGGAAGCTGTCATGCGGTTCATGATTTTCGATTCGGGGGTGGATTGGGAAGCAGAAGATCACAACGCGTGCGGGCCAGCCGGTCTTTCACCCCGTTGATCACCACGCCTCTGATCACCACGCCTGCTAGACAAGTTCAACTCCAAGTGCCACTTCCCCCTGGTGCTAACCCTATCCATGATCGGGATCCGGCGTGATGCCAAGGCGCTTGTTGAGCGACTGGCCAGGGGCGAGTGCTTCCGCATCACCTATCGCAACAAAACAGTCGGGGAATTCATCCCGCCGGCAAGAATGTCCGCAGTTTCCTCTGATGACTTGGCGTACCGGGTTGCGGAGAGCGCTGAGGATCTTGGTGGCGGCTTGGATGCACGGGCGGCAGACGCTTTGATTTACGGAACGTGAATCCGGTTTTCGTCGATACGATGGGTTGGTACAGCCTGGGGGTGCCATGTCACGCCACATGCGCAATGCCATGAGGCCGCGAAGTCCGTGCTCATTCTAACTGGATCAGAGGTCCACACGCCGGACTTCGGCATGAACGACCACGGCTACCGGGCATACGATGAGGGCATTTTCAAGAACTACATCGACAAGCAGACGCAGTTGGTGGCCCTGCTCAAGGGCCACGGCGCGCGCGTCGCGTTGGTGACGCCGCAGCCGATCGAGGAGAAACGCGCGGATCCGGACCAGGATGTGCGCAACGGAGCGCTGCGCAAAATGTCCGACGGTCTGCGTGAGGTGGCGACCAAGGAAAGCGTCCTTTTCGCCGACCAGTTTGATCCGTACATAGCGGTGATGCTCAAAGCCCGCCAAGCCGATCCAGCGGTCACCATTGGCGGCGGCGACGCGGTGCATCCCGGCCCGGTCGGTCAAACGATCATGGCGTGGGCCATCCTCAAATGTCTCGGCGCACCCGCTGCCGTTTCGAGTGCGGAGTTGAACGGCACCACCGGCGAAGTCGTTGCCGCGACCGGCTGCCAGATCACCGATGCGAAAGTCGCCGCGGGTGTGGTCGCCTTCACGCGCAAGGATGCGGCGTTGCCCTTGCCGGTCGATCCGCAGGCCGAGGCGGTGACAAAACTCATTCCACTGTTGGCGGACTTGAGCCGCTATGAATTGAAGGTCACCGGCCTGCCGGCCCCGAAGTATCAACTCCTCATCGATGACGAACCCGCGGCCGGGTTCACCGCGCAGGAACTGGCGCAGGGCTGCAACCTCACTTTAACCGCCGGGCCGATCACCGAACAAACCCGGCAGTTATGGGCCTTGGTGGCGGAAAAGAACAACGTCTTCTTCAAGCGCTGGCGCGAAGTGCAATTGTACGGGCCGCCCGACTGGGCCAAGACGCCGGCCTTTGAGGCCGCCCGCGAGCAGGAATTGGCGCGGCTCGACAAACAAATCACGCAACTGGAAACCAAGATCAACGCCGTCCGCCAACCGCTGCCGCACACGTTCGTCTTGAAACCGGCCGCACCTTGATGGCCTGATCATCGGGACTGCTAGGAAATTGCTTTGGGGGTGAAGGCCGTTGGGCCAGCGTCCCGTTGTCAATGACCGGAATGACTGCCAAGAAACCGGGGCCGCCGCTTGTGAAGCGGCGGCCCCGGAGTTATGTGCTAGATAGGTCTTGGTGGAACCAGCCGAGTTCAGGGGACCAGCACTTCCAGACGGACAAACAGTTTCAGGGTGACCGGCAGGGTGCAGGTCAGGAAACCACCGGCGTCAACGGCAGCGGCGGTGACATCCGTCCAACCCACCAGGTTTTCAGAGGTCAGGACCTTGTGGGTGATGCCGGTGGCACTGCCACTGTGCGGCCAGGCGGCCAGCGGGGAGGTTGAGGCGGGCGCGGAAGGCATCCAGCAAGGCCTAGGGTTTCTTTAAGGTTACCCTAGCCAGGCCCTCTAATCCACCAGGATTGCCAGGTCGATCCACTGGCCCTGCCCGCCCTCGTGGGAGTGGACGGCAATTGTGTTAGTTCCTTTCTTCAGCGCCTCCTGCAACTCCTCGGTTACCAGGCACAGGTAGTAACCCCTGGAACCCGTGACCCCCAGAATCTTCCGCCCGTTGAGATAGATCTCCGTGCTATCGTTGTGACGGATCACGACGGCCCCGTTCTTCAAGGGGCCGCCGTCGTAAGCAAAGGATTTCCTGAAATGGATCTCCCGGGTTTTCCACTCCGTGCGGGTCTGATTCCCATTGCCAAACGGCGCCAGGCCGGTCTTCCACGCCCGGTCATCAAACCCCTCCTTGAACCAGTCGTCGGCAGGCTTGTCGGTGACATACTGGTAGGGCGTGCTTAGTTTTCCATCCTGCATGGCACCCACCAACACCTTCCACTTGACATCGAGCATCTTGACGGCAGACCGGGGTGCCATCGGCTCACCACGTTCATAAGCCGCCGCACGTGAAGTGATTTGGCAGAGCTTAGCCGCGTCGAACTTTGGCTTGCGGTCATAGTAGTAGAGACCGTTGCGTTCCTGTTCGATGTCGGTCAACTGCGTATAACAGAACCCAAACAGGTTCGGGTTGTCGAGCATGGCATCAATGGTGCCCTGGTAGCGGGCATAAAACTCGTCGGGGGTCTTGGGTCCCTGACCATAACTCCAGCCGCCCTCGGGCACCCCCCAGCCGATGCCGCCGATCTCGCTGATCATGAATGGCACGCCACGGTCGGAGTTTGACGATGAGGGGTTGTAATAACGGGCGGGAGGAAACGGTCCTTCCGGCGGGGCGGCGAAATAGTCCATCCATCGCTTGTGCAGGGACGCCGGACGGTCGGTATAGTCATGCGCATCCCTCACTTCCGGGTTGGGCAGCGTGTGGGTCCAGCCGCTGGCCTCCAACGCGGGCCGCGTCGGGTCGATGGCTTTGGTGATGTGCCAAATCATCTGCTGCAACTCGCCGGAGCCCTCGAAGTTTTCGTTGAAGGCACACCACCCGACGATGGATGGATGGCATCTATCACGCAGGAGGATTTCGGTCCATTCATTGACCACCGCCGAGAAGCCCTGCGGCTGGTTGCCATAGCCGGCGTTGGGATACTCACCCCACACCAGGTAGCCTAACTTGTCGGCCCAATAGAGAAACCTCGGCTCGAACACCTTCTGGTGCAGGCGCGCGCCATTGTAGCCGCAGGCCATGGACATCACGATATCATTCTTCAGCGCTTCGTCTGATGGAGCGGTCCACAGGCCCTCGGGGTAGAACCCCTGATCAAGGATGAGCCGTTGGAAAACCGGTTTGCCGTTGATGAGGAACCTGCGCCCGTCGATGGCGATCTTGCGCAGCCCGAAATAACTCTTCAGTTCGTCAACGGTCGCCTTGCCGCTGCATAGCGTGAACTTCAGATCATACAGGAACGGCGCGCCCGGCTCCCACAGCTTTTTCTCACTGAGAGGAATGACGAGCCGGTTCTGCCAGGGGCCGGAGGCGGTGTCAGAACCAACCAACTTACCGTCGGCAAAAGCTTCCGCCTTGAGTGAGAGATCCGGGTCCGCGCCGTTGATCTTGGCGTCGATGATCACCCGCGAGTTGTCGGGATCGGGAACCACGGAAATGCTTTCAAGGAACGATGAGCCCACGGCTTCCAGCCACACCGGTTGCCAGATGCCGGTGGTGCGGGTATAGAAACAGCCCGCGCTCTGGTCGGATTCCGACTGCTTGCCGCCTGGCTGCAGGCCCGACGACAGATCATCCAACACCTTGACCACCACCTCGTTAGATCCGGCCCTGAGGAATTTGGTGATTTCGAATTTGAAATCCACATTCTCGCCGACGTGGGATCCGGCGAACTGGCCGTTGAGGTACACCCAGGCCCGGTAATCCACGCCACCGAAATGAATGCGCACCCGCTTGCCTTGCATCGCGGGCGTCAGCTCGAACGTGCGGCGGTACCAGACGTCCTTCATGTGCTCTTTGGTTGGGATCGCGAGGCCGGAGAGTTTGCTCTCGGGGCAAAACGGGACGATGATTTTGGCGTTGAGATCCTTGCCGTAGGTCAGGCCCCGGGCCTCACCGTCTGCCGCCTTGTCGATCTCAAACTGCCACTCGCCGTTGAGCGTCAGCCAGTCCTCGCGCATCAAGTCGGGCCGCGGATGCTCGGGACGAGGCACGGCGGCCGGGGTATTCGGGGCACCAACCATCAGGACGACCATCATTGCTGCCACTGCCGCCAAACTTTGCTTGTTGTTCATGCTGTTCATGCTGTTCATGTTGTTCATTGATGAGCAGGGCAATCAACGCCCAGGGGTCGAAACCATGCGGGTTCTTCCATGCCTCCTCGAATTCTGATGGGGTCTGCTTTCAAGGGGATGGGAGGTTGTTCGTCTGCTTGCCGGAATTCGCGGCGGCCGCACGCTCCGGGATCACCTTGTTCACCTCGCGGTCATAAGTCAACAAGCCGTTGCATTCGGTTTCCACGTCGGTGAGCTGGGTATAAATCACGGCCGAGAGGCCGGCCGTGGCATTCAGTTCCCAGGCTTTGACGAGCAGCTTCACATATCCGCTGGTCAGGTCCTCGATGTTCTTGGTGCCCTCGTAACCCCAGGTTTTCTTGCTCCAGGTGTGGCCGTCCACCGGCAGGCCAAGCCCGCCGAACTCGCCTAACACCGCCGCACGATTCGCTTCCGGCTTGGGTGATTCGGGGCCGGGATAACTGTGCTTGTCGATCACGTCGCCGCAGTTCTTGTCATCATTGCCGCTGGCGTTGTTGACCAACCGTGAAGGATCCAAAGCCTTGACCTCCGCCACCAGTGCCTCCGTGTCATGCTGGCCCTGGTTTTCATTGAAAACGACCCACATGATGATGGCGGGATGGTTCCAGTGTTCCCTAACCATGCTCATCAGGCCAGCCTTGAACAGCGGCTTGTCGATGGGTTGCGGCTTGTCGGTGTAGGAATTGCCGCAGGGCATGTCCTGCCAGACCAGCAGACCGAGCTTGTCACACCAATAATACCAGCGGTCCGGCTCGATCTTGACATGCTTGCGGGTGGTATTGAAGCCGAGTCGCTTGGTCTCCGCAATGTCAAAGCGCAGGGCTTCGTCGGTCGGCGCGGTGTAGATCCCGTCCGGCCAGAATCCCTGGTCGAGCGGACCGACTTGGAACACCGGCTTGCCATTGAGCAACATGCGGGTGACGCCCTTGTCGTCCTTGCCCAGCGCGATCTTGCGCATGCCGAAGTAACTCGTCACCGCGTCCGCCTGCGGAGTCAGTTTCTGTCCAGAGGCGGTGACCTTCAGATCGTAGAGGAAAGGCGACTCTGGTGACCACAGTTTGGCATCGGGAATCTTGACCACAAGTTCCTCGGCAGCCCACCCGTTGGCGGAGCCAATCTTGGCCGGCCCATCATACACCTCGACGCCAGCCAGCAGATTGCCGTCGTCCTTGCCTGCGACCGCCACAACCTTGATCCGCACACACCCTTGGTCCACATCCGGCACAATCCTCAGCGCTTCGATGTGCGTGGGCACCACTGGCTCCAGCCACACTGTCTGCCAGATGCCGGTGACCGGCGTATACATGATGCTGCCCGGCTTAAGCTTTTGTTTGCCGCGGGGTTGGCCGCCCAAATCGGTGGGATCGAACACCTCGACCGTGATTTCCTGCGCGCCCTCCGCCTTCAGCGCGTCGGTGATGTCGAAACTGAAGGCGTCATAACCACCGCGGTGCATCCCGAGTTCCTTGCCGTTAAGGGACACCTTGGCCTCCCAATCCACCGCGCCGAAATGCAACAGCACCCGTTGACCGCTCCAGGCTTTGGGAATCTCAAAGCTGCGCCGATAGGTCAGGCGGTCGGTGTGCTTCATCACGCCGGAGAGCGCCGACTGGACGGGGAAAGGCACCAGAATCCGGGTTTCCGTGCCGTCGCCGAGCTTGATGTCCCACAAGCCGTTGAGGTTCAGCCAGTCCTTGCGCACCATTTGCGGCCGCGGATACTCGGGCAGGGCCTTTGCGGGTGACACGTCCTTGGCCCAGCGCGTCTTCAAGGGTCCGGCGGCGGGCTGCCACTCGGCGGCCAGAGCGGGCGGAACGAACGATAGTGAGTACAACGCAGTGATGATCAGAGGCAGGTGTTTCATTGGATGTTAGTTATGTGATTGATGTGTTGCGGTCTGTGGGGAACCCGTGCGCCGGACGCAATCTAGCGTCTGCGACCGGAATCAAAAGGAAAAAATTTCTTTGTCATGTGCGGGGCTCCATCGTAACCGATTCATTATCCGTATTGGCATTGTCTTTTGGTAGCACTGGCTGGCGCATTTCTGAGCAGGCGAATATCGGAGATGAGGAAGTTCACAAATTCTCCGGGTTACGAGTTCAGCTCGTCGAGCAATCGTGATGAAAATTGCGGGAGAAATTTCCCCAAATCAATCAAGTGATCCTCAATCGTGCATCCCCGTTTCTGGGCTATCGCTCCCAACTGGTGCATGACCTGAAGAGGCTCCAAATCGAACAGGGTGATCAGGTAATCCTGCGGGTGGAAGGCCGAAACACCCCATGGCGCGAGTGCGTCTTCGGGGAAATGTCTCAGATTGAAGGTGAGGATGAGTTCCGAATTGCAGTGGATTGCGCAGGCCAGGACATGCCGGTCCTTCTCATCATTGGAACATTGGCCGACGACATGTTCGTATCCATTGACTAGACCCTCCGGGAAAGCACGGCACAGTTCCGATTGGAAACTATCCGCGAGTCTCGCTTCCCAGCCGAGTTGGTCGATCTGTGTACGCCGGGTCTCTGCCAGAATTTCATCGCTCCACGCCGGCAGGTAAAGCCGGGGCTTTTCCGCAAGCAGGAGCAACAGGTTTGCGACACCGTAGTTGGCGAGAACACAAGCATCAAGAACCACCCGGAAATCCGCTCTCATTGTCTATTGTTCCGGATCATCGGGGAAATACTTGCCTGCTGCGATCACTTGGTCGGTCAGACTGTCCATTGCCGTTCGGCGGGCTTTGTCCCGTGCCTTCTCGTAGGCGAGCAAATCCTTGAAGGACACCCGGCGATGGGTGCCGACCATGCGGTGCTGGATCTCACCCTTGTCGATCAGGCCCACCAGGTGCTGGCGGGACACTCCGAGGTAATTGGCGGCGGCCTGGGTCGTGAAGGCCTCGTCCTCGGGGACCATCACGATTGCCTTACGTTCCGACATCAGGCGGACAATCCGGGCAAAGTGCTGGAAGAGAGCCTCGGGGATTTCAGCCTGGTTACCGCTGCTATCGGTAAGCAAAATGTGATCCGGACTGGCGAAAATCTTGGCGACTTTCTCCAATTGGTCGGTTGGGATGAGTGATGGGTCCAGGCGGTTGGTGCGTGTTGTGAGCATGGGGTATTCCCGGCTTTTACGCCTTGGGACTGGGCGGGTGAGAGTTGGTAAGTGTCGGCTGATCCGCGAGAGAGAATAAACCGAGCACTAGGATTTCGCAAGCCATATTCGCCATATTCGCTAAATTCGCCATTTTCGCTACACCCGAAACACTTTCATCACCTCATCCCCCAGGTGGTTGATGACTTTTACGGCGATGCGGCCCTGCTTGGGTTTGTCGAAGGGGCGGGAGGTGTCGCTGTGGAGGGTTTCCCAGGCTTCCTGGTTGATTTCGGCTTTCAGGGTGGTTTTGAGGGCGCTGTAGGGGTCGTTGGCGCCGAGGAAGTAGGCGTGGCGGACGAAGAAGCTTTCCTCGTTGTAGTTGGTGTCGATGAACCAGCAGGCGATGCCGTCGGCGCCGGAGCTGACGATTTCGCCGGTCTGGGGTTTGAAGACGTCCACGCCGTGGACAGTGATTTGTGTGTAGTGGCTGGTGGTTAGGGAAAGAGGGAAGTCGCTGGGGGTGAGAGTGGCTAGTGCCTTGTGGCTGGTGGCTAGTGAGTTGCCCGACGGGCTTCCAATGATCGCCTCAGCCCCCCAACATTTTGCTGACTTCGTTTGAAGCCAGGTAGATCTGCTCCACTAAGTCGATTGATTTCTTCCAAACTTCCAAGTCCCGATAGCTGTTTAAGTGCTCATAATGGGCCACCAGTCCGTGGGCGCGATAAGGAGCCACCACATTCTTGTGGTGGTAGCGGAAGGGCGGCCCATGAGTGCGTGCCGAAGGCTCTGTTCATGGACGTTCCTTCCGCACGACGACAGGAATGTCGTCGCTCCCTAACGGGCATCCTCGGAGCCAAGTTACTCGGGAGGGGCGTGCCTGCCGCGAGACGGACCGGGCCTCCTGGGAACCCCGCAGCTCTAACGGTTTAGCCACAGCGGGGTGGCGGGCGGTGCCCTTCCCACCGCACTCCAGACTTTGGCTCGCGCCCGGGCAGGTGAAGGTATGGAGTGCGGTGGGAAGCGCAGCGCCACACCGCGGTGGCTAAGTCCCGGCACCGCCCGGAATGTGCCAAGTCATGTTCCGGGATGCATGGCCTGGTCTGACCTGCTGGACTGGACTCCAAATAGCGGCCCTCGGCGCAGAGATAATGCCCCGGCCACGGTACCAGCGCAGTAAAGGTGATGCGGTCCTCTTTATGCGCTTGCTGCACACCGGACACTTTGAGAATCTCCAGGATCATTTGGGGGAAGTTCTTAGTGGCTGGTGATTTGTGGCTGGTGCCTTCCCTAACCACCAGCCCCTGGCCACTATCCACTAATTCATCGTCCTCATCCACGCCCAGCACGCGGTGGGGGCTGAGGCTCTCGACGGTGAAGGGACCGGCCACGCGGACGCATTTCTTGTTCTCGTAGGGCTTGTCGTAGAGGTATTCAAACTCGGCCTTGGCGGCGATGGACTTGTCGATGGCCTGCTGCCGGGCGATGCGGGCCTGCCACCAGTCGGCGTGCAGGGCTTGGATCTCCTGTAGCGGCGGTCTGTGACCGTCGCTGGAATCCTTCTGCGCGTCGCTGGCTGTTCCGGGTGAAGTGCGACCGTCACAGACCGCCGCTACAGCGGAAAAATCCCTCGGAATCTCCCACTCCTGCCAGGCATTCTTGAGCGCGGCGTTCAGCTTCTCACGCAAGGGCTCCAGCTTTGCCTGCCATTGGTCCCAAATGACATCGATCTCCGCGTTGTTGGTGATTGACTTGAGCGTGATGTGCGGCACGCGCTCATAGACGAAGCCGTGGCGGATGTTTCCGTGCACGGGCTGCGAACTCGGCGCGGTGCGGGTGACTACGGCTTCCTTCATCTGGCCATCACGGGAATCGGCCAACAGGTAAAAGGGATACCGCGCACCCATGATGCGGGCACGCGCCAGCGCCAACGCCACGCGGGAGGTATCAATCGTGATCCAGCGGCGGCCCCATTGCTCGGCGACAAAAGCGGTGGTGCCGGAACCGCAGGTCGGGTCGAGCACGAGGTCGCCGGGGTCGGTGGCCATGAGGAGGCAGCGCTGAACGATCTTGTTCGCGGTCTGAACTACATAGATTCGATCAGAGGCACCGCCGGTGTCTTCCCAGACGTTCGTCATCACAGTGAACCCAAAATCCGTCTGTCGTCGCCCATAACGGATCTGGTTCGCCCCGACCAGCAACCGCCCCGCCCACTGTAGCCTCGTCATGCCAGTTAGGTTTGTTTTCCAACTGTTGTTAGCGCTCGGCTTGTAGGTCACGCCTTGGTGATCGAATGGAAAAATCTGTGTCTTGAAAGTTCCGCCACCCGTTAGGTCGGCGCTGAAGATCGCATCGTCTTCTGCTTCACGCGGGAACCATTGATGCCGGAACTTCACCGCTTCTTTAGACTTGGCGTAATACAGAATAACATCCGCGATGTTTTCGAGGAGTTCGCCCTTCTGGCTACCCTTCTTCTTGACCACAATTTCTACGATGAAGTTATCATCCCCAACCACCTCATCCATCACCGCCCGGACGCGGTGGACGTTCTCATCACCGATCTGCACAAAGATAGAGCCGGAATCGATTCCAAGCCGGCCTTCGCCGTGGCTGCCACCGGCACCTCGCAGAACGTCAGCGCGGCGATGCCGTTCTTGCCATATAACAAGGTCTTCGGATCCCACTTCCTGTCGGTGAGATAGGTGATGGTCTTGGCGGTGGCCGGAGCTGTCAGCTTGAGTTTGAGCAGGTTGCCGGACACGCTGCCCGAGGCCACCTTGCCCGCTTCCCCGTCCAGATAGAACTGGCTAGCCAGCGCGTCGATCCAGGCCACCGGCTGGTCGAACTCCAGCGTGATCTCGTCCTTCCTGGCGGTGGTGAAACAGGCCTGCTGCAGGTCGGCGGCGGTGATCGGCTGGGGGAAGACCTTGCCGTAATTGTCGCGCTCCAGCAATGGCACCATGGCCAGGCCCATTTTCTCGTAGTCATCCGTTTTGAAATGGCAGTTGGCACCGCTGGGGATATCGAGGGTGGGCACGACGCTGAGGCTGGAATAGAGGCGCGACAGGCGGCGCTGGACCTCGCGCAGCTTGTCGCTGTGTCTGGTGCCACCCTGGGAACAGGCGTTGGGCCAGATTTGGAAAAGATAGTAATGCCGGATGTTAGGATAGTCCTGTTTCCAGGCTGCGGTCAGATCCAGCCAATACTGCTGATACATCTCACAGCCATAACAGTTGTCAGGACCGTCAAACCCTTGATCGGCTTCGCCCTGATGCCACAACACGCCACGAATGCCATGGGTGAGCCTGGCCGCGATCACCCGCTGCTTGAGGTTGTGGTAAATCGGGCGTTCCCTGTTGGCTGATTTGGTCTGCTCGGGCAGGTGTTCATCGATGCGGGTGCCACCCACGGCCCCGTTGAGGATGCAGATGGGGATTTTCACATCTTCCACGAGTTTCTTGGCCATGGCCATGCCCCACACGCTGATGAAATGGATGCGGTCGGGGGAGGTGGGGGTCAAGCGTTCCACCACGGCATTGCCCCAGCCACCGGTGAGCGGATCGCCACCGGCCTCGCCGTTGCCGCCGAAGCTGCGGATCCATGGGCTGTTGGTGCGGGTTAGATCCTGGCGTTTGTCGGTGTTCTCGTAGTTGTAGCCCACGGCATTGGACTGGCCTTGGATGATGTAGGCGTCGCCGCACACCAGGTTGCTGACCGTCTGCCGGACTTTCACGGTACTGCCATGCTTGGTGCCAAACTCGACCTTGTAGATAATCAGTCCCGGCTTGAGCTTGACGGCGAACGCATAGCTCTGGTCCGCCTTGGGTTGCTGGCTTTGGGTATCGACCAGCTTGTCGTCGGCGTAGAGTTTCAGGAAAACCGAGTCGGCGGCATCGGTTAGGGTGCCGTTGTAGTAGAGCGTGCCCTCGTTGTGGTCATCGCGGGCGAAGAACTGGTTGTCCACGGGTTGCTCATCCTTGTCGGGGGTGCGTTGCACCCAGGCCTCTTTGGCGGGCTCCTTGATCGCAATCCGGATGGTTTGGGTGACGGGCATGCCGCCGTTAGTGGCCGTTGCCGTGACGGTCAGCTTGCCGCTGTTTTGCGAGCGTTTGAGGATGAGTTTGCCGGGGGCGGTCTCCTTGATCACGGCCAAGCCGGAGACGCTCCACTGATATTTGAGCGCGGCGGCATCCTTGGCCTGCAAGGCTTGCAGATTGGCGATCTGCGGCACCACCTCGATGGGGTCGCGGCCATTCCAGGTGGCCGGCGCTTGCAAGGTGTACACCGGATCGGGCAAGTCCTCCTTGATGGTGACGGGAATCTCCAAGGTCTTCACGTCATTGGCAAAGACCGCCTTGAGCTGCAGGGTGAACGCAGTGTCGCCCGTCACCCGTCCGGCATTCAGCGCGAAGGAAAACCGGTCCACCGCAGCAACGGTTTCCTGGGTGCCGCGTTTGATAATCCAGTAGAGCTTCTGCGCGCCGCCGGCCTTGGCCATCACCGTGATGCCCTTGCCTTCTAACAGGTTGATGGTTTTCGCCGAGACGGCGAAGGCGGCGCCCGGCTGCACTAACGGACCGACTGCGGTTTGCAGGGGTTTCTGGTTTTCATACTGGAGTTTCACCCAATTGGCAGAGCGGGCGACCTTGGAGATGCGCACCTCGTCCATGTCGCCGTTGAACACATAGCCGCCCCAGCCGCCCATCCACATTTTTGCGGGACTCTTGATCTCCAACGGATTGCCTTCATTCGTCGAGACACCATCGAGACGGCCATTCACATACAGCCGGGAGTCGCCCTTCTTGCAGGTGTGGATGACGTGTACCCATTCGTTCATGGGGATCGCGCCGGCGGCCGACATGCCTGCGCCCGAACCGTAACAATCCATCGACAGGTGCGGCGGCTTGCCCAGAATCAACTGCACCACCGCCTTGGGTTCGCCATTGCCCCAGCAGACGATGCGATCCCCCGATTTTTCGGCCTTGAACCAGACTTCCGTGGAATGGGGGTTGGAGCCGGTCGGATAGGTGGTGAGGTTGTCACCGCAGTTGATTCCTTTGCCGGGTTCAAAGTGCCGGCCCTGGCCAATCACCCCGGTCGCCGGCGTGGTGCCCTGGTCTTTGCCTTCGAGAGTGCCGGTCTCATCCTTGGTCGGATCGTCCAGATGCCAGACGCTGAGGTAGCCGTTGGATGCATTGAACACCGCCTTGCCGTTCGATTCGCTCTTCGCATCGGCCTTGCCCCAGAACATGTCGATTTTCTGGTGCGCGTTGCCCGTGATGGTGGGGATGCGCACCCAGATGTTGGCCGTGGCGGCGACCGCGTCCCAGGCCTCAATCTGATAGGCCAGCGGCTTGCCCGTGGCGGCAAACCGCAGATCCTCGCCCTTGGCCTGTGCCTGTTTGAAATTGAAGCTGTCCTGGTCCAGCCGCAACAGCAGCGGGAAGCCCTCTTCCGAGGCCGTGGCCGGCAAATCCGCTCCTTCCGGAGTGGTTAGAAGATGGAACGAACCGGCATGCTGCCAGCCCGGATATTGGGCGGAGGCGGTTGGCAGCAGCGCCAAAATGGCGAGCGTGGCGAGTTGTGCTGGTTTGGTCATTGGGTGCTTTCAAATTGTTTCTTGTACTGCTCCTGGAACGGATTGGCCCTGGGCACGGTTGGGTGAGCCTGCTCGTTCTCCAAGCATGGCAACTGTCGTTATCGCGATCATGTTGATTGGTTTCATGGTAGCTCAAAGAAACTTGGTTTCCTGGCCAGCACCTCCGCATTGCTGCGGCTCAGCGGACATTGTGCGATGGCCAGCAGCGCCGCAAGCGCAATCGGCGGGCCAACCACCAAGCTGACTGCGCCCAGCCGCCAGACCGCTGCGGGGGGCTGGGGTGAATGCACGGCGTCGGTGGCCAAACCGATGCCGCGGAGGGTCCAGCCCAGGGCCATCAGGCTGAAGGAAATGGCCAGGCGCATCGCGAGGCTGAACCCCGCCGAGGATGCGTCATCCTTGTGGATGCCGGTGCGGGCACGATACAACCCGGCCACCTCCGCCATCATCGCCGTGGAGATCGGCAGCATGAAGACCATCATGCTTTCTCTCGTTACGGCTATGGCTCTTTGCGCGTCAGCTTGAATTCCGGCATGTCGGGGCCGGGCGATTCGAGGGCTTGCTGCCGGCCGGTTTCCAGGGTGCGCAGCATCGTCTGATAGTCCGCATCCGAGGTGTCGGCAAACATCGGGATGGGCTTGCCGTCCGCAGTGCGGTCAAGACCGCGGCCACCGGCGGCTTTGGCGAGATGCGCCGTGAGTGCGGCACTGAATTGCGGACGGGTGAAATTGAGCCAGGCGGTGCGCCCGTCCCAGCAGGTCAGCAGCCGGCCATCGACCGGATATGCGCCGTGGCACGAGGCACAGCGCCGCGCATAGACGGGCATGAATTCCTTGGCGAGCCACTCCGCCGGTTCGCCGGTTCGCGGGTTGGCGCACAGGTCGCGTTTGCCGCCCGCCCGCGGCCGGCTGGTGGCGTAGGTGCCATAGTAGGGCACGTTGGCGTCGATCCAGGTATAAACCCGCCGGCGGTCTGCGGGCGGCACGGGCGCGCCACAATGTTTTTCTGTCAGGTAATCCGGCAGTCGGCTGGCGTGCGATCCGGCCCAGAGCGGCTGGTTCACTGCGGTCGGTGTTTGCAGGAGCCAGAAGAAATGCACCAGCGGTTTGCCCTTCGCGATTTCCTGCGGGAGCATCTCGCCGGTATCCATTTTGTGCTGGCGATACGAGCGGCTGCGGCCTAACAGGTTGTCGTATGCCATGTTGAAGAACCGCGTCTTGTCGCCGCTCAAGTCGTAGCCACCGTCCACCCGCTCGCCGCCGTGGCACTTGACGCAATGCCGGTCCAGCACCGGTTGCACCACGGCAACGAAATCGATGATGCCATCGGGTGCCCACGCGGGCTGTTGCGGCACCGAGGGGGCACGCCGTGCCGCGAGCGGCACGCTTGCTAACGGCGGCGGCGCGGTCGTGCGCGGCTCATGGCAGCCCACACAGCCGACGGTTTCGCCGGGCATGAGCTGCGCGGCGGAGGTCATGCGTTGCAGTTCCCGGCCCTCGGCGTCGCAGGCCTGGAAGTAGATTTCCCGCAGGGCCGGCACCCGGAAATGCGCTGATCCGTCGGCCTCCACCGGCACCTCACCCCAGCAGCGCTTGGCATAGTAGGTGGCATAGCTCATGAGCGGCGACTGGTCGTATGCCCGCGGTCCGAAGTCCACGATGTGGGGCGTCACCGGGATGTCCTCGGTCTTGCGCACCTGTTCCATGATGCGGAGGGATTGCACCCGGCCGCGTTCGATGGCCGGGCCGAGCCCCTGATAGACGTCCAACAGCACGCAGGTGCCCATGGGCTGGGCGTCGGGCGGCTGCTCCTCGGGCAAGGCGGGGGAGGGGACCGTTAGGGCCGGAGTGCGGGCGGCCAGCGATGGCGGGCGGGCGACCGGGCGCAGCGCGATGGGAAAGAAGCAGTGCATCGTGGCGTCCTCATGGAGCAAGCGCCGCCGATCCGTTAGGTCGTGAAGAAACAGGCGGAACCGCTGCGCTCCGCCGCCGTAGGAGCATAGGAAACGTTCATCGTCCAGCGGGAACGGGTCACGATACGACCAAGGGAACGCGCCGTCGCCAATCGTGGGAAACTCCTGCGTGATCCAGTCGAAGCCGACGCCGCGTGCCGTCTCGGGCCCGTGCCGGGTCTCGACCCAACCGATCGCGCCGTGCGGATACCCGTGATGGGGCGCGAAGGTGGCCAGCACCCGGTCGCTGCGTCCCGGGATCGGGCGGGCCTGCCACAGGGTGCCGGGGTCGCGCAGGGTGTTGCCGAAGTAGAGTTGATAGCTGGTGCCGTCCGGGTGTTGGGTCCAGAGGCTTTGGCGATAGGTGAGGTCGCGGTCGATGTATTCCCAACGCATGAAGAGGATGCGGCCATCGGGCAGCAGTTGCGGCGTGGTGTCGGAGAGGGTGTTCATGCTCAGGCATTGCGGCGTGCCGCCGGCGGGCGAGACGCGATAGAGATTGGAACTCGGGCCGGGCTGGCAGACGGTGTGTCCGAAGCGGCGGGTGGAGACAAACACCAGGTTGCCATCCGGCGTCTCGCAGGGGCTGACATCGTAGAACGGGCCGTCGGTGATCTGGCGCAGGCCCGAACCGTCCACCCCGATTCGCCACAGGTGCCAGTGTTGCTCCTCCTTGCGTGTGTATGAGAAAAAGACTGTCTGCGCGTCTAGCGAAAGATTCAAGTCGTAGATGCAACCGGACGGATCCGCAAAGACCGTGCGCGGCGAAACCTCCGGCCGGGTGGGATCCACGATGGCGATCACACAGCCGGGTGCCGTCGGACGCGCGGCCCAGATGTCACAACCGACAACGGGCGGATTTGTTAGAACGTGGCGCTGCAAAAACAAGACGGGCGGCAGCCCGCGGAACGCCAGCGATTCCGGCCACGCCCAGTCGCCCGGCTGCAGATAGGCGCGACCCAATTGGACGCGGCCCGGCGCCTTGAGCGCGATGGTTAGGCTCCCGCTGGCAGCATCCGCCTTGGGTGTTAGGGTGAACCCCAGGCGCTGCCAGTCGCCCGCCGCCACGGCCAGCGGGGCGGCGGCCAGAACCTCGGCAGCAGCGCTCACCGCGCCCACGAAGACCTCCGCCGCCGCCTCACTGCGGATCGTTAGAAAACCGTGATAGGACCGGCCCGCCGCAAACGCAAGACCCGCCGCGCCAGTACCAGGATGCCGGAGGCCCACCTCGCCTGGCCCATCCACCCACTCGATCTGCTGGCATTGCCGGGCGCCGAACGGGCCGCCGGCTGCGATCGAGAACTTGCCGTGTGCGGACCCGCCGCGCACAGGTTGCCAGCCCGTGCAGACGCCGGGCTCCTCCACTGAATTCTCCAACACAAATGGCAGCGCCTGCCGCAGCCCATTGGCGTGGACCCACAAGTTGCGATACCGGGCTTCCCGCTGCCAGGTCCGCAACCCCACCGTGCCTTCGCGCAACGGCTGCTCCCGGTCCTCGTATCGGATCATGCTCCGACCGTTCACCAGCACCTCGACGGAGGTTTCCGTCAGCCGCACGAGCACCGGAATCCACTCGTTGACCGGCACGGGGCACGGCACGTCGCGCAGCAGGTCGAAGTTCTGGCGATGCCGCCCCAGCCGCAGCATCCGGGTGCTGGCATCAAGTGCAATCTCGTAGCCATTGAAGCGATCGGCACCGACATCCGGCTGGCTGACTTTTACGATGAGGCCCGCGTTTCCCGCACGCTGATCCGGCAGCCACAGCTCCACGCCCACCTCGCCGATGGCCACGAGCGTGCTCGCGTGCACCAATTTCGGGCCGGCGTCGGCCCCGGCAACGAGGACGCCGTCCTGCACGCCCCAGGTTCCTCCATAGGCCTTGAAGCCCTTCACTGGCGCGGTGCCGGAGGCCGCCTGGAAGCATTCGTCCACCATGCTCGCGCTCGTCTTCGAGACCGCTGCGGAGGTGGCGAGGCAGGGGAACTCCGCCGTGGCCACCATGCCCGCCGTGACGAACGTGATGGCTGACCTGAAAATCTCACCAATGCGCCGGTCGCAGCTTTTCCACATGGTGTGCATACACGTTTTCAGGTTGACGTTTATCATGCGGTTGCCAGGTCCGTTCGTCGTCGCTGGATTGGGTCACGAACCCTCGGCGGCATGCCCGTCAAGTTAAGGGAAATGTGATCCCTGTTTCCGACAGTGACCCGCAAAAAGCAGTCCCTAATCGTAACTGGACATCCTGAGGTCCGATCGGACCTCAGGATGTCCAGTCAGGGTGGAGATTGTGACGAGGTTGTTACAGGAATTCGCGAGGAACTTACCGGTACAAGGCGTCAGGTCCTTAACTGGACGGGCATGCCCCGGCGGGTGTCCTTGCTGGTCCGGGCGTGCTGCGGCCACACCCTTCCTCACGCCGAAGATTTCAACATTCAACATTCAATGATCAAGTAAGACCAAGAATTGTCACAGCCGCGTCCATCTTTATACTTGGTGACGGACCGGACCGCTGGTGGCCGCAGTGGGCGCCGGGACTTAGCCACAGCGATGTGGCGCTGCGCTTCCCACCGCACTCCATACTCTCACCTGCCCAGGCGCGAGCCAAAGTCTGGAGTGCGGTGGGAAGGGCGCAGCCCGCCACACCGCTTTGGCTCAACCGGGTGAGCGGCGGGGTTCCCATGAGGCACGGTTCGTCTCGCGGGTGGCCGATGCCTCTGGGAACGGGAACGCCGGGGATTTCAACATCCAACATCCAACATTCAACATTCAACATTCAACTTCCAACATTCAATGATCAAGTAAGACAAAGAATTGTCACCGCCACGTCCATTCTTATACTTGATGACGGACCGGACGATGGTCCGGCCGCAGCACGCGCCGGGATTTAGCCACAGCGGTGTGGCGCTGCGCTTCCCACCGCACTCCATACCTTCACCT
>JAPLUI010000123.1 GCA_026397725.1 Verrucomicrobiota bacterium | reverse complement strand
CGTCATCGAAGGCCCCAGCTACCGCATGAAAGACCGTATCGAAAACTGATCCCCCCCCGGGCAAACGCCCGATCTAACCGTGCCTAACCATCCGATTTTCAAACCGCCCGTTCCATCCGACGTTCACGCCGCCGCCCACACTCCTCTGCCATGCCCATCCGGGCAAAAACATAGTGCAGGACGGGATTGCGGCTCTTCATCGGTGCCGTGAACGAACGCAACTGTTCCAGTGTGATCGGCGGAATGGGTCCGCCAGGACTCTTGATCGTGATCGTTTCCGCGTTCACGACCACTTGGCACTTCTGCCCGGCGATGTCGTAGTCGCGATGAATCAGCGCGTTCACGACCGCTTCACGAACCATCTCAAACGGAAGGTCCACTTGCTCGCGTCGCTCCATCCGGCTTCGGTCGAGCGTGCTCGGCAAAACCTTGTTCAACCACTCCTCCATCTGACCGGGGATGAGCACCATCGCCTGCCCAAACTCCGCCCGCGAAAACGTCCCGTCGGCCAGCTCGGCTCTAGCAAGCACTCCGGCCTGCGGCACCGCATTCCTCGGCTCCTTGCCAAATAGCAGAAAACCAAAACCAGTTGGCGCAACCGCATCACCCTCTCCGATAAGCAGACCTTGCTGCTGCAACAAGCGGGCAAATTCGGCTGAATCCACGGCTGGCTTGATCGCCGCCTTCGACCGGTAACGCTTCAAGGCTCTCGCGGACAAATCACCGAGCGCGACGGCCGCGATGGTATCCTCATACTTCGAGAGCTTGATGACCTCGGTCTCCGGCTTCTCCGCCTGTTGTCTCGCCCACTCGAAAAATGCCTTGTTCTCGTTGGCGATCACCTCCTGCAGGTCGCGATCAAACATATGAACCGTGACCCCGTGCCGCCGGAGGTGCGCGATGCCTTTGCCAGCGACCGTGGGATTGTCATCCTCGATTCCCACCCAGACTTCCTTGATGCGGGCGCTGACGACGTGCCGCACGCATCCACGCTTGGGATGATTGCGGTTTAGGCACGGCTCCAGCGTGGCGAAGAGCACACTCCCGTCCAGCTTCTCCCCGACGCACTTCCGCTCCAACAAGGTGAACTCGGCGTGATTGCCCTCGCGCAACTCGCCGCGGGCGGCAGTCTCGATGGAGCCATCCGGCCTGACGAGCACGGCCCCGACCAGCGGGCTTGGGCTTCCGTCGGTGCGTTTCTCAGCCACAGACGAACGCATCACCTCAATGGCCTTCTCCATCAGTTTGCGCGGGTCGAATTTCGGTTTGGAAGTCATAACTCAGGTGATTGCAGGTATCCTGATTGTGGAATGCGCCGCGCCTGCCTCCGCCGGCAGCATCGCCCCGTGGTAGCTTTCCCGCTCGCCGGATGCGTCCGGGTCGAAGGTCTCACCGCCATGACAGGAAAAACCCATCTGCCCCAGCAGGGTGAGGACCACGGATTCAAAACCGGATTCGAGGATTTTGGACATGGGGCGGTTCATGTGGGTTCTTCGGCGATGGATTCGTTGAGGTTCAAGATTCCTTGAAGATGGCAACGCGAAATGGGGTTTCTCCTGACCGGACAGAATGTCCGGTATTGTGTCCGGATTGCTGGAGATTGCGGATGCCAAGGCGAGCCAACCGGACATTGTGTCCGGAAAATGTCCGTTTCCAAACGGATCTGCGGCGAGAATCCCTCATGCCTTGATCTGGTATTTCGTTCCATGGGCCAATCATGTTCCATCGTGGATACGGCGCGCGGGATGGTTCGGGGGATCGTGGATACGGCATCGGGGGTGGCACACGCACCAGGGCGCGGCCCGGCATTTCGTTCCATGGGCCAATCATGTCCCATCCAGCCGCCCGGCCCGAGCCCTTCGCTAGGCTCTTCCGGCCCGTTGGGCCGGTGGGCGGGTGCCATCGCGCCCCCAACGGGCATGCGCGTCAAGTTAAGCCAGATTCTCCCATGTTTCCGTGAAATTCCGGCGCTTTTTCCGTTTGTCGTAGCAACAATATCTGGCCAGCGCCTTTTCAAGGGCGGCGGTCTCCTGGTCGCCACCTGCCAGCGAGTG
>JAPLUI010000453.1 GCA_026397725.1 Verrucomicrobiota bacterium | reverse complement strand
TCGGTCCGGTTCTGGCCGTCCGCGCCGATGCCGGTGGGGGCTGCGGTCACGGTGATGGTGATGGTGCCCCGCACGACCGCGCCGCGGGCGTCGGTGAGTTCCACCTCGAAGCTGTCGGTGCCGGCAAAACCAAGTGGCGGGGTGTAGTTGACGGTGGTGGTCAGGGCCACCGTGCCGCCCTGGGCGCTGGGACCGAAGGCCCGGGTCAGGGTGATCGCGTCGCCGTCCGGGTCGCTGGTGCGGGCCAGGATCTTCGCCGGATAGATCGACAGCACCTGGTCGGTCCTGGTGGCCAGCGCATAGCCGGCGAACACCGGATTGCGGTTGCCATGGCCCGTTAGGGTCAGGTCGAACGGATTCTCATCGCTGTCGTTGCTGGCAAGGTGCAGCGCGGCGCTGCGGGCACCCGCCGCCCCGGGCGCGAAGGTCACCGTGAAGGTGGTGCTCGCTCCCGGTGCCAGGGTCGTGGCCCCAAGCGCGCCGAGCGTGAAGTCGGCGGCATCCACGCCGTCCGTGGTGACGGCCAATCCGGTTAGGTTGGCGGTGCCGAGGTTTCTAACCGTGACGGTGCGGCTGCCCGGCGTGCCGCCGAGGGTGGCGCTGCCGAAGTCGATGCCCGAGCTGCCGTCCGTGAGGTCGGTGCCGGCCGGTTGCTCCACGGCAATCTCCGGGGCGGGGGGCAGCGTGGCGGTGGTCAGGACCAGTTGCGTGTTAGAGAGGATTCCGTCGTGGGTCCAAGAGAAAACATGCTCATCAACCCTGGTGAGAGACAAAGTTGCGATGGCACCACCGAGGGCGATGCTGGTGCCGGACATCTGGCTGGCCATGGCATTGAACGCACCATTCATCGGCACGACCACCGTGGTGCCATTGTCGGCGGCGGAAACGGTTTTCGGGCCACCAAGGACGGGACCGTCCGCCAGGTCGGCGAACGCGGCAAGTCCTCCGGTGCCGGCGGACAAACTGCTGATCGGGGTTACCACCTGATGAATCTGCAGGGTCTCGGTGGGGTCCGGACTGACGAAGCCGTTACTGGGATTGGCGAGGCGGAGTTCGGCCGAGACCACGGTTTCACCGGCCGCCAGGGTCGGCAGCGCAAAGATGAAGAAGGATCGGAATTCCTCCATCGACGAGGTGCTGAAGCCGGTTGAGTAGTTGAGATTACCCACGGTGTGAGCGCCAACCTGATTGTACCAGCCACGATACGTTGCGGAGAGGGTGTAGGTTGAGGCAACCGTGTTGGTCCCGATTCCGGAGAGCACGATGTCGAAGGGGTTTTCATCCGCGTCATTGTTAGCGAGGTGCAGGCTGGCCGTGCGGGTGCCGAGCGCGGCGGGCGTGAATTGCACGGTGAAGGTCGTGCTGCCACCGGGAATGACCGGGTCAGTCGGATTGGCCGTCACGGTGAAGTCGCCCGGGTTCGCTCCGTCGATGGTGATGCCGAGTCCGGTTAGGTTGCCCAGCCCCGAATTGCGCACCGTGAAGCTGCGGCTGGTGTTCGAGCCGCTGAGCACCGTCCCGAAGCTCACGGTCGAAGCCCCATCCGTCAAGCCGGTGCCGGCCGGTTGCTCCACGGCAATCTCCGGGCCTAACACTCGCGCGCCCACCTTGAGGTAGTAATTGAATTTTTGGCCCGTAAAGCTGGTGGTTGCGCCAAAGGAACCGGGCAGGCTGGAGGTGAACGTCAGGCTCCGGTACTTCACCACATCTGGCACGGTGTTTGAGTAGCCAATGCTCGCAACCGTGTTGAAGACTCCCATGATCCAGTAGTTGCCCGCCGTGAGCGTCACCGGTGCTGTCGGGGGCTTCTCAATATACCCGACCACATCCAAATTGAACACCCCGGTCGTGGCCACCAGCGTGTCCGGGTTGCCACCCAAGTCGGTGTAAAGACCGAAGTTGGCATTCGGGCCGGTGGCCCGCGCATCCAGGCCGAAGAATTCCAATTCGCCATCGGCGGCGATGTTAACCAGACTCCCGAGGAGATAATTCTCAGCGTGGCTGGAGTTCAGGGGCAGCGGCGTGTAGTTGCCGTAGATCGTGGAGGTGACGTTCGTGCCCGTGCCGGTCAGGTTGATGTCGAAGGGGTTCTCATCGGCGTCATTGCTGGCAAGGTGTAGGGCGGCGATGCGGATGCCAAGCGCGGCGGGGGCGAAGCGCACCGTGAAGGTCGTGCTGCCACCGGGGGCGACCGGGGCCGTCGGATTGGCGGTCACGGTGAAGTCGCCGGCGTTGGCACCGTTGATGGTGATGGCGAGTCCGGTCAGGTTGGCGGTTCCCGAATTGCGAATGGTAAACGTGCTGGTGGTGTACGCGCCGATGAGTACCGCACTGAAGTTTACGGTCGAGGCGCCATCCACCAGGTTGGTGCCGGCCGGTTGCTCGACGGCGATTTCCGGGGCCGGGGTTCTCATCCGCGTCGTTGCTGGCAAGGTGCAGGGCGGCCGTGCGGGTGCCCACGGCGGTGGGGGCGAAGCGCACGGTGAAGGTCGTGCTGCCGGCCGGGGCCACCGGGGCCGTCGGGCTGGCCGTCACGGTGAAGTCCGCGGCATTGGTGCCATCAATGGTGATCCCCATCCCTGTTAGATCGGCCGAGCCCGAATTGCGAATCGTGAAGACGAGGCTGGCATTGAAACCGGTGGCCACCGAGCCGAAGGCCACCGTGGCGCTGCCGTCTATCAGGTTGGTGCCGGCCGGTTGTTCGACGGCGATTTCCGGGGCGGTGACGATGCCCGCACCGATCACCACGTCATCGATGGCCCAGTTGTCATAGCCATCGCC
>JAPLUI010000382.1 GCA_026397725.1 Verrucomicrobiota bacterium | reverse complement strand
GGAGGGGCGTGCCTGCCGCGAGACGGACCGGGCCTCATGGGAACCCCGCAGCTCTAACGGTTTAGCCACAGCGGGGTGGCGGGCGGTGCCCTTCCCACCGCACTCCAGACTTTGGCTCGCGCCCGGGCAGGTGAAGGTATGGAGTGCGGTGGGAAGCGCCGCGCCACACTGCGGTGGCTAAGTCCCGGCACCGCCCGGAAGGTGCCAAGTCATGTTCCGGGATGCATGGCCAATTCCTTGTCAATTCAAGGTCCAGCTCAGGAAGTGCCAACCAGCGCAGGCGGCCACCTCCCAAAGGCGGTGGTGGCATTTCCTCAGGAACCAAGGAAACCGCGCCCGCGCATTCGCCGCCAATCCGTTCGAGCATGGCCGAAGCGGTGCGCCGGGGCTTGGAGCGGGTGATTTCCAGTTACCCTGATCGGGCTGGTGAGGCGGGCGAACCTCACGGCTTCCGGGATAGGGCCGTCCGGCCCGATGGCCGGACGACGCCCCACCCTGATCCGGACCAGCGCGATGAACGCATCCGGTTCCTTCGCGTTCCCTTGCGGCTTGGCGCTGAGGTATCGGCGCTCTCCTGCAACGGCCATCCGCCCGTGCAAGACCGCGATTCAAGAAATTTTGCACAATCCCGCACTTTTCGTTTGACAACCCCGGGATCATGAACTAGTTCTTATTCTGTCACGCGTCAATGCCGTTTGACAATTGCCATCCGTCAAAAACATCAGCCAACCCGAATCCAATGAAGACTATGAACCAATCCTATCGCCAGCATCCCGGCCTTTGCGCCGCCGCCATCCTCGCCTGCCTGAGTGCCACGGCCAGGGCCGCACCGATCTTCACCGAGAACTTCAACAGCTACGCCGGCAATCAGAACAACACGCAATCTCAGACGGGATTGCCCGTCGCCCACACTGGCAGCGTCACCGGTTGGTCGAGGTCAGGCGCAGGCACGATGCATGCCGTGAGGCTGAGCGCCAGCCCGCTGAATTGGGCCATCATGTTCTACCAGGACAACGTGATCACCCTGACCAACGGGATCGCCGCGAACACCCTCGGCGTCACCTACAAGGTGGATTTCGACTACGGCACAGCGGATTACGCCGGTGGGCAGGCGACGGCCGCGGCTGACAGCCTGCTCGTCGAGGTTGTGCGTGCGGCAGGCACCACGCTGGCGTCGAATACCTACGCGCCGGGGGCGTGGAGCAATCCGACCAACGTGAACCTCAGCGCCGGACTCCACGGTACCCTCACGTATGTTGGCGATGGCTCGGGGGTCGTTAGACTCCGCATCGGGCCAACTGCGCCCTTCACCACCAATCGTTTTGAAGGGGAGATCGACAACCTTTCCGTGTCAGAAGCAAACCCGACGCTGGCCAGCAGCGGCATCGTCGATGACAAGGGCGGCGCCTCGGTCACAACGGGCACCTTGGTGACCTACACCGTGACCTTCAGCGGGGACATGGACGCGACCACGGTTGACGCCGCCGACTTCGGCAACGCGGGCACTGCGGGCGTCAGCCTCGGCACGGTCACCGAAACCGCGCCCGCTTCGGGGGTCTTCACCGTGCCGGTCACGACGACCAGCGCCGGAACGCTCCAGCTCAAGGTCAATGCCGGGGCTGTCCTGAACGACGCCGGGGGTCTCCCGCTGATCACCACCTCGGCCATTGCCGATGACACGACCCTTACCGTTGTCACCCCCGGCGACACCACCCCGCCGACACTCACCAGCATCGCCGATGACAAAAGCCCCGGCGCGGCCGAACGGAACGCCTTGGTGACCTACACGGTGACCTTCAACGAGGCCATGGATGGCGGCACGGTTGCCGCCGCCGACTTCGGCAACGCGGGCAGCGCGGCCGTCACCCTTGGCACGGTCACCCAGACCGCTGCCGCAGTCTTCACCGTGCAGGTCACGCCGACCACCACCGGCACCCTCCAGCTCAAGGTCAATGCCGGGGCTGAGTTGAAGGATGTCGCGGGCAACGCGCTGGTCACCACCTCGGCCATTCCCGATGACACGACCCTTGCGGTGAACGACACCATCGCGCCGACGCTGACCGGCATCGTGGATGACAAGAGCCCCGCAACCATTGCCCCCAACACCCTGGTGACCTACACGGTGGCTTTCAGCGAGGACATGGACGCCGGCACGGTCTCCGCCGCCGACTTCGGCAACCCGGGCTCTGCAGACGTCACCATCGGCACGGTCACCGAGACCACGCCCGGGGTCTTCACCGTGCAGGCCACGCCGACCAGCGGTGGAACCCTCCGACTCCAGGTCAATCAAGATGCCGAGTTGAAAGATGCCGCGGGCAACGCCCTGGTCACCACCTCGGCCATTTTGGATGACACGACGATTACGGTGGACGGCACCCCGCCCACCATCGCGACCCTCAGCCCCGCGGACGACGCCACCGGCGCGGTGCTCAACGCCAACCTCGTAGTGACCTTCAGCGAGGTGATCGCCATCGGCACCACCGGCGACATCACGATCAAGAACCTGACCGACAATACAACACACTCGACCATCGCGATCACCGACGGCAGCCA
Source organism: Verrucomicrobiota bacterium (assembly GCA_026397725.1). Lineage (GTDB taxonomy): Bacteria > Verrucomicrobiota > Verrucomicrobiia > Verrucomicrobiales > Akkermansiaceae > Luteolibacter. The sequence continues at coordinate 21,090 of JAPLUI010000382.1, read as the reverse complement.
AGTGTCGGTGGCAGGTGCGGAGCTGATGATCAACCCGACGGAGGATCTTTTGGCAGGCAAGGATTATGTCATCCAGATCGGCGCGAGCGCGATCCAGGACTTGTACGGCAACTTCTTTGCCGGGATCGGCGATGACACGACCTGGAACTTCACGGCGGGCAATCTCTTCGCGTTCACAAGCGCCGGCACCACCTCCTGGTCCGCCCCGGCTGGCGTCACTTCCGTTGGCGTGCTGGTGGTCGGCGGCGGCGGCGGCGGCGGATGGCACACCGGTGCCGGCGGTGGCGCGGGCGGGCTGGTTTTCTCGGGCGCGCACGCGGTTTCTCCCGGCGGCAGCTATTCGGTCACCGTGGGCGCGGGCGGGCTGGGTAGCGTCAACCGCGGAAATCCGAATTGTGATCCGCCCACCAGTGGCGGCAACTCGTCCTTCGACACGCTGACCGCCGTGGGTGGCGGGTACGGTGCCTATAGCACCTGGGCCGCCCACTACCCTGCCGCGGCCGGCGGCAGTGGCGGTGGCGGCTACATGTCGAATCAGTTTGGGGCTGATAGGTTGCCGGGAGGTGCCGGGACTTCCGGCCAGGGCAACGCGGGAGCCAACGGAGTGAATGGGAGCTACTCCGGCGGCGGCGGCGGAGCGGGGGCGGCCGGAAGCACACGGAACGGCGGCAATGGGTTGAACTACAGCTCCCTGTCCGGGACCGGTTACGGCGTTTCAGGTTGGTTCGCCGGTGGCGGCGGTTCAGGTGCCACGACTTTAGGTGCCACGGCAGGCACGGGCGGCACCGGTGGTGGCGGCGCGGGTGCGCCCGCTGCCGGCAGTGCGGCCAACGGCGTTGCCAATACCGGCGGTGGCGGTGGCGGGGGAGGCGAGGGCAACGGTATCTGCGGCAACGGCGGTTCCGGCATTGTCTTGTTGTCCGTTGCCGGGTTCACCCCACCGGTGGTCGCGACCCTCAATCCGGCGGACAACGCGACCGCCGTCGCTGATACCGCCAATCTGGTGGTGACCTTCGACCAGACCGTTCAGGCGGGCACGGGCAATCTCGAGATCAGGAAGAGCGGCGACGACAGCCTGATCGAGGCGATCGCCGTCACCTCGGGACTGGTGACCATCGCCGGGGCCGAGGCGACGATCAATCCCTCCGCCAATCTCCCGGCGGGCACCGAATGCTACGTGCAAATCCCGGCGGGGGCCGTCAAGGCGGCCAGCGGTTCCTTGCTCCCGTTTGCCGGCATCACGGACACGACGACGTGGAGTTTCACGACGGCGGGGCCACCGCTCGTCGCGACCCTGAACCCGGCGGATAACGCGGCCGGCGTCCTGAGTGACACCAATCTGGTGGTGACCTTCGACCAGGCCGTTCAGGCCGGGACGGGCAATCTCGAGATCAGGAAGAGCGGCGACGACAGCCTGATCGAGTCGATCGACGTCACCTCGGGCCTGGTGACCATCTCCGGAGCCTCGGTGACAATCGATCCCTCCGCCAATCTCCCGGTGAGCACCGGATGCTACGTGCAGATTCCGGCGGGTGCCTTCACGGCAACCATCGGTTCCTTGCTGCCGTTCGCCGGCATCACGGACACGACGATGTGGAACTTCACAACGGTGGGACCGGTTTTGGCTGACGCGCGTGCTGATTTCCAGCCCACCACGGCAGGCGGCACCACGGCCGACTTCAACGACGGCACGGGCCTGTCGGATACCCAAGGGTCCGGCCGGTGGAACTACCTCAACGGCGCGGCTTCGACCCTGCTCACCTTCGGGGGGGCGGGAAATGCCGGTCATTCCATGTATATGACCACCGGGCAAACGAACGGTCTTCCCGCGATCGGCGACCAGCAGATCTTTTCCGACGTGCCCGCCCCGGCTGCGGGAAAAATCCAGTGGCATGCCGGAGACGGCACCCAAAATGCGGTGCTGCGGTGGACCGCCGGCGCGGACGTCACCAACCTGGCAATCGCGGGCACCATCGCGCGGGGCACCACCAATGGCTATACCCCGGAGTTCGACATCCTCGTCAATGGGGTCAATCGATTCACCCTGAGCCTCCCCAACACGACTCCGCATACCTTCGCCGTCACCGGCCTGAGTGTCAGTGCGGGACAGAATGTGGATTTCGTCCTTTCCCGTGGCATTCCCAGCGCCGGCGGGGCCATCGCCGACCTGCAGGCGACGATCTCCGGCGAGCTGAGCGCCGCAGGTGGTTACGCCTCGTGGGCAGCCACCAACGCTCCCACCGGCACTCCGGGTGCCGACTATGACGGCGACGGCGTGAGCAACGGCGTGGAATACGTGCTCGGCGGCACCAAGGACACCAACGACCTCGACAAACTGCCGAGAACCTCCACCAGCGGCGGCGACCTGTTCTTCATCTTCGAGCGCGACCCGGCTTCCATCGACGGCTCCACCACCGTGGTGATCGAAGTGGGAACCGACCTGGCGACATGGACCCCCTACGCCGTCCCCGATGGTGCCACGGGTCCCGTCAATCCTGGGGTGACCGTCGTCAAGGATTGGCCGGTGGTCGGCAAGGACACCGTGACGCTGACAGTTCCGCAAGCTCCGGATTCGAGCAAATTCGCCCGCCTCAAGGTGACCGTGCCGTGACCGATGCACCGGCCCGCAGCAAGCCAGGTTCTTCCAAGTGGGCGTGTTCCAAACTCCGTGACCCGATCCAACAAGGCGTGCCCAAGGCAAACTTCAAACACCAACCACCATCACTCGTCAATGAGCCCAAGCCTGATTGACGAGTGATGGAACCAAGCGTGAAAGCCAAACCCAGCGCACACTCCGACGGATTCCTCTTCGCCAAGGGAAACCCATGGCTCCTCCGAGCCGTCCGGGCAGCGCGTTCATCCGCCGGGCGGCGGGGATTCGCGCTGGTCATTACCCTGGCGCTGCTCGTCCTGCTGACGCTCATCGCGGTGGGCCTGCTGTCGCTTTCCGCGATCGCCCTGCGCACCGCGGCGGCCTCCACCGCACAACAGGAAGCGATGGCCAATGCCCGGCTGGCACTCCTGCTCGCCATCGGCGACTTGCAGCGGGGTGCCGGTCCCGACCAGCGGATCACCGCACCCGGCGCACTCGTGGACCCCAAGGCGCCCCGCGCGCTGACCGGCGCGTGGCGCTCCCACCAGGCGAGTTCCAAGTCGCTGTCCGTGGACGCCAAGGCGCAATTTGATCGCTGGCTGATATCCCACCCATCACGGGACGCCCTCGAAAATGGCGCAGCGGTTCCCCCGGTCACCGGCAGGACGGCGGAACTCATCGGCCCGGGCTCGCTCGGCCCCGACGCCGAGCCGAGCGACCGGTTGGCTGCCAGCATGATCGGGGTTGACCGTGGAGGTTTCGCATACGCGGTGCTCGATGAATCGGCCAAGGCCCGGATCGACCTCGCGCCACGTCCCGGTCCCTACGGCGAGATCGGCCTGCAGGCCCACCTGGGCGAAGCGTGCCGCTTCGGGATCGAGGTGATCGTTCCACTCGGCCAGGGAGGATTCACATGGTGGCAAGACGCCGGCCAGGACCGTCTGATCTCGCTCGCCACCGGGCAATTGTTGCCAGGCGCCACCAGGGTCAAGGAGTTCAGCAACGACCTGACCGTTTGGTCGCGCGGGCTGCTGACCGACACCGCCCGCGGTGGCCTGCGTGGCGATCTCAGTGCGATGTTCGAGGGCACCATGCCCGCGCCATACGCGGCCGGTCGGGTTTACGCCGATCCGGAAGCCGCGACGGTGCCCTCCAATCCCTATTGGCGGCTGCTTCGGGATTACTCGAGTGCCTACAAGAAGGCTCTCCGGTCGGCTGACGGAACTTACAAGGTTACCGCCAATGTGCCCTCCGGCTACCAGCCGTACAGCACGGCCAGCGGCACCGTCGTGCCAACCCCCGGTGCGGTGAGCGGCTATCCGATGATGCCGGTGGTCACCAAGCTCGAGATGGTGTTCTCGCTCTTCGCCCTGAATGCCTACGATCACTGGGGCGGCTTTACCGAGGGATGGTACATCGGGGAGGACTTCACCGCTTCCAGCTCACGCCGGACCCACGCGGATGCCGCCTTCGAGCAGCAGTTCAAGAGCGGCTCGATTTTCGCATACAAGGGTGACGTCAAGCGGCGCTACATGCTCCTCATGATGTACTCGCCGATCGTCACGGTCTACAACCCGTTCAACGTGCTCATTGAGTTAGACGCCCTGAAGGTCGGCTTCGATGACCTGCCGATCGGGTTTCTCCCTCGGATCAACGATGTTGCGCAGTTGAGCAAGATGGCGCACTTCAACCAGCTTTACTTCCAGAATGAGAGTTCCCAGGCCAAGGCCAAGCGTTTCGAACTGGTGCTGCGGAGCAACTTCAGTAGTGCCGGCACGTCCGCGCCGCTCGTCATCCCACCGGGCGAAACCATCGTCTTCGGCAACTCGGCCGACCCGAACAGGAATTTCTGGCAGGTGGCGGACTTTTATTCGATCGGCGCCGACAGCTCGGCCACCATCGGTATCGACGTGATCCCTGGCTGGAGCGAGGGCGTCGGCTACGTCGTCGATTGGCTCGCACCCAGAACCTTGCTCAGTGGCAACGCCAGCATGTGGGGCATCGTGGCGCTGCGCCGGGATGACATGATCGACATGGAGTTCGGGCCGCTGGCGGCGACCGATGGGAAAACCAATCTCACCGCCACCGTGGATCTGGTGCGCGGCACCACCAACTATCCGGCCGGGGTGATCAACATGGAATACGGCTCCCAGCAGAACCTGACCAAGGTGCTGACCGACCAGGTCCAGGGGGTGCTCCAGTTTCCTCAGCGTCTGGCGCGCCCGCGCAACACGATGGAGCTTTACGAGTTCCAGGACGCGCCGTTGAAGCAATACAAGCGCACGCTGCCGTTTGCGCTGTTCAGTTTCCGCAACAAGGCGACGGTTGATTCCGGAACCGCGACGCGGCCGGGTGTGAGCCACCCGCCGAGCCAACTCATCACCAACATGAAGTTGGCCACCGAGGATCCCGCGATCCACGCCTTTGAGACCCGGTTGGCACCCTTCGAGGATCCGCGGTTCAACAACGAGCGCGGCATCCAGATTGACGCCAAGAACCGCGGCTACGGGTTCACCGGTCACTCGCTGGCGAGTGGCGTCCGTGCCTTCCCGCTCTACGAGTTTCCGCTGCTGCCGCCGCAGTCGATCGCCCAGTTGCGCCACGCCCAGTTGGCCTCCTCCGGCCACCTCCCCGGTGTCACCTACACCGTGGGCGAATCGTGGGCGCACCCGATGATTCCACGGGACAAGGTCACCGTGCCGGCGGGCACGCAGGGCTACGCTCTGATCGACCACACCTGGCTGGCGAACAACGAACTCTGGGACTCGTGGTTCTACTCGACCCTGTGCAGCTACCAGGGTGCGGCCTTCACCGGCACCGCCGCAACGCCAATGTCCAAGGTGCTGTCGAACTTTCTCGACGGCTCACGCCCGCTGCTCAACTCGCGCCTGTCCCCGCAGGTCCCGGCCGGTGCCGACCCGGCCAAGTTGGCCACGGCTTTCGGCAACGACCCCGCGTTTTTCCGCAAGAGCGCCGGCTACCTCTGGGTCGAGGGTCCGTTCAACGTCAACTCGGTCTCCCAGGCCGCGTGGCAGGCCGTGCTCGCGTCCCTCAACAAGTGCGAGGTGCCCACCGACGACCGGTTGGCCGGCAGCAGCCCCGGCACCGAGACCGAGGTGCGGAGCCCGTTGCCCCGCCAGCGCCGCCCGGGCGGCCCGGCGGTCACCCCCTTGAGCACCCGCGAGCAGCGCTGGCGCGGATACCGCACGCTCGGGGAGGACGAACTCGAGCGCCTGGCCCAAGCCATCGTCGAGGTGGTCAAGCAGCGCGGCCCCTTCCTTTCGCTCGCCGATTTCGTCAACCGGCGTCCCGGCAGCGACATCCAGCCGGCTCTGCGGGGTGCCCTGCAGGAGGCCATCGACCGCAGCGGCGTGAACAACATCTTCAGTGCGAACCCCATCAACCCGGACCGCGACTGCCGCGACATCCCGCTCGCCGAGGTGCAAGCCGACGGCTTCGCGTTCCCGGAGGCGATCGCCGGCAAGAACTCCCAAGGCGCTCCCTCGTTCCTCAGCCAGGGCGATATTCTCTCGGCTCTCGGCACCACCGTGGCGGTCCGTGGCGACACCTTCCGCGTCCGCGCCTACGGTGAGTTCCGCAACGGCAACCGGGTGATCAGCCATGCCTGGTGCGAGGCGATCGTCCAGCGCAGCCATGACTTCGTGGATCCGGCCGACGCCCCGGAGACCGCCGTTGACAAACTGACCAAGCCTGTCAACAAGCTTTTCGGCCGTCATTTCAATATCGTCGCCTTCCGCTGGCTCTCGCCCGAGGAGCGGTGAATCAAATTCCCAATGCGCATCCTCACCTGCCTGCTTGGAACCACCCTCATGCTCGGCGGGCTCGCCCCGGCGGCCACCGAGATCCGTTTCCGCACCCTCTGCTTCCGCTACCAGGACCAACTCAAGGAGGTGTTGGCCGCCGGTGCCGACGCCAAGACCATGCTGCCGGTGCCGCTCTTCACCGTCTATTCGCTGCCCGCGACCATGACCCCCACCGACGGTCGTGCGGTGTTCGTGCTGCCCGACGGGAAAACGCCCGAGGGCCAACCGAAATACAAGCCGCTGGCCAGCGTCGTGGTGCCCCCCGTCGGGGAGGTGCTGTTCCTGTTTCTGCCGGCTGGCAAGGATGCCAAGCAGCCCTATCAGGTCGTCGCCCTGGCCGATGACCCGCACTCCTTCCCGTGGGGTAACGTGCGGATGCTCAACCTCGCCAAGGTGCCGGTGCGTTTCCACCTCGGCGAATACTCCGGCAGCAAGGCCAGGACCGTCAAACCCGGCGGCGTGGACCTGGTCAGCCGCGTGCGCAAGGTGGACGACTTCAACATGTATAACGTCGTGGTCGAGTTCGGCACTCCCGACGGCTTCGTGCCCGTCAGCAACACCCGCTGGAAAGCGGTCGCCGGAAAACGCGACCTCGTCATCGCCTGCCTCGACCCCGAAACCCGCAAACCGCTCGTCAACATCTACAAGGACGTCGAACCCGCGCTCGCTCCCTAAGCCGCCGTCTGCTGGAATCCGTGAAAGAGCAAGTAAGTGATGACCGAGAGGAGCGCATAATAACGTTCGATCAATGAGATTTAAAGAGTTCTTGAAAACGATATATCGATCTTGATGGGATGCCGACCCAAAATTCTTGCCCATCATTCCCTGCAATGTTGCCCGGATATTGGCTGTTGGCTGTTGGATATCCATTTCTTCAAGATCGGCAATGCCGTGTGACCGCCACGCCAGCGCCTCCGCATGACCCACCATGGGGATTTCCACCACGCGCAGCAGCGCATCCATCAAGGCTGCGGTTTGGTCCACCGGGTTTTGCCGCCCGTGGTAGTAGCTGATGATCGGCAGCGTGTGCCAAGCCACCAAACCCTGATGATGACCGCGGTCACACAAGTCGAGAATCCGCGCACTCGCCTCCTTGCCGACACGCGGCAGCCCGTTGCTTTCCAGCACCAGAGTGTCGAGCAAGACGTTCGCATCGAGCAACAACCTCATGGCTCAGCGCAGGTGTTTCGCGTTGAGGTGGGCAAGCCAGTCATCGCCGGGGATGTCCATCCTGCGGGCGGAGCCGCTCCAGGTCTTGACAAACCCCGTCCCCTGCCGTGGCACCGGGGTGGTCCAGTCCGCCGATGCCGCCACCTCGAAAGCCACGGTATCCCCGGCCACCACCACCTTCAACAAGTGGACACCGGGGCCAAGTCCCAGCGATTCAATCGGAGCGCTTTTCGTCAGAACGGTCATGACCAGAGAATACCGCATCACCTTGATCTGTCAACACAGATTGGCCGTCCAGCGCACGACGCGCCGCACCACCGGGCGGGTGTCCCAGCGGATGTGGGTGATCGTCGGCTGGCAACACGCGAAGGCGGGGCCGGGGTCGGTGCAGGCCAGCGAGACGTGTTGCGGCGCCTGAATGCACCGTTGGGCGAGATGCTGCTGCGCCGCGGCGAAGAGGGATGCCTGGTCGGGGATCAGCGCGGTCGGCGCGGTCATTCTCCCCGCCATGCGGCGGACCAGTGGGCGGACCGAGGGCCGGGCAGCACTACTGGAGTTGCGTCCATGTGCGCTCCACTCCCATGGTGGTTCCAGTGCTCTTTCTAGGGCCATCGGCGCGGTGCTGACGCCCGGTGCCAAGGCCCCAAAATCCCATCCTCCTTTGCGCCTCTGCGGCTTTGCGCGAGTCACTCTTCACTCTTCATCCCCGGCACCCGCGCGTTCGCTGCCAGCGCGGCACGATTTGCACTTTTTTCATCTTTCTGCCGTTTGCTATTGCCTTCCGTCAACTTCAGTCCTATCTTGGCGCGGATGAGCACCGAATCGGCCATGCCAAGCAAAGCGGATCGAGGAGTGGATCCGGGTGAGAAGCCCGGGCCGCTGCGGGTACCCTTGGGCATGGTGCAGAAGACGATGGCCAGGCGGATGCTGCAGAGCGCGCGGGAGATTCCCCAGTTTTCGGTGAGCTGGGAGCTGGATGCCGATCAACTGGCGGCCCGGCGCGGTCGGATCAACGCGGAGCTTGAAGATGAAGAGCGGCGGGTGAGTGTCACGGCCCTGCTGATCTGGCTGACGGCGCGGGCGCTGCGCCAGCATCCGCGGCTGAACAGCCGCTTTGATGAGGACGCCGCGATCCAGCCTGAGCACGTCAACATGGCGGTGGCGATGGACACCCCGTATGGTTTGGTGGTGCCGGTGATCCGTGAGGCCGAAACGCTCTCGGTGGTGGAGACGGGCGTGGCGCTGAAGGAGCTGGCGTCTCGGGCGGCGACCAAGCGTCTGGCGCTGGCTGATTTCGCGGACGCCACCTTCACCACCAGCAACCTCGGGATGTTCGGGGTCACCCGCTTCACGCCGCTGATCAACCCGCCCCAGGGCGCCATCATGGGCGTGGGCGGACCTCGAACCACGGTGCGGACCGACCCGGAGGGCCGACTCGTCGCGGCCCGCACCATCGAACTGACCGTCACGGCGGACCACCGCATCCTCGACGGCGCGGAGGTGGCGCGCTTTCTCCAGACCCTCGGCGGAAGTGTCCGGGAGTAAGCTTTCAACCTAACAAAAAACAACAGACCATGATCAAGAACCTTCAGCAAGCCTGCGGATTGCCGGTGAAGTTCGACACGGAGACATGTGAGCTGATCCTCGGGGAGGGATTGAACGAGCCCTCGTATTGTGTGCGAAAGCTGCACGATCTCAAGGAGGTGTGGGCCAACCCGATCCAGGAGGAGGATCAGGTGGTTTACCGCTACACCTCGGCGCTGCACTTGCGGGAGGACGCGCCGTGGTGGGCGAAGGCGAAGGTGGCCTACGGCATCGTGATCTTCGTGCCCGGCGTCTTCAGCGGCGAGTATGTCAAGAGTTCCGGCCAGTATCACGCCCCCGTCCAGCCTTGCAACATGGGCACGCCGGAAATCTACACTGTGCTTGCCGGAATCGGGCATTTCCTGCTGCAGAAGGCGAGTCCGCCATTCGAGAAAATCGAGGACGCGGTGATGGTCGAGGTGCGGGCGGGCGAAACCTTCGTGGTGCCGCCCGATTACGGGCATCTCCAGATCAATCCCGGGCCCGAGCCGCTGGTCTTCTCCTATGCCGTCATGGACGGGATGAAGGGCTGCTACGACCCGTTCAAGGCACGCCAGGGTGCGATCTACTATGAGATGGCAAAGGGCGGCGGAAGCCATGTCTTCAACCCCAACTATCCCGAACGCCTGCCCTTGACCGTGCTGCAAGCCGCGGACCTCTGCCAACTCCCCGATTTGAACGAAAAGGTGACCTACCAGGCGATCCGCGACCACCTTGCCGACCTGCGGTTTCTAACCGACCCGACCCTGTTTCCCGAATCCGCCGCGCTGCAGGCGGTCGCCACAGCCTGCTAACCCGGAAGAAGAACCCTGATGAGCATCTTCAAATCAGGACGAATCGTTGAACTCAGCCACCGGATGGTTGCGGGGAAAGAGGAGTTTCCGCTCGAGATCCAGACCTTCAATGCCGACGAAGTCATGGCGAACACCCCGCGGGCTAGCACGCATCCCATCCAGCGCCGGGCGGACCTCTGGTATATCATCCAGGAGGTCAGGATGAGTTCGCACGTCGGCACCCACGTGGAGTTTCCCTACCACCACCTGAAGGAGGGCATGAGCGCCGCGGACTATCCCCTCGAGCGCCTGATCGGCGAGGCGGTGCTGTTTGATTTCTCGCACAAGAAGAAGGATGAGGAGATCACCCGGCAGGAGATCCTCGATTCCGGGGTGGCGGTGCGCCAGGGCGACATCGCGGTGATCCGGACCGACATGCACAAGCTCTGGAAGACGCCACAGGCGCACGAGCGCCCGGTGCTCTCGCTCGAGGCCACCCGCTACCTGGTGGAAGAGGTCGGCATCCACTGCATCGCCACCGATGCCACCGGCCTGGAGGTCCGGGGCCGGGACGACCAACCGGTGCATGTGATGCTCTTCGAGCACAACGTCGCGATGGTCGAGTCGCTCACCAACTTGGACCAACTCCGCTTGAGCCGGTTTGAGATTCTCATCCTGCCGCTGCCGGTCGAAGGACTGGATTCCTGCCCGGTGCGGGTCATTGCCATAGAACAAGACGCAACACCGTGATGAACGAACTCAAGAAATTCTACGACGAGATGCTCCTGCTGCGGCTGTTTGACCAGCAGTGCATGGATCTCAAAAAGAAGGATATCATTTACTCGGGCTACCATCCTTACGAGGGTCAGGAAGCGGTGGCGGTGGGATTCTGCGGCGCTCTGACGCCCGATGATGTTTTGCTTTCCACTCACCGCCCGCACTGCCACGCCGTGGCCAAAGGGTGCTCGTTGGAAGCGGTCCTGACCGAGATGATGGGTCGCCGCACCGGCTGCAGCGGCGGCTTGGGGGGTGGCATGCAGTTTATCGCAGTCGAGAACAATTTCTACTCAGGCTCGGTGGTGGGCAGCAATTTGGGACTCGCGACTGGCTTTGGCCTGGCGATGAAACAGCGGCAGAGCGGTCAGGTCTGCATGTGTCTTTTTGGCGATGGCGCCTCTAACCATGGAACCTTTCACGAAGCCTTGAATCTGGCCGCCATCTGGAAGCTGCCGGTGGTGTTCGTGTGCGAGAACAACCAGTTTGCGGAAGCGATGCCGGTGAAGGAGTTCGTGTCCTGTGAGCGGATCTCGATGCGTGCCCGCGGATACGGACTCGAGGAAATCACGGTGGATGGCAACGACGTGGAGGAATCCCGCCGCGCCGCCGACGCGGCGATCGCACTTTGCCGCAAGGGCCAAGGCCCGGTCCTGATCGAGGCGGTGACCTACCGGATCCGCGGGCATTACGTGGGCGATCCCGAAGCGACCTACCGCGACCCTGCGGAAGTGGTCGAGGCCCGCAAGCACGAACCGCTGGTACGCGCCAGGCAGAAGCTGCTCGACGGTGGCACCGACCCCGCCGAGTTGGAAGCCATGGAGCGGGCCATCGCGGCGAAGCTGGCGACCCTCGAGGAGTGGGCTCTCCAACAGGAATTCCCCACCTTGGAGTTTGCCGTCGATCACGTCGGCATCCCGCTCGCGAACGCCCCGCAGGTGCGGGGGCCGCTGGCACTCACGCGCTGACGCATGATACCACTTGAACCTACTCACGACTCATGCCATTCATTACTTTTGGAGAAGCGATCCGCCAAGCCTACGAGGAGGAAATGACTCGTGACAAAAACGTCTTTCTGATTGGCGAGGATGTCGGTCGCTGGGGCAGCCTCTACCGCTCGTCACGCGGTCTGCTCGAGAAATTCGGGACGGACCAGCTCAAGGACACGCCGATTTCGGAAGCGGCGCTGGCCGGTTGCGGGGTGGGTGCCGCCGCGATGGGCATGCGGCCGATTGTGGAGATCATGTACATCGACTTCATCTCGATCGCGATGGACCAAATCGTGAACCACGCCGCCAAGTGGCACCAACTTTCCAACGGCAAGGTCAAGTTGCCGATGGTCTTCAAGACCCAGGGCGGGGCCGGCCGGCGCAATTCCTCGCAACACTCGCAAAGCCTGGAGAATTGGTTCGTGAATATTCCCGGGCTGATCACGGTGATGCCCTCGACGCCCTACGATGTGAAGGGTTTGCTCAAGTCCGCGATCCGCGATGACAACCCGGTGATGTTCATCGAGCACAAGTCCCTCTACTTCGACAAGGGCGAGGTGCCGGCAGAGGAATACCTCATTCCCCTCGGCCAGGCCGACGTCAAACGCACCGGCGGGGACCTCACCATCGTCGCCACCTCGTGGATGGTTTCCTTCGCGCTCAAGGCGGCCGCGCAACTCCAAGAGGAAGGGATTTCCTGCGAGGTCATCGATCCGCGCACGCTGTGGCCCCTCGACCGGCAAACGATCATCACCTCGGTGCGAAAAACCGGTCTCTGCATGGTCGTCACCGAAGCACCTGCCGAGGGTGGCTGGAGCGGCGAGGCCTCGTCGGTGGTTCATGAACATTGTTTTGGCGACCTGAAAAAACCCGTCAAGCGCCACTGCGGCATGCGCACCGGCATCCCCTACGGCCCGACCCTGGAATTCGACTGCATCCCGAGCGTGAACTCGATCGCCGGGGCGGCGCGGGAGCTGGTGGACAGGCCGGCAACACCCTGACATCCAACCAACCTGCCAACCTGACAAACACACCACACAACACAACACAATGGCAACCGAGTTCAAAATGCCCAAGCTGGGCGAAGTCATGGAAGAGGGACGCATCGTGGCTTGGCACAAACAGGAGGGCGAGCGCGTGGAACGGGGCGAGAACATCATTGAGGTCGAAACTGACAAGGCCACCATGGAGGTCGAGTCCACCGTCTCCGGAGTGGTGAAGAAGATCTTGGTCGTCGCGGGCGAAACCGTGCCGGTCAATACGACGCTGGCGCTCATCGAGTGACAAGCGCCACCCGCCACTTGCCACCCGCCACTTGCCACTTGCCACCTCTCACCTGCCACGCTCCACTGGTGGAGCTACCATGAAACGACACAGCAAATCATCCGACAAGGCCCCCAAGCAGGGCACCCCCAAGCAGGCAACCTCCAAGGAAGAGGCCTCCAAGCAGGGGACCTTGGTCCAGGTCGCGCGGCTCTACTACGAGGAGAACCTCTCCCAGCAGGAGATTGCCGATCGCCTCGAGGTCTCGCGTTCGCTGATTGCCCTATATCTGCAGAACGCACGCGAGGCGGGGATCGTGCGGGTGAAAGTCATCGATCCCACCAACAACTGCATCGGACTATCCGCCGCGCTCATGAAGCAGACCGGGGTCAAACAGATCACGGTGATCCCGAATCCGCGAGGCACGCAGACCCTGAGCGTGCGTGCCGTGGCTGGCGCGGCGGCCGAGCATCTCACCGAAAGCCTGGCGGACGGCGCCACCTTTGGCATCGCCTGGGGCCGCACCACCGCCGTGGTGGCGGAGTTGTTCAATGCCACCCGGGCCCGGCGAGTCGATGTTGTTCCGCTGTTGGGTGAGAGCGGGCATTCCGGACTTCACAGCCAGATGAACCAATTGGTGATGCAGGCGGCCCAGCGCCTGGGGGCCAAGGCGCACTTTCTCTCGCTGCCGATGATCGTGAGTTCCGCCAAGTTGCGCAACGCCCTGGTCAAGGAGGACGGCATCCGGGACATCATCAGCCAATGGGACCGGATCGATCTCGCCTGCATGGGGATCGGGGTGGTGCCGCCCGTTTCCGGCATGGTCGTATATATCGGCGACGACGCCCTGCCGCGCTTGATCAAAGACGGGGCGGTGGGCGACCTGTGCGGGATCTACTACGACCGCAACGGACGGATCATCAAGAGCGGGTTTGAAGACCGGATCATCGCCGCCAGCATCGAGCAACTGCAAGCCGCCGGCTCCTTGGTCGCCGTCGCCTGCGGGGATGACAAGGCCGTGGCCGCCCTGGGCGCCCTGCGCACCGGCCTGGTGCAGACGCTATTCATCGATCAATCCATGGCCGAGCGGATCCTGGCGGAACTCGCGGCCGAAAAAACCCGCAAGACCTGATAGAGATACCACCTTATGAACACACGGCAATGCTTCATCGGCATCGATTTCGGCAAGACCAACGTCCGCTTCGCCATTGCGGAGGATCAACCCGAACTGAAGTATTTCACCAAGCGACCTTACCTGCGCGGATCGCCGGAGGAAATCCACCGGCAGATCTTCGCGGGCATCGACGCGGCCCTGGAGGCAGCCGGCTACGACCGCGGCGCCGTGCTCGGCATCGGCATCGACGTGCCGGCGGTGGTCAATCGCGAGACCGGCGCCATCCTCTGGGGACCGGATTGGGATTTCATGGCGGGCGCCTCCCTAACGAAACCGATCGCCGCGCGCTATGGAGTGCCGGTGGTGGCCGACGTCGATCCGGTCATGGCCACCTGGGGTGAGCACTGGGCCGGGGTGGGCAGAACCTGCCAGCGCTTTGCCATGCTGACCTGGGGCACCGGCCTGGGTGCCGGGCTGGTCATCGATGGCGAAGTGCAGGAATACCCGGACCACCTGTTCCCCGAATTCGGCCATTCGCGGGTCAGCGATGACGAGTGGCCCTGCAAGTGCGGCGCCACCGGCTGCGTGGACACGATGGTTTGCGGCGGCGGCATTGCCAGGCACGGCCGCTTGGCCGTCGAGGCCGGCCGGCAAACCCTCCTCCGGGACTTGTGCGGCAACGCCCCGGAGCAGGTGACCTCGCCGATGGTCTTCGAAGCGGCGGAACGCGGCGACGCGGTGGCCGTCGCCATCCTCGAGCGGGTCGCCGTCCTGCTCGGCCGGCTTTGCGGCAACCTCGTGCTGACCATGCAACCCGAAAAAATCGTGATCGTCGGCGGCCTGACCGAACGCTGCGGCTGGGTGCTGGACACCATCAACCGGACCATGCGGGAGAACTGCTGGCTGCTTTTCAAGGGGCTGACGAAATGCGAAGTCATCGCTTCCGGGCTCGAAGACACGGCGGGGGTTCTCGGCGCGATCTACAAGGCGCGGCGCATGCTCGGGAAGAACTAACACAAACTAACAACAAACCACAAGGAGACACATTATGGCATTGATTACTGGAAGCATAGTAGCCGGCTTGGGCGGCGCCGCAGCAGGCGCCCTGAGCTGGCCGATGAAACTGCAGAAGAAGTTCAAATTCGAGCACTGCTGGTTCCCCGGCATGTTGTTCGGATTGTTCGTGCTGCCGTGGGTGGTGACCCTCGCCTCCTGCCCCAACGCCATCGAGGGGTATATGAGCGTTGCCCCGGCGGTCATCATCAAGTCCAACCTGTTCTCGCTGGCCTGGGGAGTCGGCAACGTCCTGCTGGGCATCAGCCTGGTGCGCATCGGCGCCTCGCTGAGCTTCGGCATCCTCAGCGGCGTCGGCATCCCCCTCGGCGTGATCATCCCGATGGTCTTCAAGGGCAGCGGCAAGTTCCAACAGGCCGCCGACCTCAACTCGCCGGCCGGGCTGACCATTCTCATCGCCACCGCCCTGATGCTCGTCGGGGTGGTCCTGGTCGCCATGGCGGGCTTCGGGCGCGACCAGATGCTCAACAAGCAGGACCAGAAATCCGGCGGGTTTCTCGGTGGTCTGATCATGTGTGTGATCTCCGGATTCTGCTCGGTGGGGCCCGCCTTCGCGTTCGTTTACAGCCAGGGTCCGATCCGCAGCGCGATGTTGGAACGGGGCGCGGGCGAATGGCCGGCGTCCCTCGCGGTGTGGGCCCTCGGCATGTTCCTCGGCTGCCTTGTCAATGTGGTCTATCCGGCGTTCCTGATGTTCCGCAAGGGAAGCTGGGGCGTGCTCAAGGCCAACCCCCGCGAACTCGGCCTGTCCCTCATCGTCGGCCTGAACCTGTTCCTGGCCTTCGCGCTGTGGTTCCAAGGCATGATCCTGTTAGGACCCATGGGCGGGTCGATCGGCTTCGGCATCTACTTCGCCCTGCAGATCCTCGGCGCCCAGGTGCTGGGCCTTGTCAGTGGTGAATGGCGCGGCGTCTGCGGCAAACCCGTCACCCAGATGCTGGTGGCCGTCTTGATCCTGGTGGCCGCCGCCGCCGTCATGGCTTACGCCAGTACCTTGGCTTGAGACGGGACCCACCAGACCATGAAACACCAAACAAAAGACCGTTCCTCCGGTTGCCTTGCGGCCGGTCTTGTTGCTGTTGCGCTGCTGACCTGCCTGCCGGTGGCGCATGGCGCGGAGGTTGCCCAGTGGAATGTATTTGAAACATCCTACGAGAGCGCGAAACGGTACACCAACGCGTTCACGGAGGTTGAGGTCAATGTTATATTCAGCCAAGGTGACAAGCAGTGGGTGGTGCCGGCGTGCTGGGCTGGCGGCAGCAAGTGGACGGTGCGGTTCGCGCCGCCAACGCAGGGTGAGTATAGGTATTGCGTTGAATGTACGGACAAGTCCAACGCGGAGTTGAATGGTAAGGATCGCACCCTTCAGGTTACCGCTTACCACGGGGATAATCCCTTGCTGAAGCATGGGTTTCTCAAGATCAGCGCGGATAAGCGGCACTTCGAGCATGCCGACGGGACACCGTTCCTCTGGCTGGGCGATACGTGGTGGAAAGGTCTTAGTGGCCGGATCACTTGGGAAGGATTCCAACAACTCACGGCGGACCGCAAGGCCAAGGGGTTCAGTGTGGTGCAGATCATCGGTGGCGGACCCTTTCCGGATGAGCCGTTGTTTGATGAACGCTGGAAAAACGAAGGAGGCATGCCTTACGAAAATGACTTTGAGCGCCTCAACCCGGCATATTTCGACTGCGCCGACCGCCGGATCAGGCATCTCGTGGAAAATGGCATCGTTCCCGCGATGGTGGGCGGTTGGGGATGGAACACGTCCTGCATTTCCAACGAGATAATCGGAGGCAGGGAGAAATGGTTTAACCGCCACTGGCGCTATCTGATCGCGCGCTACGGGGCATACCCCGTCATCTGGATCGTTGCGGGCGAGATGCGCCATCCCTACTTGAATGATGTGGCGAAGTATGTCCGTGAGAACGATCCCTACAAGCATTTGATGACCATGCATCCGCCCGGCGTGCCGGAGCTGCAGTCAGGCCGGAAGGTTGTGGCTGATGAATCGCTGGTGGATTTTGATTTTCTGCAGACCGCCCACAACGAGTGGGCTTCCGCTCCGATCACCGTGTCGCAAGTCACCATGTCCTACTCCAAAACGCCGCCCATGCCGGTGGTCAACGGGGAAGTGACTTATGAATGGCACAAGAACCAGAGCCGGCATGATCTTCAGCGATTCATGTTCTGGACCTGCATGCTTAACGGTGCCGCCGGTCACACCTACGGCGCGGGCGGGATCTGGCAGATGAACACCGAGACCGTGCATGGCAGCGACGCTTACGAGACGATCCCATGGCATGTGGCCATGCATTACCCCGGGTCGGCCCAGCTTGGCTTGGGCAAGAAGCTGCTGGAGGACTATCCATGGTGGCGTTTCGAACCCCACCCGGAGTGGGTCGAACCTCACAGCACGACGCTGTTAGAGCCGCATGCGGAGTGGTATGACAATCACCGGAAATGGGCGGAAATGAAAGGGCGTTGGGATTTGCCTTATGCGGCGGGGATTCCCGGCGAGGTGCGCTTCATCTACATTCCCGGCAACAACGACTATCAGTTGACCGCACCCACCGTGCTGCATTTGGAGCCGGACGTCAATTACCGCGCGTTCCTGTTCGATCCGCTCTGGGGCCAGCGCTTTGACCTGGGGCCGGTCGTCAAGTCCGCGCCGTCGCCCCGACAACCGGTCGCCAGCGTGACGCCCAAGCCCTTTGAAGGCCACACCAAACCCATGCTTTTTGCGGACACGTTTGACGGAGCCGATGCTTCGGCATGGAAAGACTACGGCACGCCGAGCCAGCGCAAGGGCGGCCGTCTGGTTGGCGGCAAAGGCCTGGTGACGATCCTGGAAAAGATCCGCGAAACCGACTTGATGGCCAGCGTCGAGGCCAACAGTGACGCCGAGGCCGGTGTCATCCTGCGCTTTCAGGATCCCGACAATTATCTGGTCGCGCTTTACAGCCCGACGATGAAGGCGATCTATCTGCATGACCGCAAGAACGGCTCATGGGGCGAGCAACTCGGCCGCGTCGCCGTGCCGGAAAGCGGCCCCAGGATCCGGCTCACCGCAGCGGCCTGCGGATCGCACGCGGCCATGGTGCTCACGGATGGGAAAATGTCCTGGCATACGCCCATCGTCGAGGTCGGGAATCCCGCGCGCGGCCAAACCGGACTGTGGGTCTATCAGATCGGCGAACGCCAGGAATTCGGCAACTTCCAACTGTCACGGGCACAATTCGCTCCTCTTCCCGCCCAACCGGCCAACACCCCGGCCGGGCCGGCCGATGAGTATCGCCCCCCGCAACTGCCTTCGCCGCAGGACTGGGTCCTGGTGTTGGAGCGGGTGAAGAAATAACAGAAAACAGGAGGAATGACAACATGATCGAGTACCGTTCGTCAGAAAAACAAGCAACCGCAACCAACCCTAATCCGATGAGAACCATGAGCCAACCCTATCGCAACCCTCGCGGCCTGTGCGCCGCCGCCATCCTTGCCTGCCTGAGTGCCACGGCCGGGGCCGCACCGATTCCGATCTCATCCCTGGTGGATGATTTCGACATCAATGTCAACAGCACGAACAGCACCTGGTCGTACGGGACGGTCGTGCCGGCCAGCAATCCCTTCGTCATGAAGTTGCTGGACACGAAGACCAAGACCATGTCCGGCATCTTCAGTTCCGACACGGCGCTGCCGGTCTGGGGCAGCACCGATTACTCCTGGGCGTATTGGATGCTGGGCAAGAATACTGGAGCCTCGGCGATCCACAACATTTGGGGTGATACACTGGATTTCCAGCCGGGGACAGTCATGTTGTATCCGGGGAATCTGCTGGTCAGTTGGCTGGCGCCCAGCGACATGGTCATCAACGCCAACTGGACCTTCACCCGGATCTCGGCCAGGAAATCCGGCTCGCCCTATCCCGCCGGGCAAGGTACCGACTACCGGGTAACCCACCGCAGCGGCGCGGTGGACACGACGGTGGTGGGTTTCGCGGGCGTGGCCCGGCCGGGCGGCACCCTTTACGCCAGCCACACGAATTCTTTTACCGGGCTGAGCGTCAAGGCCGGGGACCGGGTCTTCTGGGAAATCGCGGGGTTTAACAACACGGTGGATGTGGACGCGACCGATGCGGCCATTACGATTACCGCTGCTCCTTCGCTGGCGAGCCACGCCATCGTTGACGACCATGGTGGCGGCCCGGTGGCAACGGGCACCCTGGTGACCTACACCGTGACCTTCAGTCACGACATGGACGCGAGCACGATCTCCGCCGACGACTTCGGCAACGCGGGCACCGCGGGCGTCAGCATCGGCACGGTGACCGAGACCGCGCCCACTTCGGGGGTTTTCACCGTGCCGGTCACGCCGACCACTACCGGGATCCTCCAGCTCCAGGTCAATGCCGGGGCCATCCTGAACGACGCCGATGGCATCCCGCTGAACACCACCTCGGCCATCGCCGATGACACGACCCTTACCGTCGCCACCCCCGGCGACACTACCCCGCCGACGCTCACGAGCATCGCCGATGACAAGAGCGGCGGCCCGGCCGAACGGAACGCCTTGGTGACCTACACGGTGACCTTCGACGAGGCCATGGACCCGAGCACGATCTCCGCTGCGGACTTCAGCAACGCGGGCACGGCGGCCGTCACCATCGACACGGCCACCCAGACCGCACCCGCAGTCTTCAGCGTGCCGGTCACGCCGACCACCACCGGCACCCTCCAGCTCCAGGTCAATGCCGGGGCCGAGTTGAAGGATCTCGCGGCCAACGCCCTGGTGACCACCTCGGCCATTCCCGACGATACGACCCTTGCGGTCAACGACACGATCCCGCCGACGCTGACCAGCATCGTGGATGACAAGAGCGGCGCGACCATCGCTCCGAACACCTTGGTGACCTACACGGTGACCTTCAGCGAGGGCATGGACGCCGGCACGGTCTCCGACGCCGACTTTGGCAATGCGGGCACCGCAGCCGTCACCATCGGCACGGTCACCGAGACCACGCCCGGGGTCTTCACCGTGCAGGCCACACCGACCAGCGGCGGCACCCTCCAACTCCAGGTCAATGCCGGGGCCGAATTGAAAGATATCGCGGGCAACGCCCTGGTGACCACCTCGGCCATTCTGGATGACACGACGATCACGGTGGACGGCACCCCGCCAACCATCGCGACTCTCAGCCCTGCGGACGACGCCACCGGCGTGACACTCTGTGCCAACCTCGAGGTGACCTTCAGCGAGGCGATCGCCATCGGCACCGGCAACCTCACGATCAAGAACCTGAGCGACAATACCCAATCGACCATCGACATCACCAGTGGCAGCCCCCAAGTGTCGGTGTCAGGTTCGCAACTGAGGATCACCCCGGCGGCGGATCTCGCGATGCTCAGGAGTTACGCCATCCAAATCGACGCGAGCGCGATCATGGACTTATACGGCAACTTCTTCGCCGGGATCGCCGATGACACGACATGGAACTTCACGACGGCCACCTCATGGTCGTTGGCCAACGATTTCAACATCCATGTCAACAGCATGAGCAGCACCTGGTCGTATGGGACGGTCGTGCCGGCCAGCAATCCCTTCGTCATGAAGTTGCTGGACACGAAGACCAAGACCATGTCCGGCATCTTCAGTTCCGACACGGCGCTGCCGGTCTGGGGCAGCACCGATTACTCCTGGGCGTATTGGATGCTCGGCAAGAACACCGGCACCACGGCGATCCACAACATTTGGGGTGATATCCTGGATTTCCAGCCGGGGACAGTCATGTTGTTTCCGGCACCGCCGGCGGGTCAACCCAAGGGTCAGAATCTGCTGGTCAGTTGGCTGGCGCCCAGCGACATGGTCATCAACGCCAACTGGACCTTCACCCGGATCTCGGCCAGGAAATCCGGCTCGCCCTATCCCGCCGGGCAAG
>JAPLUI010000164.1 GCA_026397725.1 Verrucomicrobiota bacterium | reverse complement strand
CTCGGGCGGGTGTCCCAGCGGATGTGGGTTACCGTGGGTTCGCTCCATTCGAAAATCGGGCTGCCGCCGCTGCACAGCAGCGAGACGTCCTGCGGCACCCGCAGGCCGCGATTCATCAGGAATTGCATGGCCGCGAAGAATAACGGCACCTCGTTGACGATCAGCGCGGTCGGCGGTGTGTGCAGGAACAGCCCGTGAAGGCACGCTTGGAAACCCTTGCCCGTATCGTCCCAATTCGGAATGTTGTAGGGGCCGGTGGAAATGTCGTGCGCGGCCAATTCATCAAGGATCACGCGCTCGAGGTGGCCCGGCACCGGATCCCTCCGTTCCTGGCGCACCAGGTTCACGACGCGCCGGTGGCCGAGTTCAATCAGCCGCCGCGTGGCGGACAGCAGGGGCGGCAGGAGATCCGGGCCGACGCCGGCGATCGGCAACCCGCGCCGCCGCCCGCACCACGCGAAAGCCGGCACCGGTTGCGCCGCGAACCATTCCAACACCTCGCGCGAACCCGCTCCCACCACCCACGCATCCGCCGAGGTTTTCTCAACCATCCGGGCGATGCGCTTCACGTCCATCCGCAGGTCCAGCAGGCATTTTTTGGTGAAAAAAGCCGTATGCCCCGCCTCATTGAGCAGGTGTTGCAGTTCGAGAGTGCATCCATCCGCCAGCCGCAGCGGCTCGTAGTCCAGCAGTGCCACCCGCAGCGGTCTCACGACCGCATTGCCTTCCGGTAGCTTGATCCGGCGCCGACAGCGGGCACCCCGCCCCACCAGCAAACCCTCCCGCTCTAACAACCTCAGCGCCGCCTCTGCGGTGCGACGGGCGATCCCCAACTCCCCCGCCACCCAGTCCCCCCCGGGCATCACATCGCTCCACCGGCCCCGCAACAGTTCCCCGCGCAGGTATGCCGCAACCTGCTCGACGACGGACAACACGCGCAAATTGGCCATGGCCGATTTCTACCTGCGAAACGCGCCGGTTGGCAAGGACAAAAACCGGGCGTCGCCGGTGACCCGCATGCTCACGGGCATGAAGAACTCCCCCGATGACCGGTGACCGGTGACCCGTGACCCCCCAAACAACGCCCCAGTCTGTATCCCAAATGAGGATAGATACTGAGAAAAGCAAGTTTTGACGGCACCAAAGGGGGGGGATAGCATGCCCGCCGAAACGGCAGCCGCCCCGTCTTTTCGACGCCGGACCGCGCCAGCCAACCGCCCGCCCAATGACCAATGACCGGTGCCTGAAAACCGAAAACTCTCCTCTTCCTCTAACCCCTGACCTCTGACCTACAATCTCCACCATGAAAACATCAATGCGAAACAGCAACCTGCCAATCCTCGCCGCCGCGCTGGCGGGGCCAGCCAACCGTCAAGACCCGCATTCCCGAAAGCGCTGTCCCACCGCGATCCGACCCGCAACCGCAGCCGTCCAACCACCGGAAACCATTGGCGGAATCAAGCCGCCGCCCATCCTGCAACAGACCACCGTCATGAAACCAAACCCCCAACTTGCAACCGGCAACCTCGTTAGACAACTCGTCTGCTTCTGGACCATCATCGCCGTGATGACCGTCGGCGTAGGCCTGCTGCGGGCGGGCGGTCTCGTGCCCATCGTTGCGGTCACCGGCTCACATGGCGGGGACTATTATGCCACTGGAATGCCTGCGTTGATCAACGGCTCGGGCATCACCAAGGCGGACCCGGCGGATCCTGCCACGTGGACATTCAACGGTAGTTCCTACGCGGATGAATGGATGGCCTCTTCCCTGAGAGTCGGCTCCACTATCACACCCGGCCTCAACGGCAAATGCGCTTGGGTCAGTTTCGATCTCGGCGCGACGACGGCCGTCAAGAAGCTGTATTTGTTCAACAACAACTACGGCGGCGGCATCTCGGGCACCAACCAATTCAACCTGTATTGCGCTGACTCTCCGACCGTCGCCCTGCCCACGCAGCCTGCCAACGACACGTACGCCAACACCGGACTCACGCCGCAGGGCGATTATGATTTCAGCGGCGGCGGTTGGACCTGGTTCAACACCGGGGGAGCCTTGACCGCTACCACAAAGGGCACCACCATCGTTGACCTGACCGGCGTTTCTGCCCGTTACCTTGCCGTCGAGATCCTCTCGAACTGGGGAGAAACCTATGCCTATAACCGCGTCGGATTCGATGAGGTCGCCGTCACCCAGGTGGATGCCGTCGCGCCGACACTGGCCGGCACTGACATCGTCGATGACAAAAGCGGGGAGCCGGTCCTTGTGAATGCTCCGGTGACCTACAAGGTGACCTTCGGCGAGGACATCGCCGGAAGCACAGTGAGCGCGGCGGATTTCGGCAATGCCGGCACCGCAGCCATCACCATCGGCACGATCACAGAGACCTCTCCCGGGGTGTTCAGCGTCACAGTCACGCCGACCTCGGTGGGGACGCTCCAACTGCAGGTGCCGGCCGGCGCATCCATCACCGACGTCGCGGGCAACCCGCTCGACACCAGCGCGGCAATCGTCGATGACACCACCATCGTTGTCACCGACGACCTGATCCCGCCGACTTTGGCCGGCAGCGATATCGTCGATAACCAGGGCGGGGGACCGATTGCCGTGAGCACCGTGGTGGTCTACACCGTGACCTTCAGCGAAGACATCGCCGCCGGCACGGTCTCGGCCGATGCATTCGGCAACGCCGGCACCACGGACATCGCCTTCGGCACGATTTCCGAAACTTCTCCCGGTGTCTTCAGCGTCCAAGTCACGCCGACCTCGGGCGGGACGCTCCAGCTTCAAGTGCCGGCCGGCGCTTCCATCACCGACGTCGCGGGCAACCCGCTGAATACCAGTTCGGCGATTGTCGACGACACGGTCATTGCGGTCGATGCCACCCCGCCGACCCTGGCGGGCAGTGACATCGTCGACAACAAGAGCGGCGGTCCGGTTGTCGAGGGCACGCTGGTGACCTACACGGTGACCTTCAGCGAGGACCTCGCCGCGAGCACCGTGAGCGCCACCGACTTCGGCAACGCCGGCACTGCGACCGTCAGTATCGGGACGGTCGGCGAAGTTGCTCCCGGGGTCGTTGCCGTCCAAGTCACCCCCACCTCCGCCGGCACCCTGCAGCTTCAGGTGCCCGCCGGTGCTTTCATTACCGACGCCGTGGGTGTCGCTCTCAACACGGACATCGCCATCGTTGACGACACCACCGTCACCGTCGATGTCAACACCGCCGTCGCGTCTGTCATTTCCATCGCGGCGGTCACCGGCTCCCATGGCGGCGACTCATACGCCAACGGCATGGTTTCGCTGACCAATGGCTCGGGCATCACCATGACGGATCCGGCGAATCCCGCCACGTGGACGTTCAGCGGCTCTGACTATGGGGCTGAATGGATGGCCAACTATCTGACCGGTGCCGTCAATGCCAAGAAGGCCTGGGCTTGCTTCGATCTCGGTGCAACGACGGCCCTGCACACGCTCTATCTGTTCAACTCCAATTACGGTGGCGGGCCCTCTGGCACCAAACAATACCACCTGTATTACGCCGATTCCCCGACTGTGGCCCTGCCCGCGCGGCCAAACGCCGGTGCCTATTCCGACACCGGCCTCACCCCGCAGGGCGACTACGATTTCAGCAGCGGTGGTTGGACCTTGTTCAACCCGCTGGTGCCCTTGACCGCGCCGCAGTCGGGAACCGCCACCGTCACCCTCGCCGGCATTTCCGCCCGCCACCTCGCCGTCGAAATCCTCTCGAACTACGGAGATACCTACGCTGGCGGCCGGGTCGGATTCGACGAGGTCGCCGTCACCGGCGTGGCCGGCTCCGGCGGCACCGACTACGCCGCGTGGCAATCGACCAACGGCGCCACCGGCCAGACGCTCGACCAGGATCACGACGGCGACGGCGTGGCCAACGGCATCGAGTACTTCCTCGGCGGCAACACCAACACCACCGGCTTCACCGCCCTGCCCGGCGTGACCAACACCGGCGGCACCCTCAGCATCACCTGGACCAAGGCCGCCGATTACGCCGGGACCTATGGAACCGGCGCCGATTTCGTGGTGGAAACTTCCTCCACGCTGGCAGATGGAAGTTGGACACCGGTCGCCGCAAGCGGGACCCCCGCCACCCCCGATACCGTATCCCTTGACGGCAACGACGTGACCTACACCTTCCCCTCACCGCTGGGCGCGAAGAAATTCGCCCGCCTCAAGGTAACTGGACCGTGACCAGCGGCCGGTAGGGACCAGCGGCCTCGCTGGTCCCACTATACCCCTGAGGGCGAGGTGTCATTGCCGGTCCATGCGCCGCGCCATGCCCCCGCCCATGCGGGCGGACAAGTGGGCGCGGCGAGGCCGCCGCGCCCTACCTTCCCTCCCGAGGGCGAGGTGTCATTGCCGGTCCATGCGCCGCGCCATGCCCCCGCCCATGCGCCCGGACAAGCGGGCGCGGCGAGGCCGCCATGCCCTGCCGGTACCTTGACTTTCTTGGAGTTGACAGGTTATCTCCAGGGGCCAGTGACCCATGACCCATGACCAGTGACCTCCCGAAAACGCCCCAGAGTGTATCCCAAATGAGGGTAGATACTGGAAAAAATATTTTTGACGGCTCCGAAGGGGGGGATAACATGCCCGTCGGATCGGCTGCCTCCCCGTCTTCCCGACGTCGGGCGGTGCCAGCCGGTCGCCACAAAAAAACCGCCCGCGACCAACCCCGTCCTTCCAGCCTCTTCCATTGATAACTGATAACTCTCCTCTGCCTCTGACCCCTGACCTCTGACCAGACATGAAACCATAAACAGAATATCCGATGCACCTCAGCCGTAAGACCAGGATTGCCGCCAGACATCGTGTTCTGGTGTTGACCTGTCTCACTTGTTGGGATGCCGTTGCCGCAAACCTGATCAGCGACCCCGGTTTCCAAGCCGGCACCTCGGGCACCAGTTATGTCGCCGGGAGCACCAGCCTGCCCGGTTGGTCGGTGGACACCACGCCCGCGGGCGGCGTGCAACTCTACCCGGCAAGCACCTTCGGCGCATCTCAATCGGGGAACACATTGGTCCTGCAACTGACGGGTGGCAGCACTTATTCCTATGGTGGCGGCGTTAGCCAAACCCTTACCACGACCTCGGGCCAGACCTATGCCGTCAGCATGGACGTCGCCAGCCGGAGCACCGCCTCCGGATCCTGTTCCGGCAACTTCAGTTTCGGCGGGCAGAACCATACCATCACTGCCAGCAGTCATACGTTCGCGACCTTGACGTGGACCGTCACCGCCTCGTCGGGAAACACGGTGATCGACCTTACCGCGAACTCCGGCGCGAATCCCCAATTGCTGATAGACAACGTGAGCGTGACGCCATCAGTGAGCGTGACACCGCCGGAACCGATCGTTTGGAGCCCGGCTACGACGGTTGCGGGCGACAGCGATGTGGCGACCAACGGCGTGTTGCTGTATGCCGAACACTGGGGCGGATCTGACGGCACCATCAACGGCGTCCCCTTCACCGCGGCCGGAGTGTATGTCACCAAGAGTGACGGGTCCGGTTCCACCCAGACGGTGGCCTGGACCCAGGGATCTCTATCCACAACCTATTACAATCTGCTAAGTGGCAACTGGTATAACGCCGGAAACGCCACCGTTTCCCTGAACAACCTGACATTCGGCCATCTCTATCAGGTGCAAATGTGGTCGATGGACAAGCGTTACACCACCGGCCAGACCGAGACCTATGCCGGCAGTCCGGCAGTATCCCCGAGCATCGGTACCGGCCAGTATGCCATCGGCACGTTCACCGCGACGGCCACAGCTCAAGCCATCGGCGTGACTGGCGAGGGAGTCATCAATGCCGTGGTGGTCCGCGACATCAGCAACATCACTCCGGGACCGGTCGATGCCGCAGCGTCAACTATCGTGGCGTCACCCGCATCCATCCCGCCGGACGGATCCACCACCGTCATCGTCACGTTGAAAGACGCGGCCGGCAACCGCATCCCGGGCAAGACCGTGACGTTGGCATCGGGTCGCGGCGCGGTGGACACCCTTTCGGCCGCTTCCGGTCCTACCAATAGTGCCGGCGTGGTGACTTTTGGCATGACGTCCGGCACGGAAGGCTCGGCGATCCTGAGCGCCACGGATACCACCGACGACAATCTGGTCCTGGCGCAAACGGCCACCGTGAACGTGCAGGCACTCCCTTCGCACGCTCCGCAAACATCGCCCGACCCCATCGTTTTCGACCAAACGGCAACCAGCGACAATCTGGTCGTCCTGATGGCCGCCGCATCCGAATACAGCGAGGGCCTGAACCTGCTCTATGCCGGCGCCTCGGTCTATCCGAAACATTTCTGGTTCAACAATTTCAACAGTGCCAACCCATTCATGAAATGGAACGTGGCGCTGGCCACAGGCGCGCCGTATCATGTCTATGCGAAGCTGAGCTCGGGCGCGAACGTGCCGCTCAAGCTGTCGGTGGTGGGAACCGCCAACGTGTTAAGCTTCACGACGCGCGCCATCGGCTGGGACAAGCTGGATGCCGGTATCATCAACATCCCAAGCGGCACGAGCCGGCTGGTCTTGCAGCGCGACACCACGGCCACTGACAACATCGCGATCGTGGCGCTCGAGTTGATCCGCGAATCCGACCGGGCGGCATACGAACAACGGGTCGCCGCATTCCGCGCCGACACCACCTGGCTTAGCCAGTCGCAATACGGACTGATGACCCAGTTCGGTCCGTGGGGTTATCCGCCTTCGGGTCCAAGGAAATCGCTGGAGGACTTCGCCAACGGCTTTGATGTCCCGGGCTTTGTCAACACGGTTAACAAAACCGGCGCCAGATATGTCATTTGGTCCATGACGTGGTGGGAATACAGGATGCTGGCCCCCATTCAGGCGTTGGATGACGTCGTGGGCAACGGCAACCGGACCTCGACACGCGACGTGGTCGGCGAACTGGCCGCAGCGCTGCATCAGGCGGGCATCCGGTTCATTCTCTATTATCACACCGGCCAGGACAGTCATCTCGGCTACAACTCGACGGACTGGTGGTCGGCGCAACAATGGCCTGACTCGTTGTTCACTGATCGGGCCAGTGGCGACCGCAGCCGGTTCTTCAACAACTTCATTTCGGTCATCAGCGAAATCGGCACCCGCTATGGGACCCTGCTGGACGGATTTTTCTTCGATGACGGGATGGTCTATTACCCGGCACCGTTCGAGCGCCTGGGGCAGGCTGCCAAAGTGGGTAATCCCAACCGTTTGATCTCATACAACGAATGGATTGCCGCGAGCTTCACCGATTTCCAGGAAGTGATATTCGGGGAGGCCGACACGGGCGGGGCGCGGTTTGGCAGCGTGCCGGCGGGCGGCAATGGCATCTATACCGATGGGCCGCACAAGGGGTTGTTGCAACACGGGATGTTCACCATGGAGCAGGATTGGGGAGTTCACTCGCAAAACCAAGCCATCACCACGCAGATCAATGCGGCCCAGGCGATTGGCTGGGTACAGAGTGCCAGCACGCGGAACGTGCCGCTTTCCTTCAACATGATGTTCTGGGAAGACCAAACCTATTCGCAGGCATCCATGGATGTGTTGGTCGCAGTGAAATCCGCCATGACTCCGGCCCCGGCGAATCTGATCATCGGCGGACAACAATTCAACGCCGGCAATGTGACGCCATCATCCATCACCGCCATGAGTGGCGACCTCCTGGAAACCCGCTTGGCCAGCGTCACCGGAGAAATCGCCAACACGAACCTCCGCAACGGCACCACCGGCACGGCCCACGAGAATTCAACCCAGAACCCGGCGAGCGCAGGCATGACCGCTTTGACCTACAATCTCGACCTGACAACCAGTCCTTCCGGTTATGATATCAGGGAGATCCGCCTGTTCAGCGGGTGGACGGACGGCCGCACGGGCCAATCCTACCGCATTGAGTATGCGCTGGCCGGCTCGCCAACCACCTTCACCGTGCTGGGGACCGTTTCAGTCCCGCTTACCACGACCGGCTCTTTGCTCACCCGCACCTTTGATTTGACGGGATCCACCCTACTGACAGGCGCGGCCGCTCTCCGCTTTGTGATGATTGACAACGGCCTGGCAGGCAGCGGCACCGTGTTCCGTGAGATCGACGTGCTCGGCACCGCTACCAGCGGCAACCCGCCGGACTACAACGCATGGGCTGCCAATTTTCACGGCGTTGACCTCACCGACCCGGCGGCGGATGCCGACGGCGACGGCATGACCAACCAACAGGAATATGCCTTCGGCCTCGATCCCACCAGCGGTTCGTCGGTCAGCCCATTCACCGTGCCACTCGACAAAAGCAACGGGACATTCACTTATCAACGCCGGCCTAACATTCTCACCCACCTCACTTGTGCCATCTGGACCTCCACGGATCTCACCACCTGGAGCGTGGACACCACCGCCATCCAACATCCCGATACACCCGCGGGTGATCTCCAAACCGTCGTGGTTACGATCACACCGACTCTGCTCTCCAGCCCGAAACTGTTCGTTCAGGTCCGGGCGAATTGACCAACACGCAACAACCAGTCCCATCTCATCGCACGAACCATAACCATCCATTCCCCATGAAGATCCTGCAAACCAATAACACCAACAACCCCATGAATCCAATCCGATCCAAATCCATCCGGTCCGGCTTGCTGGTCCGGCTTCCCGCCGCCCTCGCCGCCCTCGCCGCCTTCGCCCTTGCCGCCGCAATGGGTACCGCGGTGTTCGTGGCCGGCAGCGCCCGAGCCGCCCCCGTCGCCTGGGGTATTGCCAGGACTGTCACAAGCGACACCGACGTGGCGACCAACGGGGCACTCCAGTATGCCGAACACTGGGGCGGCTCTAACGGAACAATCAACGGCGTGGCCTTCACCGCTGCCGGAGTGAATGTCACCAAGAGCGACGGGTCCGGTGCCACCCAGACGGTGAGCTGGGGCCAGGGATCTCTGTCCACAACCTATTACAATCTGCTGCGTGGCAACTGGTATGGTGCCGGAAACGCCACCGTTTCCCTGAACAACCTGACATCGGGTCATCCCTATCAGGTGCAAATGTGGTCGGTGGACAAGCGCTACGAGACCAGCCAGACCGAGACCTATGCCGGCAGTCCGGCCGTTTCCCCGAGCATCGGCACCGGCCAATATGCCATCGGCACGTTCACCGCGAGCGGCACAACCCAAGTGATCGGGGTGAGCGGCTCGGGTGTCATCAATGCCGTCGTGGTGCGCGACCTCACGCCGGGAGCGGGCAATGCCACGAACTCATTGGTTGTCGCCTCGCCAGCCGTCGTCACTGCGGACGGTTCCAGCACCTCCACCGTTACGGTCACCTTGAAAGATTCCAACGGCGTCCGTGTTCCCGGCAAGACGATCAGCCTGGCCCAAGCCTCGGGTCCTGGAACAGCGGT
>JAPLUI010000223.1 GCA_026397725.1 Verrucomicrobiota bacterium | reverse complement strand
GCACTCGCTGGCAGGTGGCGACCAGGAGACCGCCGCCCTTGAAAAGGCGCTGGCCAGATATTGTTGCTACGACAAACGGAAAAAGCGCCGGAATTTCACGGAAACATGGGAGAATCTGGCTTAACTTGACGCGCATGCCCTGGCCGGCGCGTTTTCCTGGCAGCACACGGTTTTCACCCGGCCCACGGCGGGTATCCCGCTTGAATTCAAGCTCGGTTACAATAGCGGGATCTCGTTCAACAGCCAGCAACTCGAAGGCGGCGGCAACATGTATTCCGATGACGCGGTGCTCGGTTCCGGTTGGAGGCATTCGTTCCAAGCCCGCTTGATTCCCGGAAGCCTGTTCAATGCGAGCAGTCCGGCGAGCCTGGTCGGCATGCTGCTTTGGGATGGCACTCTTGAAACCTGGCAACGCCAAACGGGCGGCATCTACAAAACTACCCATGGCGAATACCGGGGAGAACTCCGCGACAATCCCGCCGACCCCGACACCATGCTGTGGATCACGCCCGACCGGCTGATCTATGTGTTCTACGACCCCTCGACCGTTGATGCCCCCCTCACCGGCCTGCTCAAGGAAATTCGGGACTTCAATGGCAACCGGGTGCTGCTGAACTACGATCCCGTACTTGGCCTGCTAAAAACCGTCACCGACACCGGTGGCGGAGTCTGGACCTTCAGTTACAACGCCCAGAACCAACTGACCAGCGTGACCGGCCTCGGCTGGACCGTGAGCTTCACCTTCAATGGCGACGCGCGGCTGGCGACCGTCTCCCACACCGGTCCCGCCGCCTATCTCTCATCGCCGGCTTTGAATACGACCTGGCCCTTCGGATACAATACCCCCGGTCTGCTGAGCGGCGTGACCACCCCGCGCGGCACCACCAACGTGTCCGTCGCATACGATAGCTACGGCCGCAAAATCACGGAAACCGACGGCGCGGGACGGGCCATGAATTACCGCTACGGTGATCCCGGACCCCGTCAGATATCCCGCACCGATGGCGACGGCAAGATCTGGACCGAAACCTTCGACCGCAAGGGTCACGTCGTGGCCAAGCGCGATCCCCTCGGTGCCACCAACCTCTACGAATACGACACGACCACCGGCGTGATGACCAAACTCACCGAGCCGATGGGCTGGACCACCACCTACGCATATGATTCCCGCGCCAACATGATCGCCAAGACCGACGCCCTCGGCCAAATCTGGCGTTGGGCATTCCCCCAAACCACGGACCCTGGCGGCACGACCAACGGCCATCTGAACGACGGCAACGGGCTCACGTCGTTGCTCAACCGGCCGGTGAAGGACATCCGTCCACGTGTTACCGGCGAAACCTCCGACTGGGAAAACCGGTACACATACGACGCCAAGGGCAACCTGCTCCGCCACGAAGACGACCTCGGCCCGCTTGCCGTCTATGGCTATGACTCGCGGGGCCTCGTGATTTCCGCCAACGATGGCAATCTTCATGAGACGACGAGAACCTATGACGCCATCACCGGCTTTCCGGTTTCGTCCACCGATCCGGCGAATCAGACCACCACGGTCGAGACCACCGAACTCGGCTGGCGCAAGTCGGTCACCGATCCGCTGGCCCACACCACAATCGCCGAGTTTGACATCAATGGCAATGTCGTGCGCACCACCGATGCGCTCGGGCGTGCGATCAGGAACACCTATGACGAAACGGGCAATCTCCGCTTCTCCTACGACGCGAAGAACCAGCCATCCGAATTCCGCTACGACGCCAGCAACCTCCGCGTCTGGTCAAGTGATCGCGCCGGCAAAGAGATGGACTTCAGTTTCAACAGACGCTCGCTGCCCTGGCAAACCACCACGCCGTCGGTTCCGGTTTCCCAAGCCAGCGGCACGCCCCAGATGCAGCGCCTGGTCACCACCAACACCTATGACGACGCCAGCCGGATCCTGCGGGTCACGGATCCGGCGGGAGATTATGTGGAACACACCTATGACCTCAACGGCAATGAAATCGCCACCCGTGACAAGCTCGGAAAAATGTGGCAAAAGCAATATGATCGCCTGAACCGTGTGGTGGTGGTGATCGATCCCCTCGGCAACACCCGCAGCACGATCTTCGACGAGGCGGGCCGGGTGAAATCGACCACCGACGCCAACCTCAACACCAGCACCAACGCCTACGACGGTCGCGGTCGCCTGCACCAATGGACCGACCCCGCAGGCGGCGTGTGGGTATACTCCTACGACGGTGTTGGCAATATCCTCGACATCGAAGACGCGCTCGGCGGCCATTACGTGATGACCTACGGCCCGCGCAACGAGCGGCTCACCGAGAAAAACCAGGACAACCTGCAGTGGACTTACACCTATGATGAAAACGGCCGCCTGAAAACCCAGGCCGAGCCCTCGGGTCTTTCCCGCTCTCTCTATTACGACCCGATCGGCCGCTTGCAGATGGTGTTTTTTTCCACCGGCCGGATGGGCTTCATGGACTATGACCTCAACGGCAACCTGGAGTCCGCCGTGCGCATCGACCCGTCCCTATCCTCCTCCACCCAGACCACGGCGTCCTATGATGCGGTGGATCGTCCTTTGCGCACCACCGACACCTTCGGCCAGAGCGTTGGCTACGGCTACGACGCGCTCGGCCGCGTGACCACCCTCACCTATCCCGGTAACAAAACCCTCGGCCAGGAATACGACCTGCGCTCGCGGCTGGTCCGCCAGGCACTCTGGGGCGGTCAGACAATCACCTATGCCTGGGACAAGGAAGGCCGCCTTGCCAGCCAGACCTATCCTAACGGAATCGTGCGCACAGTTAGTTATGACGATGCCGGGCACCAGAACTCGCTCGCTTATGCCGACGGCAAGGGCACCGCCGGGACGGGCGACGATACCGTCATGATAGCCATGACCTATGCCTATGACAAGAACGGCAATCAGACATTCGCCAACGACAAGGGCCTGCTAGTTCCCACGCCCCCGCCAGCCAAGGATGAAACCGCCACCTATACCGCATCCGGCCGAATCCAATCGCGGGCGGATGCCGCCGTGCCCTCCGGCACCAACGACTGGATCTACGAGTTCAAGAACGCCAACGGATCACCCTCCATGAACCTCAGCCGGGCCATCGGTGCCGGCTATGACCTCGACCTGACCTACGACGAGGACAATCGCACCACCGAATTGACCGTCACGGATTCACACGCGCTCCCGGCCGTCACCCACACGGTTTACAACACATACGATCCGCTTGGCCGTCGCGTGGCCCGCACCATGGATGGCACACAGACCCGCTACGTCCTCAATCTCGTGGGCGGCATGGAGCGGATCCTCGCCGACGCGGATTCCTCCAACCGCATCACCGCCTACTACGTCCACAGCCCCGACCTCGCCGTGCGCATCGACCCGGCCGACGCCACGAAGTTCGTCTGCTATCACGCCGACGCCTCGGGCAACATCGTGCGCCTGACCGACCAGGCCAAAGCCACCGTCGCCGAATACGCCTACTCGGATTATGGCAAACAGCTCGCCACCAACTCACCTTCCGGCACCGACACCAATCCCTACCGCTTCGTCGGCTCCCAAGGCGTGATGGACGAACCCCTCGTCCCCGGCCTCTACTTCATGCGCGCCAGATACTACCTCGCCGATCCCGGGGTCTTCCTCGCGGTGGACCCCGTCAGGAACATCGGGCCGGGGTGGAAACCGGCGGCGTATGGATATGGAGGTGGAAATCCCGCCACATTTACCGATCCCACCGGTGAATTCATCCAACTTCCCTACGCGGTTTTTCGTGCAGCAGTTGGGATGGTGACGGGATTAGGGCAAGGAATAATCGAGCAGACCGCGAATAAGGTCGCTGGCGGTGCATTCTCATGGGATGAAGTTCTTTTATCCACGGGGGCAGAAGGCCTGGGGGGGTTAGCCGCTGGGGTCTTTGGGGAAGCAGCCGGCAGCGCAGTTTCGACAGTCTATAAGGAAGGGCTCCAGGCGATTGGGCGCGGTGAGAACTACGACTTAGGGCAAGCCATCTCCGACGTAGTTGTCGATGCGGGCGAGGATTTCCTGTTTGCAAAATACATGCCAAAAGTCAGCCTCAATGGAAACCTGTATCAAGGCTTAGTTCGAGGACCTCAACCGACCACGTTCTCCGGTGCGTTCACGGGGTCCCATTTCCTCAACAGCCTTCCACAAGCTGCGTATGACATCTACAAGAATGTCTTGGATAACACCCAACGCTTATCATCAGGTGGAGGCACGTCATCGCGTAGTGGTTCTAATACCAGCATAAGTGCCGCCAGTTACGCGATGTCCACAAACATTGCGAGCACTTCTATCACTTCGTCACCTTCCAAGGCACCAGCAACCACCGCCTCGTCGCCCACTTCAGGCGGTGGGCTGACCCCTCAGTTAGCTTCCAGCATCTCCTCCACGCTAGGCGGAATCAGCGCAAATTTGGGTAAGGCAACACCATCGCAATTAAATCAGATTAGCTCGCTCTTGAGTCAGATTAGCTCGCTCTTGAGTCAGATTAGCAACCTTCAATCAAGGAAGAAATGAAATCGCCCCTCGAAACCCTCCACCGGCTCCAGTTCATCCGGCAAGTCCACCACCGCACCCACTTCAACCGGCAAGAAATAGGTCCCATGAACGCCACCTGCGTCCACCCGACAAACACGGTTCATACCACCACCGACCGCTCCCTCCCATGAACACGCCATCCCGTTTCCTCGCCTTGCTCGCCACGCTGGCACTTGCCGCCGCCCCGGCAGCCAACGCCCAAATCACCGTCGGCAACGTCCGCGCCGCCCAACGGGCCGGGACCAAGCTGCTCGATATTGATTACGACATCACCGGCACCTCCAACTCGGCCACGGTCTCTCTGGAAATCTCCGCCGATGGCGGCACCACCTGGGCGGTTCCAGCCACCACGCTTACCGGAGCAGTCGGCGCAAATGTAACGCCCGGCACCAACCTGCGCATCATCTGGGACGCGGGCACGGATTGGAACAATCAGGCTTCGCCCTTGATGCGGTTCCGTATCAAGGTGAGCGCCGGGATGCCGGATCTTGCGGTCTTCTCACTGATTCCCGCCGGCAACTTCAGCATGGGCGATCCGCTCGACGGGATGACCGACGCCATGCCGCACACGGTCAGCGTGAGCGCGTTTTACATGCAGAAAAAGGGCGTGACCAAGGCGGACTGGGACGCGGTGCGGGCCTGGGGGCTTACCCATGGCTACACGGACCTGGCCGCCGGTGCGGGCAAGGCGGCGGACCATCCGGTGCAGACCATTTCGTGGTATGACGTGGTAAAGTGGTGCAATGCGCGGAGCGAGCAGGACGGGCTCACCCCCTGCTATTACACGGATGCCGCGCAGACCCTGGTCTTCAAGACGGGCAGCAACAGCATCGGCAACACCATGGTGAAGTGGGCGGCCAACGGCTATCGGCTGCCGACCGAGGCGGAGCGGGAGAAGGCGGCCCGCGGCGGACTGGCGGGCCTGCGGTTCCCATGGGGCAATATCATCAGTCACACCGAGGCGAACTTCTACAACGGTGGCGGCGAAACCTATCAAACTGGAAGCACCGGCTATCATCCGACCTACGCCGCGGGCGGCACTCCCTACACCTCTCCGGTGGGGAGTTTTGCTCCCAACGGTTACGGGGTGTATGACATGGCGGGGAACGTGTGGGAGTGGTGCTGGGATTGGTATGACGCCGCATACTACGGCACCCCCGCGAGTCTAACGGATCCTGTCGGCGGGCCGTCCGGCTCGTACCGCGTGGTACGCGGCGGCAGCTGGGGCCACTACGCCTACGACTGCC
The DNA here is from genome assembly GCA_026397725.1 of Verrucomicrobiota bacterium. Lineage (GTDB taxonomy): Bacteria > Verrucomicrobiota > Verrucomicrobiia > Verrucomicrobiales > Akkermansiaceae > Luteolibacter. The sequence continues at coordinate 3,535 of JAPLUI010000223.1, read as the reverse complement.
GCGCAGCCCACCGCTACGACGACGGCCCGGGCGTCGCGAACAACAGCCTCGGGTTCCGCCCCGTCCGCACTGGCGAATCCTTTGCCCTCATTCCCGGCGGAATCTTCACCATGGGCGATTCGCTCGATGGAATATCCGACGCCCCGGCGCACACGGTGAACGTGAGCGCCTTCTACATGCAGAAAATGGGCGTGACCAAGGCGGATTGGGATGCGGTGCGGGCCTGGGGACTGAGCCACGGCTACACGGACCTCGGCACCGGTGCGGGCAAGGCGGCGGACCATCCAGTGCAAACCGTGACCTGGTATCATGTGGTCAAATGGTGCAACGCGCGGAGTGAAAAAGAGGCTCTCACGCCGTGCTACTACACCGATGCCGCGCAGACCGTTATCTATAAGACCGGTAGTACCGACATCGGCAACACGATGGTGAAGTGGAGTGCGAATGGCTACCGGCTGCCCACCGAGGCGGAGCGGGAGAAGGCGGCGCGCGGCGGTTTGACGGGCTTGCGCTTCCCGTGGGGCAACACGATCAGCCACGCCAATGCGAATTTCTTCAATGCCGGCGGCGAATCCTACGCGATCGGTGCCGGCGGTTATGATCCGGTCTGGGGTACGGGTGCCCAACCCTACACCTCGCCAGTGGGCTCGTTCCCGGCGAACGGCTATGGCATCTCTGACATGGCGGGCAACGTGTGGGAGTGGACTTGGGATTGGTATGGCGCGGCCTATTACGGCTCATCGCCTGCCACCGATCCGCGTGGGCCTTCCTCGGGCTCGAACCGAGTGTTCCGGGGCGGCAGTTCGGGCGACGCCGCGGGCCTCTGCCGCGTCGGGTACCGCTACTACGGCGGCAACCCGGGCCACTCGAACAGCTACACCGGGTTCCGCCCCGTCCGCTCCAACCTAGTTGCGTCCGCCGAATCGCCAATCATTGCCGTCGCTACCCACGATGATGCACAAACTCTGAGTATCAACGCATCCCACGGCACGGTGTCCGGGGCGGGGCAGTATGTTCTCGGTACCATGGCCCAGGTCACCGTCACACCCGACCCCGGCTATGTGTTCACCGGTTGGTCCGGCGATGCCTCGGGCACGGACAACCCGCTGTCGGTGCTGATGAATTCCGCCAAGACGATCACGGCCAAATTCGGGCCGGACCTGTCGGACACCGATGGTGACGGTTTGACCGCCTATCAGGAAGCGACGCTCGGCACGGACCCGCACAATCCGGACACCGACGGCGACGGCTTGACCGATGGACAGGAAATCGCGTTGGGCACGAATCCATTGTCAACCGAGACGGACGGTGACGGGATGGGAGACGCATGGGAAGTCGCGAACGGACTGAACCCGTTGCTCAATGATGCGGCGGGAGATCTGGATGTGGACGGCTTGACCAACAGGGAGGAATACGACCACCGGGCCGAGGGATACCGGGCGAACACCTGCAATTCCAAAGCGGGTACACCTGGCGACGACCATCTCAGCGATTACCGCCGTCTCAAAGGGCAAGGCTGGACCCGCAGGACCTACGATAAACTCAACCGCCTCATCAGCACTGAGCGGGACAACGGATATGTCGAACTCTACGTCTATGACGGGAACGGCAACAAGATCCGGGACGTGATCCATACGACGCTGGACAGCGGTGGGGACGGGTTGCCCGACGCATGGAAGCGTGCCCATGGTCTTGCCTACACCGGCGCAGACGCCGCCAGCGGAGACAACGCTGCCACCGGTGACCCGGATCACGACGGATACACGAACTATCAGGAATGGCTTGCCGGAACCGATCCGATGGACGCGTCCAGTCAACCCACATCAGGGGTGTTGAACAACGCACCGCTGGCACGCATTCTCCCGAGTCCGTCGGGGGGTGGAGCGCATGGCTCGGTGACAGTTCGCATTTGGGACGCCGAAGCCCAGGGATCATCACTGGAACTGCAATACCAGCGTGATGGCGATACCACCTGGAGCGATGCCACGGTCAACAGCGTGGATGGCGGTACCTTTCTGCCCACGCTGAAACTCGACAGCCAGCCAAGTGGCGTCAGCCACACGCTGGTCTGGAATGCGGCCGCCAACCTCGGCACCACCTTCTCCGACACGGTCCTGTTGCGGACCCGTGCCACCGACAGCCAGTCGGGTGATTGGTCGCCCGCCATGCCTTACGCCGTGGTCACCGATCCCACTGTCGATAGTGACGGGGACGGAATACCCGACATTTGGGAAATCGAGCACAACCTCGACCCGGCGAACGCTGCCGATGGCTCAAGCGACAGCGACCACGACGGCGTCTCCAATTTCCTCGAATACACCCTGGCCATGAATCCGTCGCTTGCCGACGCCGCCTTGCTTCCCCAAATCGGCACCCGCACCGAGTCCGATGGAAACCATCTCACCCTGAGCTATCACCGTCCGAAGAACAGCGGACTCACCTATACCGCAGAACATTCCCTAACGCTCATACCGGGAAGCTGGCAGTCAGGCCCCGCCGTGTTTCAGGAACTCACTCCGCTGGACCTCGGCGACGACACCGAAGTCGTGACCGTGGAGGTCCGCAGCCCCATCTCCGCAAGCCCGCGTGCCTGGCTCCGCCTGCGGGTGTCGAAGTGATTGGCTTCATCCTACCGGTGGCTTTTCCTGATGATCGAGGCGTGGCGGACAACTTGGAGATTGTTGCTGCGGGCCATGATGTCAAGGAGGGGACCGGCGGGCTGGCGTGCTTCGTGTGTGCTTCGTGCCGGAGTTGTGGTGGCGGCGCTGCAAGGAATGGGCGGCCCGCACGCGGCCGCTGCCAGGGCTCGACGAATACCGGCACACCCTGCAACTCGGATGGAACAAGCGGGTGTCCAAGCGTCGGCCCGAGGTGGAGCGGCTGGTCAGGGAACTTGGGAGGGAGAGGAAGTAGCGGATAGCGGCCCCACCACTCGATGATTCATGCGCTGGGGCCTTCGAGCGGGAGTTGCCCAATGCTTTCACGCAGGCCAGCTAGGTTTGACGCCGCATGCAAATCCGCGAGGGCCGCCACATCATCCTCGCCTCCGACGCTGCCACAGGTGTTCAGGAGACCACTTGGATCGAGGTGAAATCGTGGTGAGGTGCCGGTAGCTGCCGCGTCTCGCGGCAGGCCGTGCTGGTGGCGTCTCGCCACCAGTGAGATGCGGACGATCATTCCAATCCCCCAGTCTCCCGTTCATTCTTAACTCGAAATAGAGGCTGTTTTCCCGAGGGCGGGCCTCACGATGAAGAACGCACCACGCGGATCAATTGTCCGCCTCGAATGAGGAGAGCACGTCATGGCCGAGCAGGCGCAATTCTTCGCCGACACGTCTCGGAAAATTCTCGTTGGAGTAGAGTTTTGCCATCACGCTTCCCGGTTCGCACGGATTGCCTGTTCAATTTCGTCGCGGTGCGTTTCCACGTAGCGCCAGGCGGCGTCCAGATCATAGACGCCAAGACCGGGGTAGTCCTTGAGCAAATCGAGATCCCCCACCCCCGCGCGCCGGGCGTCCTCCAGCATCCAGACGGCG
>JAPLUI010000374.1 GCA_026397725.1 Verrucomicrobiota bacterium | reverse complement strand
GAACAAGACCCCGGGTTCGTTGGGTTTTCTGTCAGGTCCGGTGCCGGGCCAGACCACTACGTTAGGTTGGACCGGCGGGATGGGGCGCGCCTTGACCGGGATCGCGTTGAGGATGTTATGGATTCCCTCATAGATCAGTTCCCGGTTGCCGTACACATCCATCAGATACAGGCGGAAGCGGCCGTCCATGCCGCGTGCCGAAACCAGGAAATCCTCTTCCGATAGAGGCAGGGGCGCGCTGTAGCCGGTGAAACCGCCGGATGCATGATAGTTTTCCTTTTCGCCCGGGTCCACCGGGCCGTTGCCGGTTTCCGGCCACTGGAGATCGCGGGTCACCTTGGTCAGGCCGTCGGGGAAATTGAAGCCTTGGCTGGGATCGATGATGCCGATCGACCCGCTCCACCAATCGTGGTGGCCCACGCCGCAGAACATGATCCGGCGGCTGCCGGGGATTTGTTGGGGTTGCGAGGTGTGGTCGGGCCAGATGCTTTGATTCCCCCAGAACGCCGAGACGCCCGTGCCGTCCTGGTTGACGGTCCATAGTTTTTGCGCGCGCCACAAGGCCTTGTCGGTGTATTCCCAGCGTGAATAGATCACCCGGCCATCGGCCATGAGCGACGGCACGAAATCCGGTTCGTTGTTGAGGCTGACCAGATAGATATTGCCGCCGCCGGCATCACAGCGAGCCAAGACATAGGAGTTGATGAACGGCCCGCAGCGCACATAACTGTTGCAGCGGGTGGTGGTGAACATGAGGTGGCCATCGGGAAGATAGATCGGATCGATGTCATCGTATTCGCCGCTTGCGGTGAGTTGCCGGAGGCCGCTGCCATCCAGGTTCATTTCATACAAATGAAAACTCTTTTCGTCATGCGGTTTGTAGCAGAACAGCACCCGCTTGCCGTCGAAGGAAAGATCCGGCCGCCAGAAACTGCCGGGCTTGTCGGGTGCGAGTTGCCGCACCTGCCCGCCCGGCCGCAGGGCATCCAGCACTAACAGACGACCGCCCGGTGCCGCCCACATGCTCATCCGGTGGATCGCCTCGTGATTGGTTTCCCTGACGTGCTGGATCGGGATGTCCACGAAGAGCAGTTGCTGGAAGTCGATCACGGGATTCTTCATGAGGATTTCCCGCTTGATCCGGCGCACGGAAAAGTAGCACTCCTTGATCGCAGGATCCTCGCCGGCGTACAGCGAATCGCCGGGACTCTCACCGCCAAGCAGGCCGGGGATTCTCCCCCATGGGGCATCGCCGTAAGGCGCAGAGATCATGGCCGCCATCCAATTGGAATCATCCATCCCGGGTTGCTGCCAATCGGGCATGGCTTCTTTCGTCGCCCGCCAGGAAGTGCCGGAGGTGACCAGCATCTGCTTGCCATCGCCAAGAGTGATGGTCAAGCCCACGATCAACCCGGCGGGATTCTTGCTGTTGGCAGGCTTGTTCTCCGCCCGCACCGCAAGGACATTGGTTCCTTGCTTCAACTGGGTTCCAACCGAAAACCCCGCGGCTCGCTGCCAGGTGTCATGGGCACCAATCCGCGTGCCGTTGAGAAATACCTCACAAGCATCGTCGGCAGCGATGCGCAAATCCGCACGGCTTACGGTGCCGGTCACCTCAAACTTGGACCGGAAGAACCTGGTGGCGGCGGGTGCGTCATCGCTTGGTTTGCCTTCAGGATACCAGATCCAACCTGGCACCGCCGATGGTGCGGTGGCCACCCGGGCGCTAACCCCTCCCATGCGCTTTTCCAATGCGTCCAGGGCCTGCAACTCGGCGGACACATCCGGCGCTGGAGACTTGCGGGCCAGCCGTGCCGCCAATTCCCGGGCCCAGGCAATCTCCTTGGTCGAGCGTTGTAGCAGCGGTTCGCCCATCGCCTGGAAAAGCCAGTCACGCTCCATCGCCTGGGCCTCTTCCTCCGCAGTCAACGTTCTGGTTTCAGGCGTCCGGGCCACGCCGAGATCTGTCGGCATGTAGATTTCGCCACCCGCCATGGGCTTGGCCTGCATGAGGATGCACAGCATCAGGAGCACTTTCCTTGGGAGCACTGTAGTCATGGTTTCGATGTTTGGGAGTGATGGATTGTCGTCGATATTGCCTATTTCACACTCACTGTTAGCACGCCGGCCGACAAGGCCGGCATGGTGAACCGGAGGACGCCCGCCTCACGTGCCACCGTCTGCGCCCGCGGCACCAGCTTGGCAGGCTCATCCAGGGTGTTGCGATCATTCTCCCGCCCGCTCACCACCAGCAGTTCGGACTGGCCTTGCGCGAATGCGGCAGGTTCAGTTAGTTCGACCGTGACCGCTTGTTGCGTTGGGTTCACCGATTTCAGAAAGAGCGTCTTGCCGTCCTCGCTGAGCGTCGCCACGCTGTTGAGAGGTTGCTCCGGTCCTTCGAGCCTCACCCGCTTGGGTGCGAAGTGTTCCCGCCAGAGTTTTTCCACCACCCAGGTAGGTGCGCCGTAGCAGGACTGGTGGTCGAAGAGGATCAGGCAACTGGTCCAGCGCGGCCGCGGGCGGTTAGTCGAGACCGTCTGCAGCCACACCGCCGGGCAGGTCATCGGGACCAACTCGCTTTGCCGCTCGAAGCCGTTGAGGATGCCGCCGGTGTACAATCCGGAACGCCACTCATCATTCATCATGCCCCATTCCGAGCAGTAGATGCGGATCGCGGGGTTGGCCGAGTTCTTGATCATCTTGCCAATGTCATCCCGCATGTATGCCTCATATCGGCGCGGGTCCTCCACAAAATCCTGCTCGTACATGATGCCGTTGTAATAGTGGATGCTCAGGTAGTCGAAGTCCTTGGCGCATTGGTCCAACAGTTTCCCGTTCCATCCGTTAGAACTGCCCTTGCCGTCGTCGTAGCCATAACCGCCGCAGGCGATGATCTTCAGCGTGGGGTCCTTGGCACGCAGGGCCTGGCTGAACTTGCTGACCACCTCGCCATAGCGCTCCGGCCCCATGCCCCAGGTCTCGTTGTCGATCTCCCACAACTTCACCCTATATGGCTCCGGATGCCCGTTCTTGGCCCGCGCGGCCCCCCACTTCGTGTTGGCGTCGCCGTTGCAATACTCCAACCAGTCGAGCGCATCCTGCACGCCCAGGTTCATGTTCACCGGCAGGATCGGCTCGGCACCCACGCGCTGGCACAGGTCCATGAATTCATCCGTGCCCATTTGGTTCGGGTCCTGGTCGTCCCAGATCACATTCGGGAAATACGTGCGGTTCGCACGCGGGCCGATGCCGTCCTTCCAGCGGTATGCCGAGGCAAAGCACCCGCCCGGGTAGCGGATCGTGGCCGGCTTGAGATCCTGGATCGCCTGCAGCACATCCGGCCGGAACCCGCCATGGTCCAGCGCGCTTTGCGGAAACAGGTTGATCATGTCCAGTGAAACGTCGCCGGCGCCGATAAGTGCCACTTCCAGCACCGCCTTTTCCACCGTCCGCCCGGCCGTGAACCCGAAGTCCTGCTTTTTCCAAACCGTGCCGATGTCGCGCAAGCGGGTCGCTGACAACTCCTTGCCGGTTTCATCTATCAGGCGCACCGTCACACCCGCCGCGGCCGATCCCTTCAGATACAGGGATCCCGTGTAACGCTCGCCTTTGCGGACCATCATCGGCGTCTGGCAGATGCCCGACTGCCCCCCCGCCTGTTGACTGCGGATGCGCAACGAGGTGCCGCTATTGAATGCGTTGCTTGTGTCATTGGAAAAGTCGGCATCGCCGAAGAACCGCCAGTATGCCGGAGCTGTGGCCAGGGTGTTGCGCGGCGGCAGGCCCTCGAACAGCGTCTTGCCGGCGAGGTCCGTCACCTTGATGTTGCGGAACTGCACCTTGGTGTTCCACCCGTTCAGCCCCACCCCGCCCTGCGGGATCGGGCCGACCGCATCGGTCTCATCCAGCACGCGCTGCCCGTCCAGGAAGGCCTGCAAGTGTGCCCCTTCGCAGCGGATCCGCACCTTGTACCACTTGCCTTTCTCGATGGTACCCTCGACATGTTTGCCCATCGCCCCGCCGTTTTTCTGAATGGCGTGCTCGCGGTTGCCCCAACCGCCGAAGTTCACCCAGTAGAACCGCCCGGCGTCGGCCACCCGGAACATCACCAGGAAGCCCTCCGCGCCTTCGATCTTCCGCGCCTCCAGCGTCAACTCATAGTCGCGCCACTGCGCATCGCCGAAGATCAGTTTTTGGTCGGTGATCTGCTGGCTGCTCATGACGGTGTTGTCCTCGATGACCCAGCCACCACCGCCGTGGGATTCTAACGAAGGATTGAGGATCATGTCACCCCATAGTCCGCCGTGTACCGAGTTGAAGATATGCTCCAGGAATTGTCCGTAGATTCTGGCGTCCACGGTGTTTTCCACCTTCGCCGGGTCCACCTTGTAATGCACTGTGGCAGCCTCCTGAGCCAGCGTCGCATGCCAAGGAACGAGCGCTGTCAAACCGATCATCAAACGTGTCATGGCTTGCGGAATCGTGCCGCGACAGGTCATTCCCTGGCCGGTGGCATCAGGGGGGCATGTTAAGTGGGATTGGCCGCATGCCAAGCGTGTCCGGGTGGTGAGCATGTTCATCATAGCGCTGTTTCTCCTCCAATCTTTCACTGCGACATTCAATACACTTCGAACGAATGGATTCCGGCGCCATTTTCGGGGGGGGTGCAGCCGGTCAGGGTGATGCGGACGAATGCCGCCTGCGCCCTGCGGGAATCCTGGTGCGGGCTGACTGTGACGGGGAAGGCGCTGGTCTCGGCCACATAACTTGTCCACGCCTTGCCGTCGGGAGATGTATCGATGGTGTATTTGCAGGTCACGGTGGGGTATTAAAAACTGGTTTCGATGCGGGTGAGGTCAAACGTGCCGTTGAGATCCACCGTCAGGGATTGGGATAGGTATTGTTAGAGCGTGCCATTTGCTGGCGTTGTGGTGGTCGAGGGCATATTCTGGGCGTAAGTGCCGCTCCTGACGCTGGTGGCGGTGGGCGGGATTATTGATCCTTGATCCACACTACGGACGGGGAGCCGACCTTGCGGTTGTTGCGGGCATAGTTGGGGATGGCCAGCAGCGGGGTGCCGTTGGCGAAGGCGCCCTTGATGACGATCACGCCTTCGGGCGCGCCATTCACGGCCTTGAGGAGGTCGGGCTTCCATTCGGTGACCAGCGGGGTGTTAGGGTTCAGGATCCCGGTGAGATCCTGGTCCACGCTTTCGAAGTTATACATCAGCGGGCCATAACGCAGGGCCACGCGGCCGCGGTCGGCGGCGATCCGATCGCTGGCCTTGACGCGCTGGATCATCATGGGGAGGACCATTTCGATTTTGTCACCGGCCTGCCAGGCCCGGTTGAACACGGCGTAGCCTTTGTCGAGGTCTGGGGTCACGGTCTTGCCGTTGAGCGCGATGGAGGTGACGCCGTTGGCGTCCGGGCTGCTGGGATAGAGTTCGCTCACGTCGCGTTTGGGGATGCGGACTTTGACGGTAAAGGTTTTGGGCGTGGCTGGGTTCACGGTGATGGAGACCTTGCCGTCCCACGGATAATTGGTGGCTTGCACCATCTCGACGTCGGTGCCGGCGATGCCTTCCACGGTGGCGGTGCTGCCGATGAACAGGTTCAGATAGATGCTATCGGCACTGCGGGCGTACATCCACGTCGGCAGCATGAGCAGGGTGCGGGGGATGTTGCCCACGCAGCACGGGCAGCCGTGCCAGGGCGTGCGCGGGCCGTCCACGTCGAGCGGGTTGGTATAACAGAAATTCTTGCCTTCCAGGTCGATGGAGCCGAGCAGGGCGTTGTAGAGCGTCTCCTCATAGAGGTCGGCGAACTTCGAATCCTGATAGGCGAGGTTCAATTTGTATTGGAAGAAGATCATGCCGCAGCTCGAGCAGGATTCGCAGTAGGCATTGTTGCGCAGTGAGTAGTTAGGGCCGAAGCCTTCGGAGGTTTCGCCGCTGCCCACGCCGCCGGTGACATAGTATTTCTTGTTGACCATGTTGTCCCAGAGGGACATGACGGCGCTTTGGTAATCGATGTCGTGGGTTTCGGTGGCGACATCGGCCATGGCGGAATAGTTATAGACGGCGCGCACCGCGTGGCCGACCGCCTCGTATTGTTGGACGACGGGCAGGTGGCTTTGATCGTATTCGCCGCCGCTCTTGCGGCAATCCAACAGGAACTTGGCCAGGTCGATGTAGTTCTGGCCTTTGCCCGGGCCTTCCATGGCATTGACGAAGCGGCCGAAGCGCACCAGCGCCTGTTCCATTTCCTGGTGGCCGTCGAACCATTCCTTTTTGGGCGCGGGGCCGAGGTTGTTGAACCAGCAGTCGGCGAGTTTCTTGGCTGCATGGTACATGCGGGCGTCCTTGCGGTCCGTCATGAGGTAGTGGTTGATGGCGGACTCGAGGAAGTATCCGGCCACGTAACCTTCATGCTCGGTGCGGGTGCGGGCATCCCAGTGACGAGCACCGGGGTCGAGCGTGAAACGGGTCTGCATATAACCATCGGCTTCCTGGGTTGCTAGAATCTTGGGGATCCAGTCATCGAGCGTGGCCTTCATGAGTTGTTGGGCCTTGATGATGTCCTGGTCGCCCTGGGGATCGATCATCAGGGCGATGCAGATGGCTTCGACGGTCTGATGGACCCAGGCGTTGGAAAACGGATAGCCCTTGTGGCGGCCGTGCGGTTTGCCGGCCAGGGCTTTGGCAGCCTCCTCGAAATTGTCGATGCCGCCCTGGGACAGTTGGTGATTGTTGCACTCGCTGATGCAATGCGGGATCCAGTTCACGACGAGCGCCTTGATGCGGCTGTTCCACAGCGGGCTGTTGATTTTGAAGGTCTTGGTATTGACCGCATCCAACTGCACGACGGGTGGCCGTGCCATGACCTTGACCTTGACGTTATCGGATGAACTCAGGCCGCCGTCGGCGGCTGTTAGCTTGAGGACATAGGCACCCGTTTCGGAAAACCCTGCGGTGGTGGCCGCAGCGGCCGGGTTGTCGAAGGTGACGGCTCCCGGTCCGGAGACCTTGGTCCAGGTGAGGGTGGGGGAGGCCTTGGCCTGCAGTCCCTTGACCTTGGCATTCAGCCAGGTCTTGCCGCCCAGCATGACCACGCGGTCGATGTCCGCAATCACGGTGGGGGGGAATTTCGGGGATTTCCCCGCATCCTCCACCTTCCATTCCAGGATGCCGGTGGATGCGCGGTCAGCACCATCGATCTCGAGGCGCAGCTTGGAGGTCGTGACTTCGTCAAAGGTGGTGGAGTTATAGGTATCGCCGGCGACCCCCAATCCGGCCGGTTTGCTAACAGGTACAAACGCCGTGCCGTTCCAGTAGGTGAGTCGGCAGGCTTTGGGCAGGTGGACCCCGGAACCGTCGGCCCACCAATAGACCTCGATTTTCCGGGTGCTGATCGGCTGGCTCCAGTCATACTGGACCCATTGGGTGCCGGTGCGGTTCCAATTGCCGTAGCAACCGGAGTGGTTATCGCGCGAATTCCTGGGATTTTCCCCGTCGTTGAGGGCGGCCACGGTGGTGTCGCCGCTGACGAACGAGGCGGATGGGGTGGCGACCTGGGCGAGGTTCACGCGTTCGGTTGCATCGGTGGCGGGTGTTTCCACGGCATGGGCGGCGCACCACAGCAGACCGGCGATCGAAACGATCTGGCATGCGTGGCGGTTGGGGGTGTTGGTCTTCATGTTTTGATGGATGTTATTTTTCCACCCGGCTCGGGTAGGGATTGATGTTGGTGGTGGCCATCTCGAAGGTCTGGAGCGGGCGGAAATCCGGCATGCCCTTGAACTTCAGGTTGCGCCGGCCCCACCAACTCCCGTAATACTGGCCGTTGGTGTCCACCCAGTTGGTCACCTTGAGGAGTTCGGCCGGGGTCAGGTTGATGTTCTTGTGGACTTCCGCGAGTTTGGCGGCGCGTTCCGCCTGTTTGGGATCGGCCAGCTTGACCTTGCCCTTGGCGAGCATCGCCACCAGCACGCTGGTGTGCGAGCCGAGCGAGCGTGCGGGCAGGTATTCGACATTGCCGGTCTTGGGATGGTTCTCACCGATGACCAGTCCTAACAGCCTGCGGTCGAATTGTCCCTTTCGCCGTTCCGGTATCAGATTCTCATAAGACACGTTGAACAACTCAGTCATTTCGCCGCTCAGGTTGAGCTTGCCCTTGGGCTCGGCGCCGCTGTGGCATTTCTGGCAATACTTGTCGAGCACGGGCTGGACGTCCTGCGCGTAATCCAGCGTCCGGTGTCCGTCTTTTTCGCCCGGTTGCGGGCCGGGCGTGGACGGCGCGCGTTTCAGTGCGAGCGGTGTGCCTAGCAGGTTGCTGGCCTTCACGGCCGACTGGGGTGTTTCATGGCAGCCGATGCAGGCGCGCACCTCGCCCGCCATGTAATTGACAAACGTGCGCTCGGTTTGCACCGCCATGAAGTTGGCATCGAGCACCTGGAAGAAGATGCTCGCGTCGGCAGGCACGAGGAAATATGCCGAGCCGTCCTCCTCGACCGGCACGACGCCGTGCTGGACCTTGAGTGCGAGGTGCGTGTCCTTGGTGATCACCGCATGTTGCTGGTCATAAAGATCCCCGTCGTAATAGCGGCGGGCGGTCCACGGACGCGCCCGTTGTTCGAGCACGCGGATGTATTTGATCGTGCCGCGCGGCACGTCCTCCAAGCCATGATAGACATCGGTCACCACGCACTTCGCCAGCTTGGCCGCCGCCAGCTTGGCATCCTTGGAGGAGGACAGCACCGGCGGCACCTTGCGCGGCATCAACGGAAAGGCCACCCAACAGGAAATTGCCGGATCGCGGTACACCAGTTGCAGGTTCCCCGTTTCGTCTAACAGGTAGATGCCATAACCCTTCGGGTCATTGAGGTCGGTACCGGCCGGTTTGTGCGAGACGAGGAAATTTTCCTTGGACAGCGGATAAGGATCGCGGAAGAGCGGTCCGCGGCCCGAGCCATCGCCGCGCCAATTGCCTTTTTCATCCTTGAATTCAAACCCGCCCTCACCGCGGATATCGGTGTAGGGGGTCATGTAGGTCATGGGTTCGCGTGTTCTGATAGGCTTGTTCATGTCGAGGCGGATGACCGTGCCAACACCCATCTGCGGGAAGTGCGGCACCCCCATGACCACATAGCCGCCCGGCACCCCCGGGATGGCGCGGCCCTGGGTCATGGTCGGTGGCAGGGCGATGTCCGCGCCGTAAACCTCGCGCGAGCCGCTGCCGTCGGGATACATGGACCACAGGCATTTGACACTCACCGCGCCCTTGTCCACGTATTCCCAGCGTGAATAGAGGATGTTGCCGTCCTCGGTCATGGTGGGTGTTTGTTCGCTCAGGGCGCTGGTCGAGAGTTGTCGCAGGTTCTTGCCGTCGGCGTCCATGCGGAACATGGTGGTGGTGGTGAAGCAGTCGGGATTGTCGCAGAGGGTGCCATACTGGCAGCGCGTGGAGACAAAGCAAATGCCGCCATCTGGTAGATAGCATGGACTCATGTCGTCCGTGCCATGGTGATAGCCATTGGCATAGCGACGCACCAGGTCCGCCTCGTCGGCGGGTGGCATGAGCACCTGCCGGAATCCCGTGCCGTCCACATTCACTTCATAGATGCGGTAGCCGACATTGAGATCGGCCTTCCAGGCAAAGACGATGCGTTTGGCATCGAACGAAACATCGAATCGTTCAAAGACTCCTTTTTTCATCTCGGGGAGGAGATCCTTTACGGTGCCGTCATTCAGAGCCAGGATGCAGAGGTTGCCGCCGGGTTGGAAGCTGCCCTGGATATACTCGGTGTAATAGTGCCCGCCGTTGTAGGTGTAGCGCTTGAGATATGCGAGTTTGTCGATGCCCTGCGCCATGAGCCACTGGGCGGAGATCGACGCCTGCGCCTGGTGAGACGTCTCGCCGGCTTTCAGCAGGTCGGCCACTGAAACCTTGTCACCCGCTTTCGTTATCTGTTGGGAAACGCCCTGCAGGCGCTGGAGATACGGTGCCGGATCGAATTCACCGCCCCTTTTTTTCTGGATCTGATCGAGATATTGGGAGGCCAAGCTCACCTGTGCGGGCATATTCCGGAGATTGCGTTGCTGGCCTTCGAGCCACCGGCAGGCCTGCAGATAGATTTCCCTCACCTGCTCGATGCGGCGCCAATGGTCCGCGCCCTTCGCCCGTTTGCCGGCCTCCTCGGCCATGGCGGGGCAGCGTTTCGCCGTGGCCTCGGCATAGCGCTGTGCCTGTTGGGCCGGGCCGTCGGCCGGTTCTAACAGACCGTCCTCCAGCGTCCATTGGCGTTCTTCCGGCGCTCCATTGAAACGGAACGAGCACGGCTGCCAGCGGACGCCGCGCAACCCCGGCGCCACTTCGAGATAACTCCAGCCGTTGAACTCGGCGGCACGGCCCACCTTGCCCTCGACAAATTTCAGTTTGTCGCCGCAGCCGAGGCGGGTGATTTCATCCGTGGTGCCGTCGAGTTTCACGCGCAGGGCGGGCATGCCTTTGGCGGCCACCTCGTGGCCCTGCATGGCGCTGCGGATTTCATCGACGGTGAGGGCCCTGCCGTGGAGGCGCACATCATCGAGCGTGCCGACAAACGAGAACAGGGTATGCCCCATTTCCTCGTAGCCCCGCGCGACCAACAGCACCGCGCCGGGAGCATCGGGCTTCATCTCACAAGTGCCGGTTTGTTTGAGTTCGCCGTCCACATACATGGATTGTCGGTTGGCCGCAGGATCCGAGACAAAGGCCAGATGATGCCACTGGTTGTCGTTGATCCTGCCAACTCGCCCGTTGAACCCGCCGCTGGCATTGCCGCCGAAGCAAAACTCTTCACCCCAGGTATGCAGTTCCTTCCAACCCGGACGTCCCGCGTGGTCTTTCGACGAGGTCGAGAGCAGGGTGGAATTGTCGCCGGATTTCACCCACGCCGCATAAGTGAAGGGCGTGTTGCCCCAGCCTGAACCGGAATCTGGAGCCGCCGGGGCGGCGGCGACGGCGGCGACGGCGGCGACGGTGGCGACGGTGGCGACGGTGGCGACCAGGAACAGACAGGCAAGGAGCGGAGGCAACGGGCGGTTATTCATAGCGGAGGCGCGAGGTGTTGAGAATCTCAAGCGTGGCCGGATGGTGAGCATGTTCTTCATGGGGAATCGTTCCAACAGTTCAGGCACCAAGGAATGGCAGAATCATTGGACGAGGTCAAGGATTTTCCCGGATGACTCGCGCATGGTGTCGGTTTGATGGGGATAGCCACTGCCAATTCAGTCCTGGTGTGAAGGACCCAAAAAATCACCTGCCGTCCAACCTGGTGCGGTCGGCTAGCGTTGATAGATCGGCAGGAAGTGGTTTTTCACGGCGAGGGCGAGGACGGCCAGCGAGGTGCAATAGGTTTTGCCGGGGCCGGCCTCATCGCCACCGACGCTCTGCCACCAGCCCTCGCGGGATTGGAGTGGCAGCAGCATGGCGGGGACGAGGCGTTGGGCGGCATCGGCGAATTTGCCGCCGCGTTGGTACATGCCTTGGGCGTAGTAATAGGTGGTGTAGAAGAACCATGATTTTTCCTTTTGGATGTCGAGTTGGAATAACAACTCTGCGGCGGCGAGGGTTTCCTCGGCTTGATACTGGCCGCAGACCTGCATCGCCAGCAAGCCCTCGGCGGTGGTCGAGGTGGTGTTGCCCGGCGCGGAGTAACCGAAGCCGCCGGGGAGTGTGGGCCCGCGCTTGTCGCCGAGCGGTTTGTAGAGCCGCCGCATGTATGCGACCACCTTGTCGATCGCCTCGCGTGGCACCTCGAGGCCGGCGTTTTGGGCGGCACGCAACGCCATGGTTTGCCAGCAGGTGACCGACAGGTCCGAGCCCCTGCTATCGGGTTCGTATTGCCAGCCGCCGGTGTTCTGGGCGTCCTTGCGCAGGCCCTGGGCCCGCAGGATCAACTCGACCCCCAACTGGCACTTTTGGCGGATCCGGGTGTCCTGCGCGTCGTTGAGGCCCATGCCTGACATTTCGGCGAGCATCAGGGTGGTGATGCCATGGCCATACATCCGCGAGTTGTCCACCTTGCCGAAATAGCCGTCAGAGGTCTGGTTGTCCGGCAACAGCACATAGTCGATCGCCTTGCGCATCGCCAGTCCCTCGGGTGTGGTATCGGTCGGTTGGTGGCCGCAGGCGGCGAGGGCCAGCACCGCCAGCGAGGTGTTGGGCATGGGGAAGGGATCGCCAATCATCCCTTGCGGCCCCTGCTGGGAAACCAGATAGGTGGCGGCCAGTTTCAGGGCCTCGTCGATCTTGGGGTCGGCCTGCGCCGGGCCGGCAGTTAGAACGATGGAGAGGAGGCCGATGCACAGGCATTGTAGCGGTCTGTGACCGTCGCTGGATTGTAGCGGCGGTCTGTGACCGTCGCTGGATTGTAGCGGCGGTCTGTGACCGTCGCTGGCCGCTGAGCAGAGCATTACATTAGCCATCGGCGCTCGCAGAGCGCCGCTACAATGCGCTGGGCAGAGCGAACCATGCGCCATCGGCGCTCGCAGAGCGCCGCTACAATGCGCTGGGCAGAGCGGACCATTCGCCATCGGCGCTCGCAGAGCGCCGCTACAATGCGCTGGGCAGAGCTCGGCGCTCGCAGAGCGCCGCTACAATGCGCTGGGCAGAGCGGACCATGCGCCATCGGCGCTCGCAGAGCGCCGCTACAATGCGCTGGGCAGAGCGGACCATGCGCTATCGGCGCTCGCAGAGCGCCGCTACAAGGCCGCGCCCGGCGGCTGATGGAAATCCGGTTGATTGTTAGAAAATGGCGGCTCATGGTTTGTTGGATTTCTCGGCGATGACCCGGTAGTAGGTGGCGACCGCCTCGCGGTATTCGGCGGGGATGGTTTCGGTTTGGCCTTTGGTGAGTTGTTCGGCAAGCTTCTTGGGCAACTTGCCCCAATCGCCGGTTTTCAAGGGTTGGAGGTCCGGTGGCTGGCCTTGCGACGGGGCGCTGGCCTGCAATTTGGCACCGCCAAGCGACTTCTCCATCGGTTCGCCCAGCGGGCTGGGCATGCCGGGCAGCGGCGAGGGCATGGACGAGCGGCCTTGGCGCATCGAGGCCATCGCGGCTTGCGCCATCCCGCCGGGTGGGCCGGGTTGGTTGCCCGGCATGGGCGGGCCTCCCTGCGCGGCGGCGGCAGCGGCTGCGGCGGCAGCAGCCGCAGCTTCATTGACTTGCTGATCGAGTGCGTCGAGCGTGCGGGCCATGGCCCGCTGCTCGGCGGGAGTCGCGGTGGAAGCCGGGGTGCCTGGCGGGGCGGTCATGGGCGACGACGGTGGCAGTGCCTGGGCGGCTTGTTTCAAGGCCTCGGCGAGTCTGGCGAGTTCCGCGCTGGCCTGGCGCACCGGGGTCTGTGCGGCTGCGGCCTGTGGCGCTTCGCGCAGGGATTTCTCCGCGGCGCTCACTTCGTTTTCCACCGCGTGATCGACTTGCGCCGCCAATTCTGTTAGGATCGTGGCGGTGGCCGGGTTGTTCAGGCGTTGTTCGTGGCGGCCGGCGCGATCCAGATAGATCGCGGCCTCCGCGGCATCGATTTTCACCGGCAGTTGTTGCAAGGCGGCGATTGCCAGTTTGATATCCTGCGGCGCTCCCTGCGGGATTTTGGCCATCGCCTGGGCACGCTCGGCGGCCAATCGCGCAGCGGCCTCGGCTTGTCTGGCCGCCTCGATCGCCTGATCCGACTTTTGTGAGCAGAGCGTCGCCTGCTCCCCGGCCTGCTGATAGGCCGCTTGCTGCGGGCCGGCTTTTTGGGCCTCCGCCCTGGCAATCTCCGCTGCCGGATTGGCGTGGCCGCGGGCCTGGTCGCAGTGCGGGATCAGTTGCCCCGCCTTCTCGATTACCGTGGTCGATTCCCGCATCACCTCCCCAACATTCTGGGTGCTCTCCATCCTCTGGGCGGCCGCCACCAGCTCATCCGCCAAGGGCACTGCGACAGTCGCTTGCTCGTTGGATAGTTTGGCTTTCTCCAAGCCGGGCGGATTGGCGGCCTGTTCCATGAGTTGCCGGGCGGCTTCCGCTGCGGCCTGGGCTTCCCTAACGAACGTGGCGGCGAGTCTGGCGGCCTCGAGCGCGGTGAGTCTGGCCTTGGGGTCCTGGTCGCGAGCGTGCTGTTCGTCCACGGTTCTGGCCACGGCGGCTTCCTGCTTGGCGGCCCGTTCGAGCAAGTCCCTGGCGGTTGCCAAATCGTGGTTGGAGATCTGATTGAGTTCCCGTTGCATGTCCGGGTTGGCGGGCAGCTTGGCCTCCAACTCCTTGAGCAAGTCCGCGGGGCTTTGCTCCGCCATTTGGGCGATCATCTCGGCCGTGGCATATTGTTCGTCGAGGGCCGCCTTGAGGCCGGCCGCTGCTTCCGCCTGGCGCAATGCGAGGCGCGTCTCGTCCAGGTCCTTGCCCTGTTCGAGGGCCTCGTAGTGGTGGGCGATCCGGATCAAGGCATCCACCACTTTTTGCTCCTGCTCGACGGCCTGT
The DNA here is from genome assembly GCA_026397725.1 of Verrucomicrobiota bacterium. Classification (GTDB taxonomy): domain Bacteria; phylum Verrucomicrobiota; class Verrucomicrobiia; order Verrucomicrobiales; family Akkermansiaceae; genus Luteolibacter. The sequence goes on along the minus strand of JAPLUI010000374.1, from coordinate 2,629 downwards.
TGGAGATCGGCGGTTTGGCGGGCGGCCTGCTCGTCCCGGGTGGCTAACAACAATGCCTGCGCCGCGGCGGGCGGCGGTTCCTTGAGCATCGCCAGCGCGTCATCGGCGTCGCGCATCCGCTCGCGCTCGTCCTGCTTGAGAATGTTTTGTTCGTTGGCGTCGGCGCGGATGAGATCCTTGAGGGATTCGATCTTGAGATTGATCTGTTGCTGGCGGGCGAGTTGCGGTCGGGCGCGGGCGCTGTTGTCGGCGGGCTCGGTGGTGGCGGCGATCCTGGCATGTTGGGCGGAGTCCTGTTCAAGCACCGCCTCTTCCTTGGCGAGGGCGAGCGCGAGTTCGCTGATCTTGGGGGCGAGCTTGGCCAGGTTTTGGCGTGCGGTTGCCATCGGTTGGAGCAGCGGCACGAGGGCGGCCCTGAGCTTACCGGCCACTTGTTCCAACTCATTGCGCGTGGTTAGAGCGTACCGCAAATTCCTGCGTTTGCCCATTTCCACTCCGACCGTTAGAAATGGCGGGCTGCCGGGAATCGCGTTGAGCAGAGCCACCGCCGACTCCACGCCCTTGCGGGCGGCCTCATCCTTCAAGTCCAGTTGCTTGAGTTGGCCCGGTGCCATCTGCAAACGCGTCGCGATCCATGCCCAGTCGCGGCGCTCGGTCGTGCGGCCTTGCGGCAGCCGGAATTCCCAGCGTTCCATTGCGGCGAGCGCGGCGCTGCCGTCCACCAACTCCTGCAGGTTGTGACCGCTTTCCAACATCCGCAGGCTCTGCTCCATCACCTCGAGGCGGGCGGCGGTCATCTCCGCGCCATCACCGGGCGCGAGGGTCTGCACCGCTTGCGCGGCCAGGGTGGCCCGGCGCAGGTCGTTGACGAACGCGTTGTCGGCCAGGGTGCGGGCTTCCTCGAGGTCGGCGTGGGCTTTGAGAAGTGCGGCCATCGAGCGCCAGCGTGCGTCGCTCAAGGCAGCCCGGTCCGGTGGCAACAGCAACTCCATCCTCGCAATCGCCGCCTGCGCCTGGCGCAGTTGGTCCACGCAGCCCCACGCCGGAGCCACTTCCTCCATGAGATGTTGGTGCATGCTGGCCACCAGTGCGGGCGGCGTGTCAGGGCTCCCTGGAAACACCGTGCCGTGCTCGGTGGCGGCCTGTTTGGCCTGGTTGGCGAGGTTCTCCCGCATGCGGCCAAGCTGGTCTTGGATTTTGCCGATGCGCTGGTTGAGATTGGTGACTTGATCCATCAGCCGCTCATCCACCCGCCCGGCGGTGATCTCCCGTTCGATCAAGTCCCGCGCGTCTTGGAACAGTGAGCCGTTGAGCACGCCGTCGGCATCCGCAGCCAGCGGGCCAGCCCCGCTCTTGATAGATTCCAGCACGGCATCGACGCTCCTGCTGACGCTCAGCAACGCCCGCATGCGGGTGGCCACTTGCAGCCAATCCTCCGGCGTCTTGCCCGCCAGCGCCAGCGTGCGCACGCGGGCCGCCTGGGTGCCGAGCACGAGGCACAGCTCGCCGGTCACATCAATCTGCGCGGCGGACAGATCAAACTGATAGGCATCCCGCGCCATGGCGGTTAGATTCTTCACCCGGCCGCAGTCGGCGTGAATTCCGCGCATCAGTTCGCGTGCGGCGGGCATCGCGGGGTTGCCATCGAGGAGCCCGACGCTCTGGCCGGCTGGCTGCAACCCGCCGTGGTGGATGTGGCCGAGCAGCCGGCCTAACAGCACAAGATCGGCGCATTCGTGGTTTGCCGCTCCGTCGCGCAACGGGACCTCGAGTGCGGTCCAGGCCTGCGCGAGCATCGCCTCGCAAGCGGTGTGCGCCGTCGTCAGGCCAGCCAGCACCGGCTTGCGATTCGGCCCGGCGTCCTCGCTTTGGTCGAATTGGTTGCGGGCGAGGCGGGCGGCGTCGTCCAGCGCGGTGGCCGAGTTGGCGAGGGATTGCAAGGCATGATAGAAGGCCTTGCGGCTTTCCAGACCGGCGACCCGGTTGGTTTCGCGGTTGGCCACGACAAGGATCTGCAGCGTGCGGGACTCGGCGCGGTTGCCCTTGAGGTCGGTGGCAACCAGTTTGCTGTTGATCACGTCGCCGGGCTTGACGCCTTCGGCGGCGAGGTCCCACTCGCGTTCGACCTGCGCCTGCCGCCCCGCGATTTGTTGGAGCACGGTTTCCTGCCACGCGCCCTCATTGACCTTCACCAGTTGCACGATCCGCGCCAGGCCGACGTCATCGCCCGCCGCGGCGACGAGCTTGACACTTTGGTCCGCCGCAGCCACCAGGTCTTGGTCAGGCTCCTGCAGCTTGAGGGTGGGCAGCAGATCCGGCTCGGCACGCAATTCATATTCGGGGCTGAACTTGTTTTCAAAATTCGTGTCGGCGGCCACCAGATAGACCCGGTAGCTTCCCGTTTCGGTGAGCGGGACGCGGGCGGCCAGCCGGCCGTCGGGCAGCGTCTCTAACGGAATTACGGAATTCCGCACGCCCTGCTCGACGCGCAACTCCAGATCTCTTGACATAGGGGGATTTTTCATTTCGTAGGGCGGGCGGGGTGAGGTGAGGACGGCGATTTGAAAAAGCGTATGAAACGGGCGGTTTGAAAAGGGCATGGTGTTAGGGGTCGTCTGCTTCAAGAACT
>JAPLUI010000284.1 GCA_026397725.1 Verrucomicrobiota bacterium | reverse complement strand
CGGTAGCGTTTGGCGCAGAGTGGGTTGATCGGATAAACCGTCACCCCGCTCTCCAGCAGATGTTCGACCACGGTGCCGAAACTCGTCTCGATGGCCACGCCCATGCCGGGGTGGGCGGCAACCTTCTGTTTCCAGAGCTGCCAGCCGGCGAGGGTGTGCCCGAAGCGGAATTGGTCGATGATGTTGCCATGGGCGTCGAGCACCACCACATCGTGATGATCCTTGGCCCAGTCGAAGCCTGCGAAGCAGGCGAGTTGTTGTTGGTTGTTCATGGCTTGGCTTGGTTCGGGTTGCGGCGGCCTGGCCCCACCGCAGGTCGCCCTGATACAACGAGCTTCGCGAGCCTTTGTTCTATCAGACTTCCGGGTGGCAGCCTGCGGGCGGGCCGGTGTTCTACCGGCAATCCTCATGGGATCAGGGCGTGATGACCGTGCCACGCCCGATAATCGCGGATGCCTGCCGCGCATCCGCAAAGTTATTCACAATCGGCGGCGCGTGGGGGACTTGAGGTCCCCCTTCCGCCGATTGATGAGTAACTTTGGAACTGGTATCAGGGCGCGGCGGCCTCGGCACGCCCACTGGTCCGCCCGGATGGGCGGCGCGATGGCACTGTGCATGACCAGCCAATGACCTCTCACCCTCAGGGGCAGCCCGGGTCGGCCGAGGCCGTCCGACCCTACCCGCCGCAGGATCGAGGCGGACCAGCCGGTCATCATCAACGGCGACGGCAGCCAGCGCCGCGACCTCGCCCACGTTCCCTCGCCCTCCGGTCCGGCCACCGGCTCTTTCAACGGCCTTCATCCCAAAGCAATTTCTTAGCAGTCACCCCAATTATGAAACCAATCCAAAAGCGTCTCACCCTACTGCTACTGGCAGCCGCACTCGTCGCCCTTTTCAGCGCAAGCTGCCGCAACACCATCCGCGGTGCCGGAAGGGATGTCGAAAACGTCGGTGATCATATTGAACGGGCGACACACTAAGCAAGCGCTCGCCGTTTACCCTCAAGGCGTTGCTGTGAGACCTCACCGGTCCGCCAGCAACGCCTTTTGTTTATTGCCTTTTCAACCCGTGACCTCCAACAACAAGGGGAGTCCCGCAAGATCAGTAGGGTTACACCCCATAGCCAACGCCCAAACCACGAGGTAGATTCAAAGCGTAATAGGAAATGCGAGATCCGCTCTCATTCATCGTGACAATGCCGCCTCAACAATCCCAGACTAACAAATAGAAACACGCTTATGTTAATGACTATCGCCATCATTCTGATCATCCTGTGGGTGTTGGGCCTGGTGTCCAGTACCACCATGGGAGGACTCATCCACATTCTGCTGGTTTTGGCCATCATCATGCTGCTGGTCAGGGTGATCCAGGGCCGCCGGATCTGACCCCCCGCTTTGCCATCTTATCAAGCAGGTGGTTGCTGAAGGAAAACGCTCGAAGGTGGCGCAGACTTTCGCAGGGACGGGGTAACTCATGCAGCGCTTGGGCCGCTTCCGGAATTCAGTGATCGTTCGGGTTCTGGTGGTATCCGGCACTGCGGGCTCGTTGCTGCTGCTGACATCCTGCGCCAATCAGAAAGTCATGATGCCGGTGGCGAACCCGGCGGCTGGCAGGTGGCCAACCGCTCCGCACATCCCGGAGGACAACCATCAGTCCCGGGGAAATCCGCGTGCAAGTGGACCGCTATCGGCGGATCCGCTGGTAGCGTTCATCCCCGAATAGGGCATTCACCCCATTGCGGAAGCTCGTCCGGAGGAGCGACAATCTCCCGTCGAAGATTGGTATGGATTGGCTGCTCGGTCGGCGTGGTTGATGGCTCGAATTTGAGGGGCCAGTACCGACGATGGCCAGCACCACCCGGACGCTCGTGAGATCGCTCAGCCCTCCGGGCGCTGCAAGCGCGAGCATCCGAACCGTAACTGCCTGTCGAAGTTTCCAGCACCCTCCATTTCATGAACGCAATAACCGGCACCCCGATCAGCATGATCGCCAGAGAGCGATTGAGCAAGACCTTGCGGCAGCTCTGGCAAATCACCAGGGCGTTTTTCCACTCCGAGCGCCGCGGCAAGGCGCGGGTTCTGTTATGCCTGCTGCTCGCGCTGTCGGTCGCCTATGTCGGTGTCATCGTTCTTACCAGCTATGCGGGGCGCGACCTCATCACGGCCATCGAGAAGAAGAACATCGACGCCTACTGGGGCGCGCTGGGCCGGTATCTCGGCACGTTCGTCGTCGCCGTCCTGATCAACGTCTTCTATCGCTGGGCCGAGCAGTCGCTCGCGCTGCTGTGGCGCGAGTGGACGTCTCAGCATCTGCTCAAGCGCTACTTCAACAACCGCGCCTACTACCGGCTGCGCGGCTCGGAGAGCATCGACAACCCCGACCAACGCATCGCCGAGGATGTGCGCAACTTCACGATCGATTCCCTCAGTTACGCGCTCATGGTGGTGAATTCGGTGATGACCTTGATCGGCTTCCTCGGCGTGCTTTGGAGCATCTCGGGCCTGCTGGTCGGCGTCGCCCTGGGGTATGCGGTGGTCGGCACATTCGTGTGCTTCGTCATCGCGCGCAGGCTGGTGGGCCTGCACTATGACAAGTATCAAAAGGAAGCCGACTTTCGTTATGGCCTGGTGCGCGTGCGGGACAATGCGGAGTCCATCGCTTTCTATCGCGGTGAAAAGCGCGAGCACCTCGACCTGGTCCATCGTCTCGGAGCGGTGGTTGCCAACATGCGCGACATCATCGCCTGGAACCGCAATCTCGGCTTTTTCCGCAACAGTTACAACTATCTCGCGCTGGTGGTGCCGATTGTGATCGTGGCCCCCATGTTCATGAGCGGCAAGATGCAGTTCGGAGTGGTGACGCAAACCCTCGGGGCCTTCGCTCAGGTGCTCGGCGCGGTGTCAATCATCGCGGACAACTTCGAGGGCCTCAGCGCGTATCTGGCGGGCATTCAGCGGCTCGGCATCCTGTGGGATGATCTCGACGACTTCGACGCGGACGAGGATCGGATCGCCCGCGAGAGCCATCAGCAGTTAGACGAAACCAGCACGAATGTGAAACTCGACAAGCTTACCGTGCTCACGCCGGATGGCGCGAAGGTGCTCGCGACAGACCTGTCCTTCGCGCTACGTGCGAATCAAAGCCTGATGATCATGGGTGCCAGCGGCTCGGGGAAAAGTTCCATCCTGCGCACCATTGCCGGCTTGTGGCCGGGCGGGCCAGGGTCACTCGAACGTCCCGCTTTGAATCAGCTCATGTTCCTCCCACAACGTCCCTACATGGTGCCCGGCAGCCTGCGCGATCAACTCCGCTACCCGCAACATGACTGCGGCGTCGATGATGAGGAGATTCGCAAGGTGGTCGAACGGGTCAATCTATTGGACGTATTCGGCCGGGTGGATGGCGATCTTGACCGCGTCATCGACTGGACCAACGTCCTGTCCCTGGGTGAGCAACAACGTGTGGCCTTCGCTCGTCTGTTCTTGCGCCGCCCCAGGTTCGCCTTCCTCGACGAAGCCACCAGCGCCCTCGACGAGGACAATCAAAAGCGCCTCTACGAACTCATCTGCCAGTCGGGCATCGGCTTCATCAGCGTCGGCCACCGCGTGACCCTCGTGCAGTTTCATCAACGCCTGCTGCAATTGAAGAGCGCAGGAGCATGGGAGTTGACTGAGAATCCGGCGGGAGCACTCTTGCAACCATAGGCCATCACAGGAACCGGTCGAGGATCTTGCGGCTGGTGGCGTCGAGCGCGCGCGGGTCGCGGATCAGGAACTGGATGCCGCGACTGTCCACGATCAACAACGCGGGCGCGGCCAGGCGCCGGATGTCTTCCTCCGCATGAAGCACCAGGCTGGTTCCGCCGCGGTCCGTTTCCACTTGCCAAGTGCAAGGCGTGGCATAGCCGGAAACCCCGCGCACCTGCCGGATCTCCGGCATGAATTCGCGGCCCGCCAGTTCATCTTCCAACAGCCGGCGCGTTTGCTCCGTTAGATCGGCGACGCGGGCGATCCAGGCGAGTTCGTGGCCCTCGCGGCTCAGCACGGCGATTCCCTCCTGCGGCGCGGAGATCGGAAAGGCCCGCGTCGGTTCGACGGCCAGGTGCTCGCGGCCGTCCGACTCGGTGAGCACCAGGTGCCCGAACCGGTCGCGGTGAAGTTGGAAGTTTTCGTTCATGGTTCGTTAGATTTCCTTCAGTGACGCCTTGGTGGCCGGGACACCGTCGTCCTCTGCCTCGGCGCCAACGTCGTCCTCGGAGGCGGGTGTCGCCTCGCCGTTGAAAAACTTCGTTTGCGCCCGGTCGAGGCGGAAATAGGTACCTCGTTTGGCGAGCAGTTCCTCGTGGCGGCCTTCTTCGACGACTTGCCCGCGCTCGAGCACGACGAGGCGGTCGGCACGCCGCAAGGTGGACAGGCGGTGGGCGATCGCCAAGGTGGTGCGACCGCGGATCAGATTGTCGAGAGCGGCTTGGATTTCGAGTTCGGTTTCGGTATCGACCGACGAGGTGGCTTCGTCGAGAATCAGGATTCGCGGGTCGATGAGCAAGGCGCGGGCAATCGAAATCCGTTGGCGCTCGCCGCCGGACAAGGCCTGCCCGCGCTCGCCGACCAGCGAGTCGTATCCTTGCGGCAAGCGCAGGATGAATTCGTGGGCGTGGGCCGCCCGCGCCGCTGCGGTGATTTCCTCGCGTGTCGCCTCGGGTTTGCCGTAGGAGATGTTCTCCGCGATCGTGCCGAAAAACAGGAACGGCTCTTGCAGCACCAGGCCGATGTTGCGCCGGTATTCCGCGACCGGCAGCGAGCGGATGTCCACCCCGTCGAGGCAAATCGACCCCTCCACCACGTCATAGAAGCGGCAGATCAGGTTGACCAAGGTGCTCTTGCCCGATCCGCTGTGGCCCACCAAACCGATCATCTCGCCGGGTGAAAGCGTTAGATTGACGTCGTCGAGGATGGCCTGCGTGCCATACCGGAAGCTCACGTGGCGCAGTTTGATCGCCCCGTGCACATGGGCCAGGTGCAGCGGTTGAGTCGGCTCCGGCACGCTCGACACGTGGTCGAGGATGTCGAAGATCCGCTTCGCCCCGGCCGCCGCCCGTTGGGTCACCGTGACGATCCGGCTCATCGACCCGAGCCGCGCATAAAACCGGCCGGTGTATGCCAGAAACGCCACCAGCACGCCGACCGTGATCTGGTGCTTCGAGACCTGCCAGATTCCGAACCCCCACACCACCAGCAGACTGATTTCCGTTAGAACGGACACGGTTGGGGAAAACAGGGACCACGCCTTGTTGACGCGGTTGTTGACGGCCAGATTGCGCGCGTTGGCGTCGCGGAACCGCTGCGCCTCGCGTTCTTCCTGGGCGAACGCCTTGACCACCCGCACGCCGGGAATCGTGTCCGCCAGCACGTTGGTGACTTCCGACCAGATCCGGTAGGCTTGTTCAAAACCGTGACGAAGCTTGTCCCGCACCAGATGAATCAGCCACGCGATGAAGGGCAGCGGCAGCAGGGTCACCAGTGCCAACCACGCGTTGATCGAGAGCAGGATCGCCGCCGTCATCACGATCATCAGCGAGTCGGTGATGAAATCCAACAAATGCGACGCGAGGAACACGCAAATGCGGTCGCTGCCGGAGGAAATGCGGGCCATCAGGTCGCCGGTGCGTTTGCCGCCGAAGTATTCGAGCGAGAGGCCCTGCAGGTGTTCGTAGGTGACGGTGCGGAGATCGGAGCCGATGCTTTCGCTAACCAAGGCGAGGATGTAGGTCTTGATCCAGTCGAGGGCCCAGGCGAGGAGCGCCGCGCCGACCAATCCGCCGAGCAGCAGCACAACCTTGGAGGTGTCGATGGGCACGCCGTTTTGGAACGGGATCAGCACCTGGTCCATCAGCGGAATGGTTAGATAGGGCGCCACCAGGGTGGCCGCGGTGGCCAGCAGGGTCAGCACCAAGCCCGCCAGCAAGGAGTATCGGTATGGCTTGGCAAAGCGCCACAACCGAAACAAGGTCCACGCCGAGGGCGGGGCGTGGACGGTCTTCGCGCAGATGGGACAGCGTTTGTAGCCGAGCGGAATCGCGTTCTCGCAGATCGGGCACACCGCCTCCGCCGGTGGCACCACCGCGCGTTGCTCGACCATGGCTGCGACGTGTTCCTGGAATTGCTCGGTGAGTCGGCGCACGGCCGCATCCCGGCCCATGGTGTGCCGCCAGCGGGCTAACAAACCGTTTTGATCTCGCAATTCCAAAGTGCCGAGCCCGGCATGGTCGCGGTGTTCGAGCACCAGGCCGGGGCGGAACTCCCAGCGCTGCCAATCCGCTTCACCCAAGGCTTTGGCGAGCAATTGCCGGTCGGTGAGCACGACGATTCCCGCGCCAAAGTTCAGCCGCAGGTCGAGGTCGAGATCGAGGCTGGCAATGACGGTTTCATCGCTGGCCATCGCGGTGCCGATCTCATCGCGCCACTGAGCGGGAAGCACCGTGGCGGTTGCTGCCGGGCGCACGAGGCCCGCTGGCGTCGCCGCGATGGGACTGCGGTTCTCACGTCGCCCGGCGTGGGCGCCGTGAGGGAGGTGGGGCGGTTCCATGTTGTGATGCATGCCATTATTTCTCATGATGGCGGCCGAGGATGCAGCACCGCCGACTCGTCGCCCACCGGTCGCCGATGGGTACGCAGACTTTCAGCACGCACCAGAAGGCCTCGGCGCGTGCAGCCCGAACTCAAACGAACTTCGGAGCGCTCCCCGTAGCCACCGGCCTGCCTTCCAAAGCGGGCAGTACCAGTGGAATGGAGGCCGGGCGGATGGGACTATTTTGGTTCGGCGTCGATTTTGGCCTTGGCAGCGGCGGCAGCAGCATCGGCCTTCTTCTTGTCGGCATCGAGTTGTGCCTGCATGGAGACCTTCTTGGCCTCGATGTTCGCTTTGTCGATGACGGCATTGGCGTCGGTCTGCTTCTTGGCCTCCTTGGCGGAGGCGTCCACGGCGTCCTTGGTTTTGTCAATACTGTCTTTGGTGGCCTCGGTCTTGGTGTCGATGGCGGCCTTTTGTTTGTCGCAGCCGGCGACAAATGCGGCGAAGACGGCAAGGAGGACGAGTTTGGTGAGTTCCATGGTAGTTGTTGTTGGTTTGCCCGAGCGGGCGGGATTGGGGCTGGGATCAGCGGGATTCGCGGATGAATCCGCCTCGCGGCGGAGCTAGCCCCGGAGCGGGGCTGGACAGACTATGGATCATCGCAGCAAAGCGTCCAATGGGGTGAAACCCTACTGCGCTCCCGCAAGACCACTGCCGCCAGTGACTTCGTCGCCGCCTGGCAGATCGCCAGCGTCAAGCATACGCGGAGATCGTTGTATTTGGGGACGTAAGAATAATTGGGAATGTCAAACCTCAAACCACCAACTCGTCGGCACCATCCGCCTGCTGGAATTCTGCCGCCGCACGGGCGTCCCCCACTTCGTGTTCGCCTCGTCGTCCAGCGTCTATGGCAAGGAAACGCCGCTGTCGGCCGGGGAAACGACCCCGGCCAACCCGTGCAGCCCCTACGTCCTGACCAAGCTCCACGGCGGGGTAGGGCGTGACGGCCTCGGCGCGCCCACTCTTGTCCGCCCGGATGGGCGGCGCGAGAGCACGGCGCATCGCCAGCCAATGACATCCCACCCTCGGGGGCAGTCTGGGTCGGCCGAGGCCGTCCGACCCTACCGCCCGCCTGCACGGCTTGCGCTTCCTCGCCCTGCGGTTCCTCTCGGTTTGGGGACCGGGACAGCGGTCCGATCTTGCCCTGGAATCCGTGGCTGCGGCGTCCCGCCGCAGGCCGTGGACGGCGCGTCTCGCGCCGTGAATTCCCATCACTCAGCGCCGCGACCTCACCCACGTTGCGGACGTGGCCCGGGCGGTCGAACTGGCCCTCCGCTGGCGGGGCCCCGGCGCGGTGGTCCTGAACGTCGGCACCGGCCGAAACCACTCCGCCCAGGGCATGCT
>JAPLUI010000483.1 GCA_026397725.1 Verrucomicrobiota bacterium | reverse complement strand
GGCGGAGCTTGAGCACGAGCGTGACGTGGCCTTGGCGAAGGTGGTGGGGTGCCGGGTGAGGTATTTCACGGACGGAGTGATCATCGGCAGCAAGGGTTTTGTGAACGAGGTGTTTGCGGCGTGCCGGGATCGTTTCGGTGCTGGGCGGAAGGATGGCGCGAGGAGGATGCGGGGGGCCGCACAAGCGGTGAACCGGGAGTTATGGAGTGCGCGTGACTTGAAAAAGGGGATCGGGTAGGGATGGGGATCGGTTAGGGAGGCGGTCGCGTCCGAAGCGGCTTGGGATAGGTCTTGGGACGGGTGCTGGGACGGGTGTTGGGACGGGTGTTGACCAGTGGCGCCGCTCCTCTGCTCTGCTGCTCTGCTGGTGCAGTGGCGTAACGTAGCTCGACCGATCTTAAAGCACTTCCGACGCAATCTGGGCAAATCGGCTCAAGAGGTGTGAAATGCAGCCTGAATGGGTCTGATTGAGCATGTGACCCGGGCGGAGTTTGGCAGGACGGATCGGAAGAACAGAGTTTCCCAGAAAGGCTCAAGCAGAATTTTCATAACACACCTGGAACCTTATGAGCTTAACGGCAGCAGCAAGGCGGCGACGAGTGCCGCAAGGGTCAGGTGGCGGGCGGTGCCGACCTCACCCGTTCAGTTAGTCATGGGGGATGACACAAGCTCCTGGCTGGCGACCGCAGCTCACTGGGGAGGCGGTGGCGTGCCGTTGGCTCCGCCATACGACCAGGCAAGCGCCGCGACGATTCGAGAAAATCGATTCATGTGCATGGTTTTTCCATGCAGCGGAACGCTTCCGTGCCATGGGTTATTTCAACTTGTTTTTCGCGGCATGTGTTTTCCGATATAACATGACCGGTCCGACCAATCCGGTCGATACCTGCTCGTGTTCGGACGCCCAGTTCATGGCCATCTTGTTGTCCTTGAGGGTCCGGCAGTAATTGGACAGCACGGTGGTCACTTGCACCTCCAGTTCGTTGTCGCCTTGCCTCAGGGTGCCTTGTGGATCATAGAGATGTTCGGCACCCCACCAGCGGACCCCCAGTGCCTTGCCGTTGAGGGTGACCTCCGAAATGCCATGCACGCTGCCGAGGCTCAGGATCGAAGCGGTGGCGTCCGCGACCTCGAACCTGACCCGATAGACGGCGGTGCCGGCGAAGGTGTTCAAGGTCTTGTGCTCCGCCAAGCCGAGATCCTCGAGTTGCTTGAGATCCATCGACACGGTCTCGCCAATGGCGGGCTTGAGGGTAAGTCGCCACGGTGGCTTGATCTCGATGGCATCGCTTCGGTCGAGCGGGGCAGGGGGCATGGCCGTGCCGGGCATGGCCGGCTCGAAGACCAGCAGCAGGGACGCGAGCGGCTCAAGCGTGATGTCCAGCTCGTTGCACTTTACCCCGTGGGGAAACACGCTGCGTTCGCCGGTTTCCGGATTCCAGCGCCATGGTGTTAGGTCACCGGTCGCAAACGATCCGTGGAACGAGATCGGCTGGTCCTGCTGCTGGTTGCTGAACAGGAAGATTTCGCGTCCGTTCCGTTGCTGGTGGACTTGGAACAGCATGGGGTGGGGGACCGCGATCCTGACCGCCGGTCTAACATCAAACCGTGCCAAGGTGGCGGTGGCCCATTGGAGCAACTCGTCTTGGCCCGGTTCCGCAATCACCGACACCTGCCGGGAACCGGTCTTGATGGCCGCAGCCATGGCCTCTCTAACGGCTTGATCGCAAGCTTCCCGGTTTTGGAGTCCGGCGGATCGATCCGGGGTGTTGCCGACGAAGGCGATCTTACCACCGGCCTTGGCGTATTGTTCGATGGTCCGCGCCGTTGCCGGCTCCAGGCTTTCGACATTGGCGACCAGCAGCAGGTCGTAGGCCATGGGACCGTGCAGAATCCTGCCATCCTTGAAGGTGGCGTTGCGCAGGACGGCGCCGTTGACATAATCCGCGGTGCAGCCGTTTTGTTGGAGGGCCTGCCAGACGAGGTGGAGATACCATGGGGTGTGGATGAAGGCTTGCCGCTCGAGGCCCCCATTGCTCCAGACATCGGCAGTCGGGCCAAGGATCGCGACCTCCGCCCGGGCCTGGGACGCTTGGAGCACGCTGCAGAGCCGTGCGTTGTAGTCGGCCCATTTCCGGAAGTGTGGCCACCAAGGATTGTGCTCGTTGAAATAGGTGCCGTACCTGACCCAGCCCGGAAAGCCAGCCTCGGGGGGCGAATAGTTGAAGCCGTGCAGGACCAAATGGTTCACGCCGGTCATCATGTCCAAGTCGCCAGCCAGCTTGATGTATTCGAGCGTCGCTTGAAACACGCCTCGCAGGTTGGTCATGGCCTCACAGCTCACCAATTTCTTGCCGGTCAGGTGGGCCGCCGAGGCGGCATACTTGTTCCATACCGCATAGCGAATCTGGTTGAGGGGCAGTTGGTTGCCGGGGGGGTGGAAGATCCAATTGTCGCCTTCGGGAATGTCGGGGATGAGGTAGCCGGAAAGCATATCCATGAGGCTGGGGCCGCCGTATGCCTGGTATCGGCTCAGCACTCCATTGGCGTGACACCATGCGTGGAAGACCCGGATGAAGCGCTCGTGAAACAACTCGACGAAGGTTTTGTTGAAATCGTAGCGGACGCGCCTGACCGCATCGGCAAACTGCGCGTCATCCGGCAGCAAATCCCGATACCCCTGGTGCGGGTCGTAAAGCGCGAACGGATACCATGGCTCTAACCGATAGCCGCGCCGCCGCAGGAACTCCTCCGGAAAATCGGTGGTCCAGTTGGCCCCCGAGAGTTCGATGCTGTCGCAGAACATCGCCCGCAGTCCGTCACCCAGTTTTCCGCCAAGCGCCGGCCCCAACTGGTCTGACATGCGCTGCAGGTAGCCCGCCACTGCGGCTTGGTTCAAATGATTCAGGACCTGCCCGTCCGAGCCCGGCGCGCCGTGGACCACTGCGGTGAACGCTTCCTGCCAGGTGCCGATATGCAGCGTGTGTTCACCGGCGGGAATCTCAAATTCGACGCTGCCGTCCGGCTTGATCTGGTCAGCCACATCAAGGCACCCGTCGATGCAGGTTGCGTTCTTGGGCACCAAGCGCAGGTACATCAGGCGCGGCTCGGCCGCGTCGGCCGCGACGACCCGAGGTGCTGGGGGCTTCATGAGTTCCTTGAGTTCCCCCTTGAACACACCGGGGCCTTTGAGCGTCATGCGGGTTACTCCGATCGCTTGGATCGTCTCGCCCGACTTGAGGAAACGGCCGCCGAACGGCCAGCCCGAGCCGACGATCATGTCCGCGAGCATGCCTCGGTCTTTGGCCCCACGGGTGGCGATCCCGGCCATCCGGTTCCACTCCGGACTCAGCCATATCAAGGGTTCGGTGGTGCTGGGAGTTGCGCCGCCGGGCATGGCGACCGGGTTGATTTCCACCCCGCCGATGCCTGCGGCTTGCATGAGATCGAGTTCGCGCAGGATCTCCTTTTCGGTGACGCAATCGCCGTTCCACCACCAACGCACAAAGGGTCGCGCCTCGGCGGGTGGATTTTGGAAAGCCTCATACAACTTGTCCTCGGCAGCGGTTGCCGTGGCCCACGAGCCACCCACCAAGGCAAGGATCAGCGTGTTCGTTGGAATCTTTCCGGTGCTCATGAATTTACTTTCCGGGGGGCATGATACCAACGAACGCCGTCCCCCATGAAGTGGCACGATGATGCGACCCCGTGCCTCTCCGACCGGTTTGTTTGGCCCAGAGTGCTTTTCCCTACAGCCATACGCGCACAACCTTCACAAAAAAAATCTGCCTGTAGCCGTTGCTTGGAGTTGACAGCCGCCGTGGCATCGGTCAAGTTTCGCCCATGCATTTCAATCTGAAATCCCGCCGCACCCTAGTCCCGCAAGCGGCCGCTTTGGCTCTTGCCCTCACCCTCAGCCTCAACCTCAACGCCGAACCGAGCATGCCCGCAACCCCCCCGGATGTAGCAGCCCCGCCAGCAGATGCCGCCAAGACCGCCTCCGGCCTCGCCTCCAAAGTTCTCCAAAAAGGCACTGGCACCAAGCAGCCTACCGCCGCAGACACGGTCACCGTCCACTACTCCGGTTGGACCACCGATGGCAAACTCTTCGATAGCTCGGTCAAGCGCGGGCAACCGAGCAGCTTTCCGCTGAATGGCGTCATCAAGGGCTGGACCGAAGGTCTCCAGCTCATGACCGAAGGCGAAAAGCGCCGTTTCTGGATTCCTGCCAACCTTGCCTACGGCGAGAACCCCGGCGGTGGCCGTCCCGGCGGACTGCTGGTTTTCGACGTGGAACTCCTCGGCATCAGGGAAGCCCCCAAGGCCCCGCCGGTTCCCGCCGTTGTTGGCGGAGTTCCCAAGGCTCCGCCGGTGCCCGCCGATGTTGCCGCAGCCCCCAAGGACGCGGAGAAATCCGCCTCCGGCCTGGCCTCCAAGGTCCTTGCCAAAGGCAGCGGCACCACCCATCCCAAGGCAAGCGATCAAGTCAAGGTCCACTACTCCGGTTGGACCACCGATGGCAAACTCTTCGATAGCTCGGTGCAGCGCGGGCAACCGATCGTTTTCCCGCTCAGCGGCGTGATTCCCGGCTGGACCGAAGGGGTGCAACTCATGGTGGAAGGCGAGCGGCGCCGCTTCTGGATTCCAGCCAACCTTGCCTACGGCGAGAACCCCGGCGGTGGCCGTCCCGGCGGACTCCTCGTCTTCGACGTGGAACTCATCCAGATCGTCAAATGACCGCAGGTGCGATGCGGCGGAGTGCTGCTGCCTTGGTGCTCGTTGCCCTCTCGTGCAACGGGCCGCAAGGATCCGGTCCGGCACCTGCCCGGACTGCTCCCGCAGCACCCCGGCCGACGCAGGCCACCGCTGTACCAGTCACTCCCAAGCCGGGCAAAATCGCCCGCATGCCGCTTGGCACCTTCTTCGCGCTGCAGCAAAGCGCCGGCGCTCTCATCTACGACGTGCGGCCGGCCTTCTTCTTCAGTCTCGGCCACATCCCGGGTGCCAGCAGTTGGCCCAAGCGCCAATTCGCGGCCCAGCTCGCTGCCCGCGAAGCCGAGATCCTACTGGCCGCCGCGGCCAAGCGCCCCGTCGTCCTCTACTGCACCGACCTGGCCTGTCCGGACGCCGACTTCGTCGCCCGGCGTCTCGCGGCCTGCGGCCACTCGGTGGCCATTCTCGAAGGCGGCTACCAAATCTGGAAAGCCGGCGAGCTGCCAACGGAATGAAAAAGTCAGCAGCCTGCCAGACAAGAGACCCGTCGGACCTGTCCGACCCGTCCGACCCACTCTCCCGATAACGTCTAACCAATATCCGATCACCTCATTCCCCCCATGCCCAGTTTCCCTAACGTCACCGTCGATGCCAAAGCCAACGTTTATTTTGACGGGCGCGTCGTTTCCCACAGTGTGCATTTTCCGGATGGCACGAAGAAGACCCTGGGGCTGATCTATCCCGGGGACTATCATTTTGGCACCGCCGCCCCGGAGCGCATGGAAATCATTGCCGGAAGCTGTGTGGTGAGCATGGACGGCACGGCGGAGTCACTCAGCATAGCCGCCGGCCAGGCCTTTGAGGTTTCCGCTAACAGCGGTTTCACCATCAGCGTCGGCGACGGCATTTGCGAATACATCTGTTCGTTCCTGCCCGCATGATTATTCAGGCCCGCAACTGCAGTTGAAATCCGGGAGCCGATGCTGAAACCACGGATCACACGGATCTTTCGTGCTGAGTTTTCCCCAACATTTTCAGCTTTGATGTGGGCGTGTCTGAATTCCATCTCAAGCCGTGAAATCCGTGGTTGATCCAACCGTATTGACTGATCAAGCCACGGAGTTCCGGCCCTCGCTCCCATCTGCAACCTTGGGGACTGACATGGGGCGAGTCATGAGGCACGGTTTTGCCAGCAGCCGTCGCGGCGTTTTGGTCACGCTGGTGGTCCTGGCATCATCCTGCATCCGCATGCCGCCACCGCCACCGCCACCGCCACCGGTGAGCGTCCGCCAGGTTCCGGTGGCGCAAGCCCGTGGCGCGGTCCCAGCCGCTGCCAAGTCCACCGTGGCGGTCCGCGATCCGGACGTGCTGGTCTGGCTGCTGGCCGACACGCTGCATACCGCCATGGTGTTTCCCTACGCATGGCTGGAGGAATCCGGCTTCATTCCGCCGGCGGGCTTTGGTCACCCGCGCTATGTCGCCTTGAGTTGGGGCGAGCGCACCGCCTACGTCCAGAAAGCCTGGCTCAATCCGTGGCAGGTTTTCCGCGCCTTTTTCACGCCTTCGCCGTCGGTCATGGAAATCATCCCGGTCAACTGGTACGTCGTCGAGGTTTGTCAGCACCAACGGGTCTGGCGCAAGCTTGTCGCGCGGCGGCACGGGCCGGAACTTGCCGCCTTCCTCAACCACGTCAGTCGCAGCGGACCCGATGGCAGGCCGGTGGTGATCGGTCCCTCGAGTTGGGGCGATGGCATGCTGCTGGAATCGCGCCACAGCTATCATCTGCCGCGGATCTGCAACGTCTGGACCGCCCAGGCCCTGGAAGCCTGCGGTTGTGAAGTCAATCCCTGGCTCGCCCTCACCGCCAACGGTCTCATCCGGCAGGCGGAACACCCGCGCAACGGCTTTGAAAATGTCTGGCGCGGCGATGACAAATAACCAACGGACTCCGCATGAAACCGCCATCAGGGCAGGCCACATGCGCGAGCAGGTTTGGCAGAAAACCAGCGTGAAGCTTTCGCGTCATCCGCGGTTGCCATTCCCGAAATCAGGGACAACGCTTGAAAATCGGCGGAATTTTTGGGCGGTGGCGGATTTTTTGGTTGCCGGGGGGGGGGCGGTGCTGCCTAGCGTCAAGCCATGAAGCGACAATTGCGATTGGTGGCGGCGGGAGCCGGCCTGTTGTTAGTCATGGGCTGGCTGCTGCGGCCAGAGCATGGGGGGGGGAATTCACACGCGGCACGGAGGCCATGCCGATGGCGAGGAACGTGCCCGCACCACGGGCGGCGCTGGCGTTGGCGGACCCGGATGATTTGCCGGTGACGGCGCGGGAGGTGGCGGTCACTGCGGCCGCAGTGGTCCCCCGGCAAGCGGCGGCCGACGCGTTCCGGCATTGGTTGACGGACCAAGCGACGCCGCTGGAGCCCGCCCGCATGGCCGAGGGTCGGCGCTTGTTAGAGGCGCGGCGGGAGGCGATGGCCTGGCTGGTCCGGCATGATCCCGCCACCGCCTTGCAGCAGGCGCTGAGCTTTGCCGAGCAGGCCCGGTTGCCGGCGGAGTGGGCACCGTGGATCGAGGAACGCTTTGCCACCGTGGCGGAACTGAGCGTGCTGCCGGATTGTTCGCCAGACGCGACCGGACCATCGACGCAGGTGGTGCTGGTGCGGGACGGGGAAGCGCCGCTTCGCGGGTTGGGCTGGGCCGGTCTGGCCGGCTTCCAATCCAAGGCGAACCTGCCGGTGGAGGGGATTGCGCTCGATGGCTGGACGGCGCTCGCCGCAAGCGGAGTCAAGCGCGTGAGCGGCGCGGAACAGGCTGCGGTCGAAAGCCAATTTCCCCTCGCGCCAAGCGCGGAGTGGATCGCGCCGGAAGCGGCGGCGGTTACCGCGCTCATCGGCGGCCAGGTGCATCGCTTCACCAGCGCCGCCGCAGCGGATGAACTGCAAGCGCTCTATGCCGAAGTGGCGGCCCTGCCCGGGCCGCACAGCGCCGATGCGTTTACCGCCGCGCTCGACGAAGACGGCCCTCCGGTCAGCGAGGATATCCGCCGCGCCGCCCGCGATGCCGCCAGCACGTGGACCGAGACGCCAAAGACCGTGCTGTTGCTCAAACCCTCCTTTGCCGACCTCCTCAACTCGGTAGGCACTACGGCGCAGTGGCAGGCGGTGATGAGCGAGGTCTCGGCCTGGCTGTCCGCCAGTTCCTATGGCAAGACCAACCTGGTGGTAACCGTGGTGTCCAGACCCGACATCATGGTATTATCGCCAGCTTCGACCTACGAGCCAACCGGAAATTACACCCAACTGATGTCCGATGCGAAGGCGAAGGCGCTGCTGGCAGGCTACAACTCGGCCAACTACGACATCACCGTGGTTTCCTTTCCCAAGCTCACCACCTGGACTTGGTCCGGCATGGCGACCGTTGGCGGCGGCAACCTCTGGCTCAATGGCACCAAAGACGCCAAGGTGAGCGCCCATGAATTCGGCCACAACTACGGGATCTGGCATGCCAGTTCGTGGGATGTGAATGATGGCAGCATCATGCCCGCCACCGGGGCCCCGGGCAGTTCCGACCCGCGACATGCGGAATACGGCGACCGCTTCTCGATCATGGGGAACAACGCCGGCGAATATCCGCAAGGCGACTTCAGCCCGCATGGCAAGGCCACCCTCAACTGGATCACGGCGGCGCAAGTCCAAACGGTGACGGCCGCCGGCACCTATCGAATCAATCGCTTCGATAACACCGCCGCAGGTGCCAATCCCTCCCTCGCGCTCAAACTCCAGCGGGCCGGCTCGCAGACGTTCTGGGTTGGTTACCGGCGCAGCTTCACCGGCAACACGTATGTTAGCAACGGAGCCTATGTGATCTGGGAGTACAGCCCCGAGCATTGCCGCTTGCTGGACATGACTCCCGACAGCCGGACCAGCAGTCATTTCGATGACAAGGAGGATGCGGCGCTGGCGCTGGGCCAGACCTTTGCCGATCCCACTGGCAACCTCTACATCACTCCGCTCACCCAGGGTGGCACCGCTCCCAACGAATGGCTGGATGTGCGGGTGGATTTCACCGTCGCCGGCAACCACCCGCCCACTGCTGCCATCAACCTTCCGTCGGGCCCGGTCGCGGCGCGGACCAGCGTGGCGTTCTCCGCCACCGCCTCGGACCCCGACGCCGACGTGTTGACCTACGCCTGGGACTTCGGCAACAGCCAGACGGCCAGCGGCCCCAGCGTGAACTGGACCTTCCTCACCGGCGGCAGCAAGCAGGTGACCTTGCGGGTGACCGATGGCAAGGGCGGGCAGGCGGAAGTCACGGAGACCCTCAGTGTGAGCGATCCGCTAACCCAGCTCGAGCAGGTGACCCTGCCGGACGCGGTCCAGTTGGACGATGGCACGCTGTACGGCGGGTTGCAGGTGGGGGTGAGTTCAAGTTATACCTTTGCCAGCCCGGACGGCGCGGCCTGGACTCGCGGCCCGGCAACCTTGAATTTCACCCCGGAACGTCTGGCGACAGACAGCGGGCGGGTGCTCGCCGTGGGCTGGATGTATGACAGCACGCTCGCGAAATTTGTGGCCCGCACGGCGCTTGCGACCGATGGCGCAGCTTGGCAGGTGCAGGCGCATGGTTCACTGCCAGCGCTGAACTCCGTCGCCTATCAAGCCGGCGTGTTTGCCGCGGTCGGAGATGATGGGACCATCCTAACCAGCGCGGACGGCACCGCCTGGACCACCCTCACCACGCCGGTCCTGACGACCCTCAATGACGTGGTCGCCGCCAACTCCGGCTTCGTCGCTTGCGGCGATGGCGGCACCATCCTGACCAGCTCCAACGGCACGACCTGGACGCAACGGAGCACCCCGCTCATGTGGCCCTTGCTCAGCGGCCTCGCCACCGATGGCCAGCGTGTTGCCTGTGTCGGGCTGGGGCCCGACTATTGGTGGTCGGAGGATGCCGGCGCCACCTGGGTCAGCCGCAGCTTCGGCTTGAGCGGCTTCAGCCCTGGCAAAACCGCCTGCGGCGAGGGCCTGTGGCTGGCGGCGGAGAACCGCTACAATTCCTCTTCCGCCTCCTATGACCTGATCCTCGCAGTCTCGACGGACGGGTTGCGTTGGGAGTTGCTGCCGGTCCTGCCGTTGCCGCTTGACACCGAGAGCGTGCGCCTGGCCGACGGCCGGCTGTGGCTGTACGGACAGACCGGCATGGTGCTGCGCAGCGCCCTGCTGCCGCCCGCCAACCATGCGCCCGCGCTCACCGTCGCGTGGCCCGCCACCCTGAGCGCGCGGACCAGTGCCAGTTTCTCCGCCACCACCAGCGATGCCGATGCGGATCCGGTCGCGCTGTTGTGGGATGTGGACGGCCAGTCCTATCACTTCGGCTCGCCCACGACCTATAGCTTCCTGCTCGGCGGCACCAAAACCGTGAGTGCCTGGGCCGCCGACGGCCGCGGCGGTCACACGCCGACCGCCCGGACCTACGTGGTGGATGATCCCTTGCTCGCGTGGAGCAACATCACGCCGACGGAATTGCTGGGCACCACCTTGACCGAAGCCGCCCGCAGCGCCACCCGTGCGGTGTTCGCAGGCGGGTACAGCGCGGCCGACGCCCCGCTGGCCAGTGCCACCAACCGCGGCGCCTGGATCAAGCGCGACCTCCCGATTTTCGCCTCCGCACTGACGTGGCGCAGTCCCGGCTTCGTGGCGGTCGGCCAGTTGTTTGACGTCGGCTCCGGAACCTGGAGCAGCGCCGTCGCACACTCGACCGATGGCCAGACCTGGGGAGAAGGGCAGTATCTCAGTGGTCCGAAGCTCAACGGGGTGGCTGCGGCGGACAGCGCCTACGTCACCGTGGGTGACAGCGGCAACATCTTCCGCTCCAGCGACGGGGCACTCTGGAATCCGGCCACCTCGGGCGTGGCGAGCACTCTCACGCAAGTCGCGTTCGTCGGCGAGCGGGGCCTGGTGGTGGGCAGTGGTGGCATCGTGCTGCGTTCGGAGGACGCCGGACAGACCTGGGAAAACGTGAGCGCCACGCTGGGGGCCAACCTCAGTGCCAGCCGCGTGTTTGCCGCCGGCGGCCGCCTGTTCCTCGGTGGCTATAACAAGATCCGGGTCTATCAGCCGGATAGCCGCGCCTGGCAGGATGCGGCGGTGAGCGGCGGCAACCCGGGCAATTTGGAAGCCGTCGTCCTTCACGGTTCGCTCTATGTCGCGCTGTCGCTGCGTTATGATTCCACGCTGTCCCGCAATCGGCGCTATCTGCTGGCCTCGCAGGATGGCTTGACCTGGGAAGCGGGGGAAATGGCCTGGGGCAGTGACATGTCGGCCCTGCTCGGTTGTGGCAGCGACCTGGTGGCCTCCGGGCCGGGCACGCTCCTCGCCAATGTGCAAGGGACCTCCGGGTTGCTGGTCCAACCCGCCACCTTCGCTGCCGCCATGGGTTCGAGCGAAGTCGGTACGCTGGGCACCGTGCAAATCGGCAATACCGGCGCCGGCGATTTGGCGTGGTCGGTGTCCTCGAATGTCGCCTGGCTGGGGACCGCGCCCGCCTCCGGCACCGCGACGGCCAGCACCTCGCCCGTCTCGATCCAACTGCTGAGCAGCCAGCCCCCCGGCACGCACCTCGGGACGCTGACGTTTGCCGCGCCCGGCGTGCCATCCCAGACGGTTGCCGTCACGCTCACCACCTTCATCGATGACCACGGCAGCATCCAGGCCAATGCCAGCAGGCTGGTGCTGGGCACGCCGCTGGCTGGCATCATCCAGGTTGCCGACGACAGCGATTGGTTCATCCTTGAGGTGGACGCCCCCGGCCTGCTCACCATGTGGACGACCGGCACCCTCGATACCGTGGGCGAGCTGCGCAATGCGAATGGCATGATTGATCGCAAGGATGATTCCATCGCCGATTCGAATTTCAGCATGGAGAACCTGGTCCTGCCCGGTTGCTATTGGGTGAAGGTGGACGGCTTCGGCCCCGCCGTCGGTGCCTATCAACTCCACAGCTCGCTGGTGCCCGTCGGTCCGCCCTTTGTGCTGAAAAACTGGGGCTTTGCCGCCGGGGGCACGCAACGGCAATTCACCGTCGCCACCGCCATCGGTTATCGCTACCATGTCGAGCAGAACACCGCTCTCGACGGGGCCT
Source organism: Verrucomicrobiota bacterium (assembly GCA_026397725.1). Classification (GTDB taxonomy): domain Bacteria; phylum Verrucomicrobiota; class Verrucomicrobiia; order Verrucomicrobiales; family Akkermansiaceae; genus Luteolibacter. Next base: position 14,502 of record JAPLUI010000483.1, on the reverse strand, counting down.
GGGAGCAAGTCGGCAGCGTGGCGACCGCCACCACCGAGGAGACCGTCCTGACCGTTCCGACGGCGAGCACGGGCGGCCCCCGCCGCTTCTTCCGCATCGCCGTGCAGCCGCCGCCATGACCTGTCTGCCCGGCAAGATCGCGCCTCCCCCCGGCCCTCCCGACCTCAGCGAAAATGACGTGATCTCGCACGCAGCTTGGCGGCGGGCAACATGCCCGCACCACCGTGGACCGGGCATGCTGCCCGGATTCAAATGGAATCACCGTGGACCGGGCATGTTGCCCGGATTCAAATGGGCACATTTCCCTGAACCCGACCATTCAATCGCAACCGACAAAGGGGCTCGCTGATGACCCCTGACCTGTCGTCACTCGCCCTGGCCATGCTGGCTGCGCTGTGCATTGGCGTCTCCAAGGCAGGCTTCGGCGGCATTTCCATGATCTCCGTGGTGCTGTTCGCGGAAATCTATGGCGCCCGGCTTTCCACCGGCCTGGCACTGCCCCTGCTCATCGTCGCCGACCTCACCGTCTATCCGGCATTCCGCCGCTTCGGGTCGTGGCGCCCGGTCTGGCCGCTGCTGGCCCCCACCGCACTCGGCCTGCTGGGCGGCTGGTTCTTGTTAGGGCGGATTGACGATGCGGTGGCACGGCGGGTGATCGGCGCGGTGGTGCTGGCGATGGTGGCCCTGCAACTCGGCCGCCGCTGGTGGCCGCCCGCCTATCAGGAAATGGCCGACTCGCCGGGCTTCGGCCATCTGGCCGGGGTGGCGGGTGGTTTTGCCACCATGCTTGCCAATGCGGCCGGGCCGATCATCCAACTGTTCCTGCTGTCGCGGCGCTTCGACAAGATGGACCTGGTGGGAGTGGGCGCGCGCTTCTTCCTGCTGGTGAACCTCGCCAAGGTGCCGCTCAGCGCCGGGCTCGCCTTGATCACCCCCACCAGCCTGTTGGAAAACGCCAAGCTGCTGCCGGCCATGTGGCTCGGCATCTGGTTCGGCCAGCGACTCCTGCACCGCGTCCCCCAACGCGCTTTCGAGGCCTTGGTCGTCGTCTTCGCCATCCTCGCCGGCCTGCGCCTGCTCACCTGAACCGGCAAGCGCTCACATGAGCGCGGGAGGGCAGACTCTGGCCTCACCCAGTCCAACTCGAACCGGATCCCCGCCGAATCGCGGGGCAGGGCGCACGCCGATTGTCACCGGAACATTTATGATGCGGGACCACAGACATTCTGATACTACTGACCCACAGACACCAGACACGCGGGGACTGGTTCTAAACAAATCCCTGGTTTTTCCCGATCCCCTTCTTCAGATCCCGAACGCTCCACAGCGACCCGGCCGCAGCGGCCGCGTTCCCCCGCAGCTTGCGTGCTCCGCTCTTGCGCTGCGGACCGAACCGTTTCCGACACGCCCGGAACACCCCGTCCACAAACTCGCGACTCCCAAGCACCGCCCCATCCGAAAAATACCTCACCCGGCAGCGCAGCATCTTTCCGATCGCCACGTCCCGGCTCCGCTCAAGCCGGGCCAGTTCCGCTTCCACCGCTTCCTTCTTCATGCCTTTCCTGGCCACCTTCACCTCCACCTTGCCGTTCTCGTTCACCGCTTCCCTCAGTTTCTCTTCACCTTCCGCCAATAGAATCATCCGGTATTCCTTCGACACATTGCCAGCCCAATGTCGCGCGTCAGCCGCGTAGCCCTTGTGCGCCATCAAGGCCCGCACCAGGCCCGCCCGGGCCTTCCTGCCATTGCCTCTGGCCCCGCCGCCCATCGCCTCGCCATAGCTGCTCCACCGGTAGTCCGCCGGGTCCGTCACCATCCCCGCCCGCACCGGATTCAAGTCGATGTAGGCGGCCATCGTCCGCGACGCCACCCCGTCCTCCACCAGCACGCTCTTGAACGCATCCTCCCATAACCCGCCGCTGCGACCGTGCTTGCGGTTGAACCACTGGGTGAAGCGTTGCATGAAGCCCTTCATGAACTCGCTCAAACTGTGCATTCGGTAGGTGAACCCCGCGTGCAATTCCCTTGCCGCCACTTCGTTGCCGGACTTCCGGCACTCCCCCAACCGCTTCGCCACCTCCGCCACGAAGGCCTCGCTATAGAGAAACCTCAGCCGCTTCAGCAAACCCTCGTCGGTGAAACCGCCCGCTGGCAGCGGTGGGACCTCCAGCAGCAAATGGATGTGGTTGCTCATGAAGCAATAGGCCAGCACGCGGCACCCGGAGAAGTTCTCATACATTCGCATGAACATCCGCAGTTTCTCTCTTTCCTCGTCCGCAAAGGCAAAGCGTCGATCCACCACCCGGCTGAGGCAGTGGTAGATCGCTGGCTTCTCCGTCGAATCCTTCCAGGGTGCGATGAATCGTGCATGCATGGCTGTTTTTGGGTGGGCTATTGAGGACAATGTGGCGCTCCGCCGCAACTCTGGAGCGGGCTTCCGGGCAACGCAAGGATTTTTCGATAAAAGGAGTCTCCTCTTGTCATACTGGAGCGGGCTTCCGGGCAACGCAAGGATTTTTCGATAAAAGGAGTCTCCTCTTCTTGTCATAGCTTCCGTGCATGCGGGTGTTGAATACCTCAGGACGCGGTGCTGTGGTTGACTTAAATGCTTGCTGGCAACGCGTTGATCCGGGGTAGATTCCAGCCATGCCCAACGCACTCATCCACGAAACCTCCCCATACCTGCTCCAGCACGCGAACAATCCGGTCGCCTGGCAACCCTGGGGCGAGGCGGCCTTCGCGCAAGCCCGCGCTGGGAACCAACTGGTTTTTCTATCCATCGGCTACTCGACGTGCCACTGGTGTCATGTGATGGAGCACGAGAGTTTTGAAAACCCGGACATCGCGAGGGTGATGAACGAGCATTTCATCAACCTCAAAGTGGACCGCGAGGAGCGCCCGGACCTTGATGCCACCTACATGGCCTTTGTGCAGGCCAGCACCGGCCAAGGCGGTTGGCCGCTGAGCGTGTGGCTTACGCCCGATGGCAAAGCGGTTTTCGGCGGCACGTATTTCCCGCCCATCGACAGCCACGGACGGCCCGGCTTCCCGCGCGTCTGCCACGAACTCGCCCGCCTGTGGCGCGACGACCGAGCCCGGCTGGAGACCAGCGCGCTGGAAATGTCGGAGCATCTGAAGCGCCGCGCGGACTGCAGCCCGCCCCCATCTGACCTTGCCGGACCGCAGGTCTGCGGGGCCTTCCTCGATTTCTGCCAGCGCCGCTTCGATGGCGAATGGGGTGGCTTCGGCGGCGCACCCAAGTTTCCCCGCCCCACGGTCCTCCGCACGCTGATGCAACTGATGGAACGTTTCGGCCCCGACTCCGAGGCAGGTGCCAGCGCCTGGTCGATGGCCGAGCGCACCCTCCGTGCCATGGCGCTGGGCGGCATGCACGATCACCTTGGCGGCGGCTTCCACCGCTATTCCGTGGATCGTTACTGGCATGTGCCGCATTACGAGAAAATGCTCTATGACCAGGCACAACTGGCGATGGCCTATCTGGATGGCTGGCAAATCTCACACGACCCGGCCTTTTGCCAGGTCGCCGAAGGCATCTTCGCATACCTGCTAGAAACCCTGCGGGATGCCGACGGGGCCTTTCATGCCGCCGAGGACGCCGACAGCCTCCCGACACCCGCAGCCATCCGCAAACAGGAGGGGGCATTTTGGACTTGGGGAATCACCGAAATCTTCTCCCTCCTCGACGCCCGTGATGCCACGATATTCAGTGCCGCCCATGGCGTGAAGGCCACCGGCAACGCCCGCCCCGACAGCGACCCTCATGGCGCACTGAACGGGCTAAACACCCTGTTTCGGGCACTGCCGGATTCCTATCTCGCCGGGATGTTTGCCTGCCCGGAAGCGGAAATCCGCGACAGTCTCCATGCGGCGGCGAAAATCCTGTTAGAGGCGCGGTCACGGCGACCGCTGCCGCATCGCGACGACAAGATCGTCACCGCCTGGAACGGCCTGGCCATCGGCGCGCTGGCCCGTGGGGCGCGGGTCCTCAACCGTGAGGATCTGGCGGCGGCCGCCACCGCCGCCGCCAGCTTCATTCGCCGCGAGTTATGGGATGGCGAGTCCCTGTTCCGCAGTTTTCGCGTCCGGCGCGGGGCCGTCCCTGCGTTCCCAGCGGATTACGTCTTGCTCATTTCCGGCTTGCTCGAACTTCACGCCGTCGCCCCGGCCGACGACTGGCTCGGCTGGGCGCAAACGCTCCAACAGCGACTCGATGCCGGCTGCTGGGACGCCGCCCGCTCCGGCTACGTCATGCGCCCCACGCTTGGCGACAACACGCTGTCCGTCATCCGCGAGGATTACGATGGCGCGGAACCTTCGCCCAACCACCTGGCGGCGGAAAACCTGCTCAAACTCGCCAGTTTGTTGGATGACCGGGAATTCCTCACCCGGGCGGAGTCGCTCCTTCGCGCCGGAACGGAAATTTTGGAATCCCAGCCGTTTGCCGCGCCGCTGCTGCTTGCGGCACTCGACCTCCACCAGCGCGGCGTCATGAAATTCCAAACGCCCGCCGCCATCGCTCCCGCCGTGCTGGGCAAACTGCAATCCACCTATTTTCCCCGTGCCGTTCACACGGCAGGCGAGGGCGACTCCGTGATCTTGTGCGAAGGGTTCACCTGCCGGATTTTCTCCGGATGACGGCAGGCGGCGGAGGGGATTCCGGGGCGGCTTGGAACCAGTCCCCTCTGATTAACATTTGGGTCCAGCCCCCGCAGTCGAAGGTCCGTTTGCGGTAGCCGGTGGCGGCTCAGGCGCTCAGTGCCGGATGGATTGGAGCAGCGTGGCGGCCGCTTGATGGGCGGGGTTGCGCTGGAGGGCTTCGCGGGCGGCGGTTGCGGCGGCGCCGGTTTGGTCGAGGCGGAGATAGATGGTGGCCAGGGCATAGGGCGGTTCGGGGTCATTGGGTCCGAGGTTGGAGGCATTGCGCAGGGCGATGATGGCCGCCTCATCATGCCCCTGGCCGGATAACAACAGGCCGAGGTTGTAGTAGGCCCGCGAGAACCGGGGGGCGAGCCGGATCGCCTCGCGCAATTTGGCCTCGGTGCCGGCCTGGTCGCCGAGTTCTGCCAACGCCAACGCACTCAGATAGGGCAACTCCGGATCCTTGGGGGCGAGTTTCGCGGCTTCTGCCAGCACCGGCAGGGCTTCGCGGGTGCGCCCGGCGCCTGCCAGATAGACCGCCAGATCCCGTCGCGGTGCCATCGACCCTTGATCCCACTCGGCGGCCTTCCGCAGGTGCGCCTCCGTGGCTGCCGCGTCACCGCGAACGGAAGCCATGCGGGCCAGACGCATGCGCCCGGCGGGCTGGTCCGCCTGATGCCGCGCCACCCGGTCCAGCTCCGGCCACAAGGGATGATTGGCCGGCAGCCGTTCGAGGGCGGCCCAGCCGGCCTCCAGGCGGACGGCCCTAACCGGGTCGTGGGACAATGGCTCCCAATGCGTGCCGTTCGCCGGCACCCGTGCGAGCAGAAACGCGGCCGCCGTCCGCACCAGCGGGTCTGCATGCACGGCGGCCCGCTCGGCCCGCTGGGTCACCCGCGCATCACTGGCCCACGGTTCCATCAGGCGCAGCAGGGTGGCCTGCCAGGCGGCGATTTCCTCGACGTCAAAGGCCGCGAGCAACTTCTCCATGGCCTCCGGCTTGCCGGCGAAGGCCGCCGCCAGCACCCGCGTGCGCTCCCGGGCCAGCGGCTTTTTCGTCGGGCCGTACCATTTGTTAGTCCACTCGATTTGCCAATCAAGCCCCTTGTCGGCATGGCAGTTGTTGCAGGTGTTAGGCACGCCGAGTTCCTGGGTCAGCAGCGGGTCCGGGCTGGGAAAGCGGTGGTCGCTGCGCGGATCGCGGGCCATGTAAGTGGTCTTGGGCATGTGGCACTCGACGCAGCGGCTCCCTGCGGTGCCCGGTTTGTGGAAGGAATGCGCCCACTGCTCGATGACGATCGCCCCGCGGGCTCCGCCGCCGTGGCACTGCATGCACAGCACGTTGGTGTCCACCGCCGGTTTGCCACCCTTGGGCGTGGCGGCATGGGAATCATGGCAGTCGATGCAGGAAATCCCCCGGTGCCCCATGCGCGACAGGAGCAATGACGTGAAGTTATAGTCCTCATCGATCTGCTGCCCATCGGAATGGTAAAGCCCGGGCTGACTCGGCAGCGCCAGGCTGTAGTGGTCGTAGAAATTGTCGCCGATTAGAAACTCCTCGTCCAATTCCTCACGGCGGCTGTGGCAGGTGGCGCAGGAATGCATCCATTGCTGTGGAGTGAACTTTTTCTTGGAATCGATGATGCACTCGGTGGCCGCCCGTTGCGGCCGCGACGGGCCGTGGCATTGCGTGCAGCCGACGCCTTCCTCGAGCCAGGTCGTGGCGTAGGCATCGGTGTCGAGCTGATGGTTTTTGCGGAACTGGCTGAAGTGGCAGTAGGCGCACTGGCTGTTCCAGTTCATCCCCCGCTGGGTCCAGTGCCCCCACTCGTGCGGTTGGCGCTGGTCGGTGCCAAACATGCTGAACCATTCCTGTTTGACCGGATCCCACGAGGCATCCGGCACTTGATAGCGGCCGTTGCCGAAATCCAGCACATATTGAATCAGCGGCCGGTGGCCGATCGCCATCGGCGGTGCCAGCGAGATCGGCGGCACGCTCGAACCGTCGTCCCGCCAGTCGATGCGCGGGGAGGATTCGCTGCCGGAGAACTGCCACCGCACCTTGCCGAGCTGCAGCGGTTTGGCCCGGAACGCCCAGGAGTCCTCGACTTTGCCAACCTTGCGATGGGCCATGGCATGCATCGAGGTCCGCCAGCTCTTGTCAAGGTCCCGATGACAGGCGGTGCACTCCGCCGATTTTGCCAGCACCGGCAGGCCCGTGCCGCCGCCGCCGGCCGGGCGGGACGGGCCCGCTTTCCGCCCGCATGCGGCCAAAGCCACCAGCAGCAGCAAACCCAACGGGGCTATCCAACTTTTCCTCACACGCCAGATGTGCGGGAAAACCCTGCAATCTTCAAGCAGAACCCGCAACATTCAGCCTGCTTGGGACCGCTCATCGACCCAACTGCTAAGAAATTGCTTGCCGGGGTGGCGTGCATGAGAGCGTGCAAGCGGGCTCGCCGAGCGGGGAAGAAGATTGGAGCTTGAACTCAGACGAGCTTCCGGCGCAACGGCGCGTCCTCGCCGCGCCAAACGCGGTGCACCATCCAGGCGGTGGCCAGCAACGGTGCACAGAGATTCAGCACCGGCACCACGAACAGCACCGCCAACACCAAGCCGCCGCGCAGCAGCGACCCGCGGTGAGCCCGATAGAGTTCCTTCGTCTCGTCCAGAGACACATGGCGCACCGCCACCACTTGGAAATACTCGCGCGACAGCAAAAACGAGTTCAGCCAGGCATAAACGATCACGTTGACGACCGGGATGAAATAGCAAGGCAGCGCCACCAAGTTCCAGCCGAGCCCGCGCAGCAACACCCGCAGCGAAGAGTGAATTTGTTCGCTCAGCGGGACTTGCCGGGGCGTGGGTGCGGTCGGGTAATGCCGCCGTTCAATCCGGTCGGCCAGCGGTTCCAGAAAGCCCCCGGCCACCGCCGTGACGATCAACGGAAACGTGAACCACCCGACCAGCACCACCAAAATCACGCCCATGCCCGGCATCAACCATTCGTCCCAGCGGGTGCTGGCGAACCACCCTTGATGCAGCCAAGGCACCTGCCTCACCAACCACCAAACCAGCCACGCCAACAGGGAGAAAACCAGCGCGGTGCAGGCCAAACTCACCATCATGACCCACCAGGCAAACGGCTCCCGCAGCACCCCACAAGCCAACCGCAGGTCACTCAGTTCCCGTTTGATCATGGTGTGGAAGGATCTGGCGCTGGCAGATGCGGCTGATGCAACGGTAGCGGGCCAAGCGGCCTGCCCACTCCTCCGCCCCGGCGGGCCTGCGCTGGCCTGGAATGAGCAAACGAGGTCGTCTCCATGCGCGAAACCTACCCCGCTCCCGGAAAATGGCAAGCACACCTGGCCCCATCGCGTCCCGGCTGATCTCGTTGCACGGATCGCCGCCATCCCATGTGAGCATCACCGGAACGTCGCGTCCAGTGCGGTCGGCAAGATGTTTCTGAGAAAGCACCTGGTTCCATCGCATGCAGGTCCCCGGTGACGGCGAGGGTGTCACTGCGATCCGTGTCCAACTGGCACAGGTAGTTTCCTGTGAGAACGGTGGGGCCAGTGGCCAGGACGGCAGGCCACGTCTGGCTCGCGAGGCCGGGATCCAGCGTTCCGGCAATGGTGACCGGCCCGGTGATCGTGGCATCGCCAGCCAGGGTGGCTCCGGCAGCGACACTCACCGGCCCGGTTCCCAGCCCGCTCAACTGGGCCTCCAGCCGACCTGCATTGATGATGGTGCCACCGGCGTAACTGTTGTTTGCACTCAGTTTGAGACCGCCGCTGCCGTTCTTGGTCAGAGCACAGGGTCCGCCGATCGTTGCACTGATCAGGTAGTCCTTGGAAGAATTGTTCACCAGGACGGACGAGGGTTCCATGGTGTAAGTTGATATAACATAGCCCGAGCCGGTATCGTCGAACGTGACGCGATCTCCCCTATAGAAACTCTCGGTTTCGCCGGCACCGGTGGTGTTCCAGAGCTTGATTCCGCCGTAGTCCCAGATGTAGCCGGACGCGCCCTTCCAGAGGATCGCCTTGGTGCCGATATTCAGGGTGATGTGTCCGGGGGTGAACCCGAACACGGCCTTCCGGTAGTAGGAGGGGGTGTCCATGGTCAGTTGCGCGGCGGTGCCGGTGAGCGTCCCCGTGTAGTTGAGCACGGGAATGGGTCCGTCCATCACGGGGGTCTGCGTCACATCGACGGCGACCGTTGTGTTGGGCCCAAGATTCACGTTTCCGTTAACAGTGAGCGCGCCTCCGGACATGGTCAGCTTGAGGATGGCCAGGTTGCTGAAGGTCAGCGACCCTCCGGTGCCAATGGAGCCGGTGCCACCGATCGTGCTGAGGCCCCACACGGTCACCGCGGTGGCACCCAAACTGCCGGTCAGGTTCACTACTGCTTGGCCGCTGATCGTGGTGGTTCCTCGGTAGGAGCTGGCGCCGGAGAGGGTGAGAGTGGAGGGAGGCGTGCCGGAACTTATGGACAGGGATGCGGGCCCACCGGCTTCCGAGATCGGTCCACTGATGGTGTTTGAGCTGCCGTACATCCCGGCACTCGAGCCGAAGGCCAACACGCTCACCGAGGTCGAAGTGGAGCCCGCCAAAGTGATCGTTCCGGTTAGCCTGGCGTTCGTTAGGTTCAGGTTGTCGCTGGAGGTTGAGCTTCCCCATCCTCCGCTCGCGGCAACATGGAAGGTGTTTGGAACAATCAGGCCGGTTGCATAGAGCGATACGCGACCGTTGAGCGTGACCACACCGCGGCCGATCTCCTTGCCGGTGAGTAGCGAGAGCCTCGCATTGGTGACTGTTAGAGGCCCCGAGAAATCACTGCTGTCGGCGGTGAGACTGAAATTGGAGGCCCCATTCGAGCCGTTGTTGCTGCCTAACAGGTTCAGCGCTCCCGCACTCCCGAATGCGTTTGCGATCACCGCCGCATCACTGCGGCTGAAGGTGACTGAGGCGCCCCCGGCGATGGTCACGGGGCCGGTGCCAAGCGACCCCATTGCATTGGGAGTGGTGGCGTTTCCGAGGATCAGATTCCCCGCCGCGACGGCACCAGCACCCGAGAGCTGGTTGTTGGCAGTCAGCACCACGGTGCCACCGGTACTTTTTGTCCACGTGGTTGCCCCTATCAAGGTGGCGTCGGCGCTGCCGGACTGGAGGTTGGCCGAGCTGACGGTGGCTGCTGCATTGTTGAAGGCGCCGCCACCGGTGATCGTGAGCTTGCCGATCGAGAGGGGCTGCCCTGCAAAATCGATGATGCCCCCGCCTGCGGTGATGTCGCCAGTCATCGCGTAGCCGTCCGTGCCGCCGATGGTTAGGGAAGCGGAACCGGTCTTCACCAACGATCCGGCGCCAGCGAGGCCGCCGTTGGAAGTGAAGGTGTAAGCGCCATTCGAATTGTCCACCACTAGCAAGACCGGGGCGAGGGTGGGGCCGAGGGTGATGGTTTTCGCGGTTCCCGGGGCCACTGAATCGTTGAAAGTGACGGAATCGAATGCTTGAAAAACGTCGTTGCCTCCGCCATGGGAGAAGTTGGCCAGGGTGGTATTCCAAGTTCCTGCGGCCGAACCACTGGCTGAGGCGTTGTTCCAAACCAGGTTCGCCCCGGTGCCCGCAAGGATCAGTTGCAGCTTGTTTCCGTTGACGGCCACGCTGCCAGAGGCGCGGGTGGACCCGAACGCTCCGGCCAGGTCGAGTACCGGCGTGCCTGCTCCGGTGATGGCGTCGGCAGTGATGAGATCGTAGGTACCCGCCACGGTGCCGGTTCCTAACAAAGGCGAGATGCCGATGGTGCCGCTGGCCAGGGCCAGCTCTCCAGTGACCATTGTGGTGTTGTTCGTCTGCACTGGCAGGAGCAGCGAACTACCCGGCTCCGCCGCGAGGGAGGTCAAGCTCTTGCCGGTGGTCGAGGTGCCGAAACGGCCGCCTGTTTTCACGGTCACCGGCGAGTCAGGGAGACTACCGCCTGCGGCCAGCACCAGCGTGCCTGCTTGAACCGTGGTGCCGCCGGTGAAGAGGCACGAGCCGTTCAGCGCCATCAGGCCGTGACCCGACTTGGTGAGACCGTGGCCTGCGGTGGCCTCGGTGATGGCCGCATCGATCCGCAGATCATCGGTCTCATTGCCGGCGTCCACATTGAAGGTGGTGGGCGTTCCGGTATTGCCCGAGCCGAGATAGCCGAGATCAAGACGTCCTGAAATCACCGAGGGTGTATCCGCAGGCAGGCTATTGACCACGCTGCCACCGGCCAGGGTGAAATAACTCTTGGCGGCAGGGCTGTTGATTCCGGCATTGGAGCGGAGTGTTCCGGCGGCAAGGTTGACGACCTCACCACTATTGCCGCCATTGCTGGTATCGTCCACGAGCCCGCCGTTGATGGTCAACGGGCTGATCCGGGTACCGGTCGAGCTGCCGAGGGCCTCGGCGACCGCCAGTTCGAGGAGGCCGCCACTATTGACGGTAACCGCGCCGCGGAGCGTACCGATGCCCGCGTTGGCGGCATTGAGCACCACTTTGCCAGCGTTCACACTGGTGCCACCGGTGAAGGTGTGAAAGGAGCTGGGGGTCCAAGTGCCGGTGCCGGTCTTGACCACCGAACCGGGACCGGAAATGACGCCAAAGTGAGACATTGAGGCGCTACCAACCACGTCCAAGGTGGTGGTTCCCGCGAGCGTGACCGGTCCGTCCCAGCGGGATGGGCCATTGAAGGGCCGCCAGGTGGTGTTGGTCTCAAATCTAGCAGTCCACGGTTGCGCATTGCTGTTATTGCTCCATTGGCCGAGCATGGCTCCCTGGCGAATGGTGATGACGTTCGCGGCGGTGCCGGCCAAGGTGCTGGCAAGTTCGATCCAGAAGCTGCCTTCCTTGACGTCGATATTGCCGGGAGAGGTGACGGGGGTGGTCACCAGGTGAAAGTCGCCGGGTCCGGTCTTCGTGAGGGTGAATCCAGCCATGTTGAGGTAGCCGTAGCCACGAATGTCCCAGCGTTGGGTGCCGCCGACGGTCGCCGGACCGGCGAGGGTGGCATACTGCAGTGCGTTAAGGATGGCGGCACCATTGTTGACGATGGCTCCCGCCCCGCCGACGCCCGTACCGGAAAAGATGATCGGCTCCGTGCCGAGGTTCTGGCCGTTCAACTCCAGCGTGGCTCCAGGCGCAACCGTGGTGGCAGTCGCGGTGCTGCCGAACGCGGTGGCGCTGCCGGCCTTCACCGTGCCCTCGGCGATGGTAAGGACCCCGGAGTAGGAGTTTGCCCCAGAGAGCGTGAGGGTGCCGGCACCGGTCTTGGAGATCGGGGCCGATCCGGCGAGCAGCGAGCCCAGCGTGACATCATTTCCTGCGAGGTCGATGACCGACGTGCCCGTCAACGTGACATTGCCACCGGTGAGGCTGTAGCTCGCGGTCCTGAAGCTCAATGAGTTGGCGCTTACCGTGCCGGAAACGGTGACCAGGCCACCCGTGCCGCCGAAGACGGCATCCGAGCCATTCGTCCATGCCACGTTATTGCCTCCACTGGCGCTCGTGTCCCAGTTGGTCGTGGCCGGGGCCGTACTCCACGTGCCGATGCCGCCATCGGCATCCGCGCCACTTGAAGTGCCGTCCCAATACAAGCTGGCAGCTCCAGCCGTCGGCAAGCCCAACGACAAGGCCATGCTCGCGACACCGATCCATCCTTGTGAAAACGGATATTTGCTCATGATAAATGCGCTGCGATGAACATGAACGTCTTCCTGAAAGATGGCCACACCTATTTGTCTGTGGTCAGATACTTGCGCCATGCGAGAATGGCAAGCACACTTGGTCCCATCGCGTCCCGGCTGATCCTGAGAAAGCACCTGGCCCCATCGCATGGAAAGCAAAATCTTTCCCTGGTCAGCCGCATGACCGGTTCGCACCGGGCCGCCAGAACCAACGTCACGGGCCGGTCAGGCGGTAGAAGCGGGTGGGGCCGGACATGGTTACCGTCAGCGCATATCGGCCGCCGCTGAGCACCGGGGTTCCGCTCAGGGGAAGCCATTGGATGGGCTCCAACCCGGCCTGCTGCTCGAGGTGCCAGGAGCCCCCGTCGTCCGGCCAACTCAACTCCATCTGGGTGGCGGACACGCGTCGGATCACCAATTGGGGGGTGGCACTTTGGGAGCCGACGGTGATGTTGACGGGCAGCGAAGTCACGGATTTGGTGGAGCCGTAATACGCCCGGGCGGTCAGTGCATACGTGCCGGCGACCACGTTCTGCCATGAAAGGGTGAAGTCCCTAACAAGAGCGCTGGTGGTTCCGCCGTCCAGAATGCGGCTACCCAGCGGAGCGTCGCCACCGATTGCCGCATGGAGGGTGCCATTCGAAGCGAAGCTGAAGGCGATGCTGACATTGCCGGTGGCGGTGCCCCCCCCACTCGGCCAAGTCGTGAACGACCCCGCAAAGGCGAGCGGTGTCGGGAAGGTCCCGCCCATCGCATACATGCCTCCGCTTGCGGGCATGTAATCCAAGCCGTGAGTTCCCATCACGCCCAGGAAGCTGCCGTCGGGAAAACTCCACTGCCCGGCAAGCCCGGACTGGCCTTGCCCGATGAGCGTGCCGCTGGCGAAGAACTCCACGGCGGAAATGCTCTCCCCGCCGGTGTCCACCACCGCCGCCAGTGGAATGGTCGCCCCGCCCGCAAACGCGGCCCCTTCCGCCGGAGTGGTTAGGGTCACCATTGGCGTCTGCAAATCCAAACTGAATTCCAGCGCGCTGAAATTGCCCGCACCGCTCTTGTCGATGCTGAATCCGGTGATCCGCTGGGCACCCGCAGGCACGGTGAAGCTGGTACTGAAGGAAGTCCCTGTGGGAGGCAAGGCCACGCTGTCGTTGGCGGGATTGAGCAGCAGCAAGCGCTGGGAGGTGCCGGAGCCGTCGAGGTAGTCCAGATAGATGGCAATAGTGTTGCCAGTCGGCGCGGTATTCTTCACCAACTGCACACTGGCAGTGCCGGCCACCCCGCCCGCATTCTCGATACTCAACTCCTGCCAGAGCAGTTTCAGGGGCAGCCCGCTCCGGTGCAGATTCACTTCGCCCAGCACCGCAAACGGATCGGTGAGTGCGCCGGGAGCCAAGGTCCAACCGGCACCTCCTGCGACCTCAAAGGACCGGTTGGCCAGTCGTTGCGCGGCCTCGGCAATGGAGGTCATGAGGCAGCAAGCCAAGGTCAGGCCGACAGACCCAGCACGGAGGAAACGATAACGGTGGAGCAAGTTGGTGTTCATGGAATTGGAGTATGGTTAGAGAGTGCTGCAATGGCGCCAGAATAACAGTCCTACCACTGCTAAGAAATTGCTTTTGGGGTGAAGGCCGTTGGAAGAGCCGGGCCGGACCGGAGGGCGGGAAAAAGAAGTTGCGGGGGAAAGGGGGGCGGAAACGGCGCAAAAGCCCCAGCCCCGGAGCCGACCAAGGCCTTGGTCCGGCGGGATCATGCAGGGAAATGGGGGATTTCGTCATAATCATGGTAAATCTCCTCGGACGCGTAAATACCGATCCTGGCCGTGTTGTCGAGGATATTTTTCGAAAATCTTCGGGCTGCTGATTTTTGAGGGGTGGGGATGCCTTCGAGGTCAGGTGTATTTCAGGATTCCAGGACGAGGATGCGGCCATCGCCAAGCGGGACCTCGGGAGCTTTCCATGCCGGGCATTGGTCGAACCAGTCTGGGTCAGGAGCTGGTTTTCGGGGTTGGTGGAACCAGGTGAGGTAAGGTTGCCCGCCTTTGAGCATCAATGACTTACGGAAGATGTTCACACGCTTCGCGTCTTTTCTCTTGTTTTCTGTGAACATTGGTGTTACCATCCGCACATGGC
>JAPLUI010000300.1 GCA_026397725.1 Verrucomicrobiota bacterium | reverse complement strand
TTACTCCCGGTGCCACACCCGCCCACCGGGTTCTGATGCTGAGAACGGGAACGCCGAAGCCTGGTGCCGAACCGGACGATGGTCCGGCCGCAGCGAGCGCCGGGACTTAGCCACAGCGGTGTGGCGCTGCGCTTCCCACCGCAGTGCATACATTCACCTGCCCGGGCGCGGGCCAAAGTCTGGAGTGCGGTGGGAAGGGCGCAGCCCGCCACACCGCTTTTGCTAAACCGGGAGAGCTGCGGCTACACCATGCTTCACGCCGAAGATTTCAACATTCAACCTTCAGTGCTCAAGTAAGAGCAAGACATGACACCGCAGCGGCACTGCTGCCACCCGAAAAACCCAAGCGCGGATGATTCACGAATTCGTCTGAAACGCCAACAAGTGCCAACTCATTTTCCGCCGGGATCAGGAACTGCGAGCATGGGATGTGCCGTGGCATCGACCCCCGGCCTCACGGGAGCGTCGCGCATTTGGAGTGAAATTCGTGCCGCCGCTCCGTCGCCCACAAGCGGGTTGCCATGCCGAAACCTACCCGAAAGAGAGTTGTTCCGGGCACGGTAAACGCACCAGACTTGGTGTTTTGTGTCCGTGAGGCGTCGCCTCTAGCCCAAACCCAATGCAAACAACAACCAGACCTGCAATCAGGTTCCGCTGAACAACGCCTCCCTCGAAGCCGGCGGATCCGAGTGGGCAATGCCCAATGACTTCGACGGCTGGACGGAGTCCGGTTCGACCGGCAAGGCGCCGGTCGCCCATACCGGCAGCTACGGACTTTGGAACTGTTGGGGCTACGGCTGGAACTCCCTTTCCCAGCAAAGCGCCTATACCGTCGGTTCCGCCGGTGAGACGATCACTGCCTCCGTGTGGGTGAGGACCGACTCCAATCTGGGCAGCGGGACGGCATCGTTCCACCTCAGCTTGAGACTTGACAACGTCAGCGTGGCGTTTGTCCAGCCTGGCTATCAGGGCGGCCGGGATTGGACGGAGTTGACGACGAGCTACGTGACGACGGTTGCCGACATCGGCAAGACGGTCGGCATTTCCTTTGGCACCGACGGCGGTCCCGGCTCCGGCAACCCCGGCTACGTTTACATGGACGACCCCAGCCTCAGCACAGTCACCCCACAAACCGCCACGAACTGGCCCACCATCTCCGCCACCGCCAGTTCGATTTCCCCGGGCTATCCAGCAAGCAATGCCTGTGACGGAGATGGCGGGACTGCATGGGCCAGCGCCACTCATGCCAAAGCATTCAATAGCGAATCCCTTGCCTTTTGGATGGATGCGTCGCACCCGGTGAATTACATCAAGATTTATCCGCTGACGATTAGCGGCTCTTCGGTCGGCATCCCGGTAAACTTTCATGTGGAATCGGCGAGCGGAGCAAGCTGGAACTACGTCGGGAGTTTTTCCCATGTCACCCGTCCTGCGGGCGGGGCGCCTTTCATCGTGCGCCTTCCGTCGACGGTGAACACGAATGGCCTCCGGATCGTCGCCGAGGTGCTGGGGAATGATCTCGCCGGCAATTATGTCTTTGAAGTCGCCGAGGTGTCCGCGGGTTATGACTCCTCCGCTGGAACGCCGGATCAAGTTTTGGCAGCGGCAAGCGCGTCATCGGTTGGTTCCCCCGGCCAGGGGGCGGCCAATGTTATTGACGGCAATTTCTCGACGCAGTGGAGCAGTGGCACGAATGCCGCCGCCGCTTCCACGGAGTGGATTCAATTCGGATTCAAGGGGGGCGGGCATTCCAGGGTCAACTATGTGAAGATGCGCCCGCGCTTCAGCGCCCGCGCGCTCGGGTTTCCGGTGGACTTCGCTATTTCCTACTACGACGGCAGTAAATGGACCACGGCACTCATCAACACCGGTTTTCCCAATCCCACTGCCGACGACTGGATCATTCTGCCCATCGCGGCGGTGGACGCCTATCAGATCAAGATCACGGCCACCAAGCTGGGCACCGACGGCACCAGCAACGCCGTTGGGAACTACATCTTCCAATTGGCCGAGGTCGGCGCCGGCTACGATCCCGGATTCAACGGGTTTTCATTGCTTGGCAATAGCACTTACGGGCTGTCAGCCGGATCGATCGATCAGGTTTCCGCCTCAGGGGCCGCCTCGTCAACAGTTGGCACAGGTTGGGCTGCGTCCAATGCCACGGACGGCAATCTTTCGACGCTCTGGAGCAGTGCCGGGCACGGGAAGACCCCCGGGGCCACAGAGTGGATGAAATTCGGCTTCGTTGACAGCGGTCATGCCAGCGTGAATTATTTAAAGATTCTTCCGCGCTACAGCGCCGCCCTTGGGCGTGCCCTGTGTTTTCCCGTGAGCTTTACGGTTGCTTATTCTCCCGATAACGGAGTCACCTGGACAACCGTCCTCACGCAAAGTGGCTATCCTATGCCGACGACGAATGATTGGGTGGTCATTCCTTTCCCGGCGGTGGACGCCTATCAATTGAAAGTCACGGCCACAACCTTGGGGACCGACGATTCGGGCAATTGTTACTTTCAGCTCGCGGAAATCGCGGCGGGCTATGATGCGGATTTCCTGAAAATCGCCGTTCTGGGCCATAACGTCATAGGCGAAAGGGCGGAAATTCGCAACGTGGGTTCCGATGCGTTTATCACGAATGCCCAGCTCGGGAATTGGGTTTACGACACGCGCAACCCCATTGTCACTCCCGGGGCGGGCAATAATATCTATGCCCCGAGTGTCGTGTTCACCGGGAGTGGTTGGAATATCTATTTCGGCGGATGGGACGCGGTGGGAACGCATGATCAGCTTTCCATGACAACCAGTCCGGACAATTTTCTGACCTTCGGCAGTCATTCTCTGCTGATAGCCAATGGCGGATTTAATCATGTGAACAACCCCTGCGTGGTTCAGACCGACACCAATCAGTGGAAAATGATCTGCACAGTCCTTCTCCACACTCCGGTCTTAAACAAACCGATGGTTGCCACGTCTAGCAATGGGAATACTTGGACGCCCAGTTCCGGAACTGCCAGCGCGCTGATCAACATGAGCGGGTATACCGACGCGACCAATGCGGACTGGACGACAGCCGATGTAAACGGGAGCAACCATTTCCTCTACGAAAATGGAGTCTATCACATGTTTTTCGACGATTTCGTGACTAAGAATAACCAGGTCCAATACGCCACAAGCACGGACTTCAAGAATTTCACCTACCACGGGGTGGCGCTCAACGAGTGGAAGATTTGCAACGACGTCAAGAAGTTCTCCTACGGCGGGCAGAGCAATTATCTGTGGGCCTACCACTTGAACGGGAGCCATGTCTGGTATTCCACGGGCACGTCTATTGCCGCCCCGTCCCCATCGCGCGTGCTCTTCTCCAACAACGGCACCGCCGACACCTATATCACCTCGCCCTGCTTCGTCACCGACGGGACCCGCCTCTATGGATCATTGTATGGCGCCGGCGCCCCCAGTTCCCTGAATCAGAATCGCATCTTTGCCACTTGGCTTCAGAAAAAGGTCGTTTTCACTGCCACCAGCGGCACGACGATTGGAACCAGCGGCAACCAATCCTACGGGCCCGACCGGCAGCAAGTCGCGACCAGTGCCATCCAAAGTGTCGGAACCGGACGTTTCAGTGTTTACGACACCGATGGGGTCTCGCTGCTCTACGTCAGTCCGGTTCTGACGCTGCGCAAGGGGGATGTCAGGCAGTATCGCGGGCCGGGCAATGCGGCGGAGTCCGCCCCTCCATCCTATAGCAGCTACGCCACGTGGATTTCCGGATTTCCTGTCGGCAACACAACTCCTGGCGGCGATCCGGACGGTGATGGCGTCCCAAACCTGCTGGAATTCGTTCTCAGCGGTAACCCGGGAAGTGCTGATGCTGCGAGCCTTGACGCACTCTCTAGCGGTTCAGACTTGGTTATTTCCTTTGATCGTCGTGTGGATTCGATTGGCGCTATCACGCAGGTTTTTCAATACGGATATGATTTAGATAGCTGGTCCGACATTCCCCTCGCCGCCGGTCCCATGGTCGCCCTCGCAACCCCGTCGGGAGGACTCCAATCGGTCATCGTCACCATCCCCCAAAATGGGGCCACTAGAATCTTCGGCCGCCTCAAAGCCATTCTCAACCAGTAAGGGTGCAACACGGCTGCGACGGATAAAGACCAACGAATATCTATCCCCGAATCGTTCTGTTGCTGGCGATGTTTCTGGCTGCATTCCTTCAGATACCGCTGCAAATCCGACGACGCCTGCGCCATCGACGGACCGAACAATCCCGCCAGATCCTGCCGCTGCACCACCCCCTTCCACCACGCGCAGGTCTCGATGAAGCGCAAGCGCTGCCTCACCGCCCAGTTCTGATCATTGGTCTTGTTTCCCATGGTGCGCAAAGAGTTGTTCCGCCCCCCGGATACACCAGTTGCCGATGGTTAGCAAACCCAAAATAACAAATCCTTGCCTCTGTCGTTTTTTTCGCTTGCTACGTTGAACTCTTGCTGGTAAATCTACTTCAGCCATCCATCATGAAAACTGAAATCGCCTTCCTCCTCGACCGTTCCGGCTCCATGGGCTCCATGACCCATGCCGCCATCGCCGCCTTCAATTCTCGGTTCCTGTTCCTCGGTGCCAACCAGGACGCCATCGCCACCGCCGCCCACATGGGCATCCAGGCGCACAACTCCGCCACCTTCGCCGCCGATGACGACGACCTCCAGGCCGGCAGCCAGGCCTTCGCGTACAAGATTTCCGCAAGTCGCCGCCATGCCGCCAAATGCCATCTCGACCACGCCGAGGCCGCTTCCGTCAATGAATCCATGACCGAATCCCTGGAAAAATCCCGCAAGAAATAGGGCCGATCCCTCTTTGTGCTCGCAAAATTCAACGATCTCTATAGGACTCGGGGGCTGTCCTTCGGGACATTGATTCGGACCGCATTTCCCAGGCGATGAAAAAGCACTCCGACCAGTTAGTCTTCTCACCCAGTGATCTCATCCGCTTTCTCGCATCGCCATTCGCGTCGTGGATGGACCGCTATCACTTGGAGAACCCTGGAACGGCCAGCCCGGACGAGGACTCCGAGGATCAGAAACTCATCGCGCAGACCGGCGATCAGCACGAAAGCGTGGTGCTCGAAGAATTCAAATCCTCCACTCCAGACTTGGCCGAGGTGCCAAAGGGCGATCCTGCCGTCGCGCGGACAGCGACGCTCTCCGCCATCAGTTTGAGGGCTCCCATCATCTATCAGGCGGCCCTGGAATGTGAGCGGTTCGCCGGCTTTGCCGACTTCCTCATGCTCGATGATTCAGGACGGTATCAGGTGTGGGACACCAAACTCGCCCGTTCACCCAAGCCGTATTACGCCATCCAGCTTTGCTGCTACTCGGAAATGCTCGCCGCCGTGACCGGCGAGCCGATGCCGGAAAAGTTCGGGATCATCCTCGGCACGAAGGATAGGGTCGAATTCCGCGTCGAGGACTTCATCCACTACTATCGGCGCATCAAGGCAAGTTTTCTGGCCATGCAGGACGGCTTCACAGGAAACCTGACAGAGCGCCCGGAGCCACTCCCCCGCGCCGATCATGGCCGCTGGACTTCCCATGCCGAAAAATTCTTCAGCGACACCGACCACCTCCTACAAGTCGCTGGCATCAGCGTCGGCCAAATCAAAAAGCTGAAAGCCGCCGGCATCACCACGGTGGCGGCCCTTGCCAAAGCCTCGGGCAAACCGGTCCACAGGCTCACCAACGAGACGCTGGAAAAACTCGCCGCCCAGGCACGTCTCCAGTGCCAGACGCGCGCCGACCGGATCAAGACCCCCGATGCCCCGTCGCGATATGAGGTCTTACCCCACACCGGCCCGAATGGTGAACCTGTGGGTCTAGCGGCCCTGCCGCCCGATCATCCGGCGGATGTCTTTTTCGACATGGAGGGTTACCCCTTGGTTGCGGGCGGGCTGGAATACCTATTCGGTGCCTGTTCGTGGAAGGACCGCAGCGGTTCATTGGTCTTCAACGACTGGTGGGCACATGACCGCGACGAGGAAATAGCCGCATTCGAGGGTTTCGTGGACTGGATGTTCAATCGATGGACGAACCATCCCGGCATGCACATCTACCACTACGCTGCCTATGAGGTCAGCGCGGTTAGGCGCTTGAGCACCCGCCACGACACCCGGCAGGACGAGGTCGATGAGCTGCTCCGGAACAAAGTGTTCATTGATCTCTACCAGATTGTCCGCAAGGGCTTGCGCATTGGTGAGGACAGTTACTCCATCAAGAAAGTTGAGAGGCTCTACCGGCCAAAGCGTGCCACCGAGGTCGCCACTGCCGCTGAATCCATCGTCCAATATGCCCTCTGGATAGAAAGCAGGCAGCCCCGTGATTGGAACAACAGCGCCATCCTCAAAGGCATCCGCGATTACAACGAGGACGACTGCAAATCGATGGCGGAATTGTTGCAGTGGTTGCGGAAGGTCGGAGGTGAAAGCAAAATCACCGCGGCACGCCGGATTTCCTCAGCAGCCCCGTCGGCCCCACCGGAACCGCCCGTCTTGTCACCCGAGGCTATTGAGCGTCTTGAAACCGCCGGGAACCTCCGCAAGAAAGACGACGCGGTCTCGGTCGTTCTGGCTGATCTGATTGATTTTCACCGCCGGGAGGAAAAACCCATGTGGTGGCGGATGTTTGACCGCGCGGCGGCAACGTCCGAAGAACTTCGCGATGACCCCGGCTGTATCGAAGGCGTTCTAGCCATTGGGTCTCCCGAGCCCGAAAAGCAGTCACTCGCGCAGAGTTACCGCTTCGATCCGTCCCAGGAATGCAAACTGGCTGCCGGTGACAGGTCCAAGGTGATGTTCACCCACAATTTGGAGTGCAAGCTCAACCTGCTGGCCCTTGATGTGTCCCATGGCAAACTTCAAATCAAGTTGGGCAAGAAAGGTTTGAGTGACAAATTCGAAGGCGTGTTTCCCCAGCACGGGTCACTGTTGCCGGATGAATATGTGCCGGCGGGGAGCATTCAGGTCGCGCTAACCGACGTTGCCGCCAAGCACCTTTTCAAGAGCCTTCACCCACCGGTGGCAGCGTTGTTGGAGCGCGTGCCGCCCGCAATCACGCTGCAAAGCGCGGGTGAGTCCACGACGGATGCCGCCATTCGCGTCACCGGTTCGATGTCCGGCGGCTGCCTTGTGATCCAAGGCCCTCCTGGCACCGGCAAGACCTACACCGCCTCGCGGGTCATCACCGCGCTTCTGGCCATGGGCAAAAAAGTCGGGGTGGCATCCAACAGCCACAAGGCTGTGGTCAACCTCCTCCTTGCCTGTGGCGAGGCAGCGAAAGAGAAAGGCGGCGTCCTCCGCGGGGTAAAGGTCGGCGGTGATGCCGAAGGGCCATTGTTTTCAGCCAACCCGGCCCTGCAATACGTCAGCACCACCGGTGACGCGCAAGCCATTTACACGGAAGGCGTCGTGGGCGGCACCGCTTGGCTCTTTACCCGGCCGGAATGGCAAGATGCGCTTGATTTCCTCTTCATTGATGAGGCCGGGCAGGTGCCGCTGGCCAACGCGGTGGCCATGGCCCGCTGCGCGGAAAACCTCGTTCTGCTAGGCGACCAGATGCAGCTCGAACAACCGGTCCAAGGTTCCCATCCCGGAGACGCCGGTCTGTCCGCCCTTCAGTACGCGCTCAAGGACACCGTGGCCAGCAAGCCGGATGCCCCGGATTTCCACGCCGTGGTGTCGCCCGAATACGGCTTGTTCCTCGGTGAGTCCCGCCGGATGCACCCCGCAGTCTGCCGCTTCATTTCCGAGAGCATTTACGAGGGGCGGCTCGGGTCGCATCCCGACTGCGCCCGGCAAAAGGTCGTCACACGTGCAAAGGGTCTCATCACCAAGGAAGCCGGGGTCGTCTTCAGTGGTGTCGAGCACGATGGAAACATCCAGCGGAGCGACGAGGAGGTGGATCGGGTTCTGGCCATCTACCAAGAGCTGTGTGGTCGTCCCTATACGGCCAGCGATGGCAGCACCAGGCCGTTGGCACTGAATGACTTTCTTTTCATCGCCCCCTACAACGCCCAGGTCCGCACGCTCCAGGCCGCCCTTCCGGCTGCCGCCCGCGTCGGCAGCGTGGACAAATTCCAAGGTCAGGAAGCCCCCGTCTGCCTCCTTTCCCTCTGCTCCAGCTACGGCGAATACGGCTCGCGCGGGCTCGCCTTCATTTTGAACCAGAATCGCATCAATGTCGCCATCTCGCGTGCCCAATGCCTGGCGCTCGTCGTTGCCGACCCGCGCATCGCCACCGCCCCCGCTGGCTCCATCGGCGAAATGATCCTCATCAACCTGTTCTGCAAATTGGCCGATGCCTGACCGCATGGAATTGTCCACAGACCGAAATGCCGGCTAACAAATATCTTCCTGATTAACCGAATGAACTTCTCTCGTGATTTCACCAGATCAAACGATCTGCCCGAAAGCGGGCATCTCGCTGTAACCCGCCTCCTCCATGACGACCTGCTCGCTGTCCTAACTGACGCGTTTGGTTCGGATCTCACCGTCGATGAAGTTTGCGATTCTGAGCACGGTCTCGTGAGCTACCGATTCCAAATCGCGGGTGCTGAATGCACGGCCGGATTGTATCCATGGACCGATGGCGCAGCAGTGCTTAGCTTCAACGCTCTGCTTGGCAGGATTTGGCATCGCTATCCAGCGGCGTTGCGGTGGTTGGCTGAGAATCGTTCTCACAATACGGTCGCGCTGGCGTATCGCGAAGAATCTGCAAGGAACGGAGACTTATTGATCGCTTCGAATCGCGTCACGTTGATCGGAGATACTCCGGGAATTCATGCCACCTTGGTCGATTTCTGTCTTGAAACCAGGAAGACAATGTACGGATTGAAGCTTTGGTTTCCGCAGCTCTTGGTGGCCGAGGAATTGCTCTTCCTTGAGAACGGCGAAGAGGGCGAGACCAGCGAGATCGATTGCTCGCTGAGCGCACCCAATCTGGCGCTTGAGGCCATCGAAGCGGCTATGGAAGGAATCGAGCACTTTGCGATCCCATATTCTTATCTCACCCGCTGGACCGGCAATTGGGAGAAAAACATCCGAATTCTCAACACGCTTGAGCTTCGTGCTGACGCAAGAAAGAATAAAGCACAAAAGGGCGTGTGGGCGGGGGACAGACTGTGTGCGCTGATGCAATTGAAACGCTATCGTGAAGCAATGGCGGAGGCCCTGCCTGCCATGGACACGGAAGTAATGTCTGCAGCGGTACTTGCCGCGCTGCGAGCGGAATGCCTCTGCCACCTTGGAGAAGATGAGGAGGCATTGACATCACTACAAAGCGCCGAATTCGACGGTGAGCCTCGGGTTGAACTAGTTCGCAGTCTCGCCGCTGTGAAGCTCGGACGCAAGCACGAGGCATCGATCTCCTACACCGCCTATGAAAGGCTGATCGGCCACGACAGGCTCGCACGGCGAATGCTGAATGCCTTCAGCAAGGGCGATTCGGAGGAGGACTAATGGCTGCTATCGAGTTCATTTAACATCTACCCCCTCAACGCCTGCCCCCCAGCTCTCCGATGAACCACAATCCCTCAACAAACGGCTGGTTCTTTCCGGCCGAACAAGTCCCCATCCAACCGGCCTCCTTCCGCACCCGCCCCTTTGTTTCGGCTTTCCGCCAGATGCCAAGGCACTCCGTCTTCCCGCATCATTCACGGCACTGCTCCCGCCGGATTCAGAATCGTCGACAATTTCTGTTGGATTTCATTGACTTCCTCCGTAGTGGGGGAAGTCCCTGCAATGCGCCCAAATGAGCGGTCCCATCATCATCAGTGAGAAACCTTTCCCGGCTGTCCTGGAGCCGCTGGGATTCTCGCCACGGCGCTCCGGCGGGCACATGGCGCGCTCCATGATGCTGGCGGAATTGACCACCCTGATTGGGTTGCTCCCGGCCAACGCCCCGCTGTCCGACTACCAGCAGGCCATCGAAGCGGACAATGCCCTCGGCAAACCGACCTTCAGCAGTCGGCGGAATAGCTTCCGTCACCTTATCGATCTTTACGGCCTGGACCCGGGACTTGCCCTGTTCCGCGGCCTGCGGCTGTTTTGCGCCGCAGATCCGGCCAGCCTCCCGCTTGTGGCATTGGTTTGCAGCTTTTGCCGCGACCCCCAGTTGCGGCACAGCTTCACCCTCATCGATTCCCTGCGGGCCGGCGAAGTGTTGCCCCGCGTGACGATGGAACAGCATCTGGACGCGGGCTTCCCTGATAGATTCAGTGACGCCATGAAAAAATCGCTGGCCCAAAACGTGAACACGACTTGGACCGCCGCCGGGCACTTGGTCGGCCGCACCGTAAAGAGGCGGGCCATGCCCAAGCCGACCCTGGCGTCGAGCGTGTATGCGATGTTCGCCGGGTGGCTGGCCGGGCTGCGCGGGGACTTTCTCCTCCACTCGGTATTCGGCCGCCTGGCCGCGGCGGAGCCCGCACAAATCATCGCCCACTTGGCCAGCGGTTCCGGGCGCGGCTGGTTGCGGCTGCGGAGCGCGGGCGGCATCACCGAAATCGACTTCTCACCCATCCTGACGGATCGCGAAACCCAGCTTCTCCATGTCACGCATTGATCAACTCCTCGCCAGCTTCAAGCGCCACGTCGCGCTCCCCTTGCGCAGCGGTCTGCCGCTTAGCCAGCGCGTCTGGTTCGTCGTCTATCCGCCGGAGGACGAGCGCAGGCTCTCGCCCCGTCTGCCGGAGTTCGAGCTGGCCACCAAAGACGCCGGCCTGGGCTGGTCGCGAATCGACCTTGCCGGCACGTACGCTGAGTGGCTCGACAGCCGGGACGATAGGGACGAAATCCTCGGTGATCCGGAATTGGTCGAGACCTACGCGGATGTCGGGTTTCTGGCGCTGCTGAAAGGGCGCATCGAGGAAATGATCGGGCAACGCGAGTCCGCCGAGGCGGAGCGGACGGTCTTTGCCCTAACCGGCCTGATCGAACTCTACGATTTCGTTCACGTGTCCAGCGTCATTGATGCCGTCGATAGGAAATTTCCCGGTGTCCTGCTGGTGTTCTTTCCCGGTGAGAGGCAGGGCAACACCTATCGCTTCCTTGATGCCCGCGATGGTTGGGACTATCTCGCGCTCCCCATTCTCCCAGAATCCTGCCCATGAAAAACCGCGAACTCTTCCACAAGGATCCGCTTTCCTGGACCCTCGCCAACGAAGGCGTTTCCAGCAACAACGACACCGACCTGCCAACCCTTCGCTACGAGCTTGAGACATTTGTCTGCGAGGGCGAGTATCTATCCGGCCTCGTCAAGATGTTGCAGGGCTATCTCGAACACCTTGGCAAGGAGCAGGCGGGGGCCTGGGTCAGCGGCTTCTATGGCAGTGGCAAATCGCACCTGGTGAAAGTCCTGCGCTATCTGTGGACGGATTTTGCGTTCCCCGATTCAAGCAGCGCCCGCAGTGTCGCGACCTTGCCGGTGGACGTGCGGGAACTTCTCAAGGAACTCTCCACCCGCGGCAAACAAGGCGCGGGCCTCCATGCCGCCGGTGGCACCCTCAAGGCGGGCAAGGGCGACGTGCGTTCCAGGGTGCTGGCCATCATCTTCCGCTCCGTCAAGCTACCCGAGGACATCAGCATCGCCCGTCTCATCATGGACCTGCGTGACGATGGCACCCTCGATGCCATCCGGGAGGACATCACGGCGGCCGGCAAGAATCCAGATGAGGAATTCGCGAGGATGTACACCTCCAAGGAGTTCCAACAGGCCTACCTCCAAACCCACTTGCACCATGGCGATTCCAAGGCGGTCGGGGCCGCCGTGCGCGCCCAATACCCGCCCAGGGCCGGCGAAATCAGCATCAACGAAATGATCGCCCTGATCCGCCGGGCCATTGCCCCCTCTGGCGAATTGCCCTGCACGGTGCTGGTTCTCGACGAAGTCCAACAGTTCATCAACAACGACCCCGACGTCACCAACGACGTCCAGGAGGTCGTGGAGGCCGTGCAGAAAATGTTGGACGGAAAATTCCTGGTCGTCGGGACTGGCCAGAGCGCGCTGACCGCCATGCCTGCCCTGCAGCGCATCATGGGACGCTTCAACATCAAGGTGCATCTCAAGGACAACGATGTTGAGAAAGTCGTCCGCACCGTCGTGCTGCGCAAGAACCCTGCCAGAAGCCAGGACATCGAGCAGCTTCTCTCCCGCCGTGAGGGCGAGATCAGCCGCCAGCTCAAAGCCACCAAGATCGCCACCCGGCAGGAGGATCAGGATGCCTACGTTCAGGACTACCCGCTGCTTCCGGTTAGGCGCCGCTTCTGGGAACATGTGCTCCATAGCACCGATCCTTCGGGAACCACCGCCCAGATGCGTACCCAGTTGCGGGTCACCCATGAGGCCTGCCGCAGCGTCGCCGACAAACCGCTGGGCAGCGTCATCCCCGCCGATTTCATCTACGAGCAATTGGCCACCGACCTGGTGATTTCCGGCGAAATGCAAAAGCGCTTCCAGGAAATCATCGAGGAGCAAAAGACCAAGGCCGATGGTCCGCTGCGTTCCCGCATCTGCTCGTTGGTTTTCCTGATCAACAAGCTCCCGCGCGAAGGCAGCGACATCGGGGTGCGGGCCAACGACGAGCACATCGCCGATTTGCTAACCGACGATCTCGACCAGTCCGGTTCCCATCTGCGCAGCCGCATCCCGGGCGTCCTTGCCGACCTCGCCAGCGAGGGAGTGCTGATGCCCATTGATGACGAATACCGTTTGCAGACGACCGAGGGCGCGGCCTGGGAAAGCGAGCAGCGCCGCCGGCTCGGGATCATCAGGAACAACGACCCCCAGATCGCGGCCCAGCGGGCACAACTGCTTTCCAAGGCGGTGCAAAGTGAGCTGTCATCCCTCTCTGTCTTGCACGGTGCCGCCAGGGAAAAACGCAAGGTCACCGTGCACCATGGGGCTGAGCCACCCACCGGCATCGATGGGCTGGTCGTTTGGGTGCGTGACGGTTTCACGGAAGCCGAGACCGCGATCATCCAGGACATCCAAAAGCGCAGCACCGACGATGCCACGGTTCACGTTCTGATCCCCCGGGCCAAGGTGGACGAGCTGAAATCCTCGCTTGCCGCATCCCTGGCCGCCGAGGAAACCATCAATGCCAAGGGCAGTCCCACCACCGGTGAGGGCAAGGAAGCCCGCGCCTCCATGCTCAGTCGGCAATCCACCGAGGAAACCAAGGTCAGGGATTGCATCTCCGAGATTGTCGGCGGTTCCCGCGTGTATCTGTCGGGCGGACAGGAACTTCCCTCCATCACACTCAAGGAAACCGCCGAGGATGCCTGTGATCAGGTGCTCTCCCGCCTCTATCCGAAGTTCGGCCAGGCGGATTCGCCCAACTGGCCCATCGTCTGGAAAAAGGCCAAGGAAGGCAATGCGGATGCCCTGTCCGCCACCAACTATCAGGGAGACCCGGACAAGCATCCCGTCGCCGCCGAACTGATCCGCTTCATCGGCGCTGGCAAGAAGGGCGGCGAGATCTATGCGCAGTTTACGGGTGGTAGCTACGGTTGGCCCAAGGAAGCCCTCGATGCCACGCTGGCCACCTTGCTCGTCAGCGGTCACTTGGGTGCCCGCATCAACGCCCAGCCGGCCAAGCTCGCCGATCTCGACCAAAGGAAAGTCACCCAGGCCGACTACCGGGTCGAGCATCCCGTGCTCACCGCCGCCCAGAAACTTCGCATCCGCAAGCTCTATCAGGCCGCCGGACATCCCTTCACACCCGGCGATGAAACCGCGGCCACCCAGGGCTTTCTCGTCGCGATGCAAGCCTTGGCGGAGCGTGCGGGTGGGGACGCCCCGGCACCGGCCAAGCCCCATGCCCCGCTCCTCATCGAGTTGACAGGGCTAACAGGCAACGACCTGCTCCACCGGCTCTTCCACGAAGCCGACCCGCTGGCCGCTCTGATCGCCCAATGGACCGACCTCGCCAACCGCATCGCCGCCCGCAAGCCCTGCTTTGATCTCACTGAACGGTTGCTCACCTTTGCTCCCGCCGGTCTTCCCTGGAAGAATGGCGTGGCGACTGCGCTACAGGCGATCCGCGATCGCCGCCTGCTCCTGGATGAGCCCGACCCGCTTTCTCCGGTCCGCCAGACCTTGGGAGCCTCGCTAAGAACCGCCCTGCATCAGGCCCACCAGCTTCACGAAGCCACCGTCTCTTCACAGGTCGGTCTCCTGGAGTCCCATCCGGTTTGGTCGGCGCTGCCCAAGGAGAAAAGAGACGCCTTCCTTGCCGCCGCCGGTGTGGTCACTCGTTCGGCACCGCTCACCGGCACCGATGCGGAACTCCTCGTTGCCCTGCAAAAATGCGACCTCTCCGGCTGGCAAACCCAGACCGACGCTGTCCCCACCCGGTGTCACCAAGCCCTGGCTGCCGCCATCAAGGAAGCCGAACCCAAGGCCCGTCGCATCACCCTTCCCGCCGCCACCATCCGCAACGAACCCGAGATGGATGCCTGGCTCGCCGAGGCCCGCACAATCCTTCAAAAGGCCATTGAAACCGGACCCGCCATTCTTTGATCTCATTCACTTCCCGCAATGGCCACCCCAGATCCCTTCGAAGGCGTGCTCACGGAAGCCCAGAAACTCCTCCGGCGCTACTGGGCAACCTTGAATGATACCAAGCTGACCCACAAGGAGCGGAGCGCGCGTTCCCTGCAGTATTCCCAAGCTCTTGAAAGCCTCCCTTTTTTCGACCAATTCCTCGAAGAATTCGTCGCTTGCATCCACATCGAAGCTCTCCTCAAACAAGCCGAGGCCGACGCCCGGCAATGATGAACACCCATCGCTCCGAAACTATCAGTGACGATCCTGCCAGCGTTTGACTCCTCTCATGCTCACCACCTTCCAGACCCAGTCCAAAGAAGACTTCCCGGACGAGGTATCCTCGGGCTGCGCGTTCCAGGTTCTCCGGTGCCTGTGTATTGGAGTGATGGCTTGGCCGCCAACTCGGGCCGGGACCTGCAATTCAGCAGCCTCAACCACGTCACCCATCACGATGAACTTGCCAGTTTGGAAAACCCTTTAGGCCTCCCTTCCAGACAACTCTTCCCCCAATAACCTCTAACTGATAACCTCTAACTCTTCTCCCCCTTCGCGTCTTTGCGGTTCGCCTCTTCCTTTCAGCATTTCAGCGTCCACCCTCATGCCCCCGCCCGAACTCTCCCAACCCGATGCCACGCCGCGCCGGATACCGGCCGGACTCGTGGACTTGCACCCCCCACCCAACCTTCACTTTACCCTTGACCAATTGCCAAGTCGCTTTACAAATCAGCCATGAGCGCTGCTCCCCAGACGATTCCACGCCATTTGAAGGCGGTTGCCCTGCGTCAGATGCGGGGTTTTCCGGCTATCGCGATCACAGGCCCACGGCAATCGGGGAAAACGACTTTGGCCCGTGAACTCGGCGGGGAGCGTCCCTACGCCAGCTTGGAAAACCCGGATGTCCGCCGCTTTGCCGACGAAGATCCCCGCGGTTTCCTGTCCCAATTCCCGGATGGTGCCGTGCTCGATGAAATCCAGCGCTGCCCGCCGCTCTTTTCCTACTTGCAGGGCATTCTGGATTCCGACCGCCGCATGGGGCGCTTTATTCTGACCGGCTCGCAGCAGTTCGGCATGGTCGAGGCCATCACCCAGTCGCTGGCGGGCCGCGTCTCCTTGCTCAGCCTCTGGCCATTTTCCCTGTCCGAGCTTCAGGACGCACACCGCGCCCCGGCGTCGCTCGACACCCTTCTGCAAGCCGGCCTCTTTCCGCCAATCCACGACCGCCCCGTGGACCCGGACGCCTGGCTCCAAAGCTACGTCGCCACCTACCTGGAGCGCGATGTCCGCATGTCGATCAATGTCAAGGACCTAGCCGCCTTCCAGCGCTTTCTCCAGTTGTGCGCGGGCCGGATCGGCCAATTGGTGAATCTCTCCTCGCTCGCCTCGGACACCGGCATCAGCCGCGCCACCGCCGAGGCATGGCTGTCGGTGCTCCAGGCCGGCTTCCTTGTCTTTCTCGCCCGCCCCCATTTCACCAATGTTTCAAAACGCCTCATCAAGGCTCCCAAAATCTACTTCACCGACCCCGGCCTCGCCGCCTGGCTCATCGGCATTCACACCGTCGAGCACCTTCGCACCCATCCGCTGCGCGGGGCCATCTTCGAAAACTGGCTGATGACCGAACTCGCCAAAGCGTCGGCTCATGCCGGCCGCGTGCCCTCCATCGGCTTCCTCCGCGACAAGGAAGGCCATGAAATCGACGCCATCATCGAGAGCGGCAACATCCTGCATGCCATCGAAGCAAAATCCGGCCAGACCATTCCATCCGATGCCTTCAAAGGCCTCGACTTCTGGCGGCCGAAACTCCAACCCGGCAAAACCTCCCGCTCTTGGTTGGTCTATGGCGGCGACACAGCCCAGCACCGCGAAAACGTCACCGTCCTCCCCTGGCAAGGCCTGGCCCCACTCCTCAATGAACTCTGATCCACCCTGTCCCTCATGAACTCTCACCAACCTTCCTAACACAATCACAGTTTCTCATAGTCCCCTGATCCCCCGCGTCACCATCTTCCCCAATAACCTCTAACTGATAACGTCTAACTCCCCCCCATGCCCTCTCTCTCCCGCGACCTCCGCAGCCTCCTCTCCCGCGTCACCCTGCAGGCCCGCACGGCGGCAGAGTCCGCTTGCCGCTCCGCGCTGGAAAACCTGGCTGTCCATGAGAAGGACTACCGCGGGCACATGAGTGTCGAACAGCGCCAGCTCCGCAACCGCCTCCGCGCCCGAGGCCGGGCGCTTGGCGACCGCCTGGATGTCGCCAAGGGGACCCAGGAAACCACGCATCTAGCCGCCGACGCTGCCTACGAGCACTGGCACCGGCTCCTCTTCACGCGCTTCCTTGCTGAAAATCACATGCTCCATGACGACGATCTGGCGCAACCCAGTCCCGTCACGCTGGCGGATTGCGAGGAACTCGCCCCGGACATGGGTGCCAATGATGGCTTCGAACTGGCCTGCCGCTTTGCATCCAGGATTCTCCCTGGCGTATTCCGCACCGACGATCCTGTCTTCGATCTCACTCTCGCCCTCAACGATCAGGTGGAGCTGCGAGGGCTGTTGGATTCGCTGCCTGGCGAAGTATTCACCGCCGATGACTCCCTCGGTTGGACCTATCAGTTCTGGCAAACCCAGCGCAAGGAAGAGGTCAACAAATCCGGCAAGAAAATCGGGGCCGACGAAATCTCCCCCGTCACCCAGCTCTTCACCGAGGACTACATGGTCGAGTTCCTACTTCACAACACCCTCGGCGCCTGGTGGGCGGGAAAACTCGGCCCACTAACTGCTGACAGCGAGGAAGAAGCCCGCGCCAAGGCCGCCCTTCCCCCTCGCAATGGCCTGCCCGGAATCACCTGGACCTACCTCCGCTTCATCCAGGATCCGGACACCAAGCGCTGGTCACCTGCCGCCGGAACCTTCCCCGGCTGGCCGACCCTCGCGGCACTCATCACTTTCCTCGATCCCTGCATGGGCTCCGGCCATTTTCCGGTTTTCGCCTTGCCAATCCTGGCGCGACTGCGGGTGGAGGAGGAAACTCTAACGGCCAGACATGCCGTCCATGCGGTCCTGCGCGACAACATTTTCGGGCTGGAGCTGGACCCGCGCTGCTGCCAGATCGGGGCTTTCAATCTCGCCCTCACCGCCTGGAAACTCGCTGGCTATCAGACGCTGCCGCCGCTGCACATCGCCTGCTGCGGCCTCGCCCCTCAAGCGAAAAAGGACGAGTGGCTCAAACTCGCCGGCGACAACGACAAACTCCGCCGCGGCATGGAGCGGCTCTATGAACTTTTCGAGCAGGCTCCCGAGCTCGGCAGTCTTATCAACCCGCGCGCAGGGGGGGAAGGCAGTCTCATCGAAGCCTCCTTCGACGAACTCTCTCCCTTATTGGAAAAAGCCTTCGCCGACGAAAAGGCGGATGATGCTGCGCATGAAATGGCGGTGACCGCCCAGGGGGTCGCTAAGGCTGCGGAGATTCTGGCGGGAAAGTTTACGTTAGTGGCGACGAATGTGCCCTATCTTGGTCGTGGCAAACAGAATGATATACTCATGAAATATTGCGAGCGCGTTCATCCCAGCGCTAAAGCGGACCTTGCAACCTGTTTCGTTGAGCGGTGCCTAAGCTTCTGTGAATCCGACGGCACCACTGTGTTGGTATCGCCGCAGAATTGGCTTTTCTTGAACTCTTACAAGAGCCTGCGCGCTGCACTTCTGACAGATTTTACATGGTCCTTCGTGGCTCGACTCGGTTCCAACGCTTTTCAAGACATGAATTGGTGGGCCGCAATTACAATGCTTTTGATGCTAACCAGAAGCAAGCCAGGGGACGGGGCTTTCATCGGTGGTTGTGATGTCGGAAGTGTTAAGGATCAATTGGAGAAATCACATTTGCTAGGTGATGGTCAATTGAAGTCTGTCAGTCAGGAATCTCAGCTCAAAGGAATGGCGCACGCGGTTACGTTTGAGGACCTCTCTGGGCGGATCTTACTTGCAGATTTGTCTCGTAGCGTTGAAGGTCTGTCTACAGGAGACGGTGACCGATTTCTCCGAAAATCTTGGGAGTTCTCAAATCTCTCAAAGGGCTGGGACTTCTTTCACGTGACGCCGGATGGAACTCAACATTTTGGAGGTTTATCCGAAGTGGTTTTTTGGGAAGGGGGAACAGGCGAGTTAGGGGAATCATCGGCAGCACGTATTCAAGGGCATTATGCATGGGACAAACGGGGAGTGCTAGTCAGCAAAATGAACAAACTAAAGTGCTGCCTCTATTTTGGGGTAAAGCATGATAAAATGTCGGCAGCGATTGTTCCGACAGATCCATCGGTGGTGCCGGCCATTTGGGCTTATTGCTCGTCAGATGATTACCATGAATCAGTACGGACCGTGTCGCAAAAGGTAGATGTTGCAACGAATACCTTGGTGCAAGTCCCCTTCGACCTCGCCCACTGGCAGAAAATTGCCGAAGAAAAATACCCTAACGGCCTGCCCAAGCCGCACAGCGACGATCCGACGCAATGGCTGTTCAACGGGCATCCCAAGGGCTCGGACCATCCGTTGCATGTGGCCGTGGCGCGCTTGCTCGGTTACCTCTGGCCGCGCCAGACCGGCAGCAATTTCCCCGATTGTCCTGCGCTCGGCCCGGACCGCTTGGAAAGTTTTTGCGATGCAGACGGCATCTGCTGCCTCCCGGCGCTCAACCGCGAGCAACCCGCCGCCGGTCGCCTCCGCACCCTGCTGGCTGACGCACTCGGCACCTTCAATGAAAAGTCCCTGTTAGCCGCCGCCGGTGCCAAGTCCCAAACTCTGGAAGACTGGTTACGAGACGAGCTTCTTGAGCAGCACAGCAAGCTCTTCCACCATCGGCCTTTCATTTGGCACGTCTGGGACGGCCGCAAGGACGGCTTCAGCGCGCTGGTGAACTATCACAAGCTCGATCATGCCACCCTGCAAAAACTCACCTACACCTATCTCGGCAATTGGATCCACGACCAGCAGGCCGACGCCAAGGCCGACAAACCCGGCGCCGCGGAACGCCTCGGCACCGCCCAGGTCCTCCAGGCCGAACTCGTGAAAATCCTTGAAGGAGAGGCCCCTTACGACCTCTTCGTCCGCTGGAAGCCGCTCCAGCAACAAGCCTGCGGCTGGCACCCCGACCTCAACGACGGCGTCCGCCTCAACATTCGTCCGTTTCTAACCGCCAAGGACCTCGGCAAGAAAGGCAGCGGTCTCCTCCGCTCCAAGCCCAACATCAAATGGGACAAGGACCGCGGCAAAGAACCCGAGCGCCCCAAAGCCGACTTCCCATGGTTCTGGTGCGAAGCCGAACCCGGCACCGACCCCGCAGGCGGCAGAACCTTCAACGGCCACCGGTGGAATGATGTGCATCTCACGCGGGCGTTCAAGAAAGGCAAAGACTCCGGATCGGAGCCGACCTTGCTTTAAGAATGCAGAATCATGATCCAACACCTTCAACTTCACGAGAAACATCTCCAACTGCCCGCTCACAAGTTCACAGTTGCCTTCCTGCCTCCCAATTTGGAGTATGCATTTTCCGGCGAATGACGATATCTGAAAAACCGAAGCGACCACACCACAATGCCCAGCAAAACCTCCAAGTCCATCATCTATCCTGGATTCGACACGCTGCTCGGCGGATTGCGCGAACTCATCGCCCAAGCGCGGCAACAAGCCCTCAGGGCGGTGGATCTCGTCCAAGTCAGGACCTGCTGGGAAGTGGGCCGGCACATCGTCGAGTTCGAGCAGGGTGGCCAGACGCGCGCAGAGTATGGAGCCGGACTCCGGGCGCAAGTAGCCACCCGACTTACCGAGGAATTTGGCAGAGGGTTTGACGCGTCTAACCTATACAAGATGACTCAGTTCTACCGCCTGTTTGAGAATTTAGACGCACTGCGTCCAAAATTGAGCTGGACCCATTACCGCCTGCTCCTGCCGGTGGATGATCGCCACGCCCGCGAGTGGTATGCAAAAGAAGCGGAGGAGCAAAACTGGAATAGCAATCAATAAAATGTTCCGCTTCATCCACACCGCCGATCTTCATCTTGACAGTCCCTTGCGCGGCTTGGCCTCGCGCGAAGGCGCCCCTGCCGAGGAACTCCGGGGTGCCAGCCGCAGGGCCTTGGATCAACTGATCGAGCTGGCGAAAACCGAGAGCGTCGATTTCGTGGTGATCGCCGGGGACGTCTATGACCGGGACTGGAAAGACTACAACACCGGCCTGTTTTTCCGGTCCCGGTTGATCAGACTCAAGGAGGCCGGGATTTTGGTTTTCATGATCGCCGGTAATCACGACGCGGCGTCGGTGATTTCCAGAAAGCTGAGCCTGCCGGAAAACGTGAAGTATTTCTCCAGCCGGGCAGCGGAGACCGTGGAACCGGAGGCATGGCCGGTGGCGCTGCACGGGATGAGTTTCCCGAACCGGGCGGTGGATGAGAATCTGGTGCCCCGCTATCCGGCAGCGGTGGCGGGCAAGTTCAACATTGGCATTCTCCACACGAGCTTGGCTGGGAATGTGGGACACGACACGTACGCCCCCTGCACCGTGGAGGAACTCACCGCCAAAGGGTATGACTACTGGGCGCTTGGGCACGTCCATCAACCTGCGGTGATTTGTGAAAAGCCCTGGGTGATCTATCCGGGAAACATCCAGGGTCGGCACGTTCGGGAATGCGGCGAACGGGGTTGCCGCGTGGTCACCGTGAACGATGACCTGGAGGTGACCGACTGCGTCTGGCAGCCGCTCGACGTCGCACGCTGGGCGTCGCTGGCGGTGGATCTGACAGGAATCGATTCGATGGATGAGCTGCGCCGGTTGACGCGCGCAGCCTTGGCAGAGGCCGTGGAGAAGGCTGGCGAGCGTCTGTTAGCCGCGCGGATGACGTACACGGGAACGACCGTGCTGCATGGTTCGCTTTGCAGCCGCCCGGATCGGCTCGATGCCGAGGTGGAGGCCTGCGCCCAGGACTTCGGTGAGGGCCGCGTGTGGATCGAGCGGGTGAAACAGGAAACCCGGCCGGTGGTCAGCCTGGCGGATCTCGCCGCCCGCGACGGGCTGACCAAGGTGGTGGTCGAGGCGCTGGCCGAAGCCCGCACGGGCGACGGAGCCCTTCCCGCCGAAGTGGTGGAGATGCTTGGTATCCTGCCACCCGATCTGGCGGATCCGATGCGAAGTGATTGGCAAGGGGCGGGACGGCAGGCACTCATGGAAGACGCCTGCTCAATGATTCTGGAGCGCCTGACGGAGAAAGGAGCAGAGTCGTGAGATTCAAGACAATCCGGATCCCTGCCTACGGTCCCTTCACGGGTTTGGAGATCGACCTTCCGAACCATGGCGGGGATTTCCACCTGTTCCATGGTCCCAACGAGGCCGGGAAGAGTTCCCTGCTGCGCTCCATCCGTGCCTTGCTCTTCGGGATTCCTGCGCAGACTGCTGATAGCTTTCTTCACAGCTACGGCCAAATGAGGATCGCGGCGGAGTTCAGATCTCTGGACATAGGCCCCGCGGCCGGAGGCCGCTGAATTCGGAATCCGTTGATTTTCCAACGATTCTGCCGGTTCGAAATATATTTCATGTGCGCAATAAATAATTCTTGACTCGCACGCGCGCACGCGCA
>JAPLUI010000219.1 GCA_026397725.1 Verrucomicrobiota bacterium | reverse complement strand
GGCACCTACACCCTGCGCACCCGTTTCATTCCCAGTACCGAGCCAATTCAGGTGAGCTATCTGGAAAAAGCCGGCCACGACGTACACCTCGGGTTCACCGGTGGCGAAGGAGTCTTGTACTACCTCCAAGGCAGCGATGACATGCAGGACTGGTCGCTGATCACGGTCATGATTGGCACGGGTGCCGAGAATTATGCCACGCTCACGGGACAGGGCATCCAGCCACAGAGGTTCTTCCGCGTCAGTACCCAGCCACCCGCTCCGGCAGGTTTCTCCCATTGAAACCGGAGGCACCTGCGGAAAGCGCTCTGCCATCGGTCTCTGGAGCTTTCGGAATCCGACTTCAGGCCCGGTTTTGAAGCGGCGGATTTTTCCGGATTTTTTTCCTCGTCAAAATCACCGCGTTTTGTGAATGTCTTGTTTTGACAAGTAGATTGCTATGGAATCTCTCGCTCCAGCATGCATGCAGGTCCAAGCGCCTGGTCATTGGTTTGTTGGTCCAATCCGCACGGGCCGCCCTGTCCGTGCAAGGGATGCCGTCTCGTGGATTGGAGTGCGGGCGGATCCGCGACCGACAATGTGCTTCAGTATTCTGTGCCACGACGCCCTCTGTCGTCATTCGCCACGGACTTTGCATGCGACAAGCCAAACCCGAGTCCCTGCCGCATCACTGCGCGTGATGCCTGCATGGCAGGCGACCAGCTCCCACGGAGACCGCAGAACCCGTGGCCCATCCCCCACAGAGAATGATCTCAGGCACATCGAATATGTAAAATGGAGAAACCGCAATGAATAAGTTCAACCACAATCACAACTCCTCCGCGCCAAGCGCCAGTGCAAAATCAGCGCACGGAGCGCTCAATTGTCAATGGTCGGGAAGCTCTGCCGGCCTGACCGGAACGGAGCCTGCCCGACTTGGATCCTCCCCAAGGGTTCTGCGCCTGGCTGATAGTCGATGGGCTGCAGCTTTTGTACTGATGGCCGGCGTTCTTGGTGCCGGTATGGCCAGCGCTACCGAGGTGGTGCCCCTGAGCCTGAGTGAAACTGTGCGCCAAGCCGAGGCCGTTTTGCTAGGCACAGCCAAGGACAAGCAGTCGCGTTGGGGAGATGCCTCTCGGCGCTGGATGGTGACAGATTACACTTTTACCGTCGAAGAAGTCTGGTACACTGCGCCGGACGGGAAAAGTGTTGGCAAATCCGTGGTGCTGACCTATTGGGGCGGTACCCTTGATGGGAAGACGCAGACCATTAGCGACATGCGCCTGCCTGTAGTGGGGGAACGGTTGGTTGTCATGCTCCGTCCGGACTGGCGGGGGACCGTCTCTACACCTGTCGTTGGATTCAACGAGGGCCTATTCAGTGTTTCATCCGCAGTGCCGGGGGGGCCGGCATTTGTTCGCGAGCACACTGGTCAGGCTCTAGTTCTAGCTGCGCAAGGACAGGTTTCGCGGCGGCGGGACACCGCAACTGCACCTGCCTCCACTGGAGCCTCTCAGGTTGATTTGGCCGCATTTAAGGAGTGGCTGCGCTCGAATGTCGTATCGATCAAAGCCAAACCCTCAGAGTTGCAGATTCCCGCCAACGCCGCTGACCCGCGTGTGATCAAGCCGTTCCACAAGACCCCGGAACCGGTCGGCGCCTCCGGGACCAATGACACCCGTCAGAGCACGCCGGACGCGCAGCCACCGCAGACAGAAGCCGGCGCCACTGACGCCCCGGCACCTCCGGTTCCATCCCCGCTCCCAAGTTCGGGTTCCGGCGAAGAGGTGAAGGATCGGAATGACGGCGTACAAGAGTACGCATCGTCCCATCAAGCGCACTTGCCAATTGTAGTTAATAACTTTCCAGCCAGTTTCACCTCTTGGGTACCCGAAGACCAATATCAGATGGCCAAATGGAACTACTACGCGTCGGAGGTTTTCAGAGTTTACATCACGCCGACCGGCACCTATGGTTGGGGGAATGGGAGTTTCGATCTGGACGGATGGCCGAGTTTGGCTGATATCCAAGCCGTGTACGGCTATTCATGGGGTGCCACCACCATAGGCGTGACTTTTCTTATGTACGATGGCCTCGGTTGGATCACCGAGGCCGACATTGCGCTCAACCCCGCCTTTTCTTTCACGCTGGATGACGAGTGGGTGTTGAACGGAGGCAGTGCTCAGGGGTTTCGTCAGGTCATGCACCATGAGCTGGGTCACATGCATGGTTTGGAACATCAGTTCAACTATCTTTCGGTAATGAACTATATGCCGTCGGTGTTCCGGTTTTTCGCCATGCCCTATGCTGATGACGCAGAGGGCATCCGCGTGGAATACCCTGCAAACGCAGTGAGTGTGACGGATTTGGGGATCTATCTCTATTATTCCTCAGGCTACCAGAGCGTTACCGATGCAACCATCCCGTCGAGCGTTGTTGCCGGCAACAGCCTTACCGTCAACAACTACCATCTGGAGAACGTCGGTACAACGACCATCACCACACCGACCGTCGAATGGTATCTCACATCCGTCCGCAGCTTCGAATCCACGTACTACTTCCTCGGCGACAGCACCTATTCATCGCTCGCACGATTCAACTACTTCACGCCCAGTTCAGTGCAAAGGTCATTCACCGTCCCGCCAACCGTGCCCGCTGGCAGTTACTACTTGGCCGCATATATCCGTAATGACGGCGGCGCAGCGCAGTCGGGTTTCCCGTTCAATAACAACTACGCGTTCAGCCGCCAACCGATCACCGTTACAAGCGGAGTAGCGCCGACCATCACGACGCCCAGTCCCTTGACCTCGGGTGTGGTGGGCACGGCCTACAGCCAGACGTTTGCTGCTACTGGCGGCACGACGCCCTACACCTGGGCCGTTGCAGCAGGCACGCTGCCGACGGGCCTGGCTTTGAGCACCGCGGGGGTGCTCAGCGGCACGCCGACGGTGGCGGCCACCGCGAGTTTCACCGTGAAGGTGACCGGTGCCAACAGCCTGTTTTCAACGAAGGTCTTCAGCCTCACGATCGGGGAACAGCCGACGATCACGACGCCCAGTCCCTTGCCATCGGGAGTGAAGGGCACGGCCTACAGCCAGACCCTGGCGGCGACCGGTGGCACGACGCCTTACGCCTGGACCATTGCCGCAGGCACGCTGCCAGCGGGCTTGAGTTTGAGCACCGCAGGCGTGCTCAGCGGCACGCCGACGGCTGCGGTCGTTGCGAGTTTCACTGTGAAGGTGACGGGTGCCAACAGCCTGTTCTCAACGAAGGACTTCGGCCTGACGATTGCGGGTCCGCCGACGATCACGACGCCTACTCCCTTGACCTCGGGTGTGGTGGG
>JAPLUI010000275.1 GCA_026397725.1 Verrucomicrobiota bacterium | reverse complement strand
CAGAGCCTTCGGCACGCACTCATGGGCCGCCCTTCCGCTACCACCACAAGAATGTGGTGGCTCCTTATCGCGCCCACGTTACTCCCGGTGCCACACCCGCCCACCGGGTTCTGATGCTGAGAACGGAAACGCCGAATCCTGGTGACGACCCGGAAGATGTTTGGGCCCCAGTGAGCGCCGGGATTTAGCCACAGCGGTGTGGCTAAACCGGGAGGGCTGCGGCTACACCATGCTTCACGCCGAAGATTTCAACATTCAACATTCAACATTCAACTTCCAACATTCAATGATCAAGCAAGAGCAAGACATGACCCCGCAGCGGCACTGCTGCCACCCGAAAACCCATGCGCGGATGATTCACGAATCCGTCTGGAACGCCAACAAGTGCCAACTCATGTTCCGCCGGGATCAGGAACTGTGCGACCAGTTCAAGCAACCGGACACAGCCATCACCACCGCAGCGGCACACTTCAAAACAGCATGTCTTTTTTCATTGGGGCTCCTGGTTATTCTTCCGCGTGGTTTCCGCCTCCGCCGCCTTGTTCCTGCGGGCTGCCTTGTGCGCCAGAGTGAGGAGGCGTTTGACGATTTCCGGGTGATCGGTTGCGACATTCCTCGTCTCGCCGATGTCGTCCTTGAGGCTATGGAGTTCGGTTGCGGTGAACAACGCTTCGCCGCCCTTGGCGCCGGAGTTATACCATAACAAGGTCAACCCCAAGGCACCCCATGTCATCCATGCGGGGCGAAGATTCATCTATCAATTCCTGACGGGTTTGCCTTTCTTCTGCATGCCGTAAGGAGAACTCGGGTGGCTCCCCCGGGTGAAGGTCAGGAGGATGCGCTTGCCGTCCTTGCTCCAGGCTTCCATGAGCGGGATGTCATAAGTGACGCCCTTGATGGCGAATTTTTGGATCGGCGCGATCAGGCCGTTGAAGCATCCGCCCGGATAGCTTTGGCGGTAGGTATAAGTCTTGGGCACCTCCGGCTTTTCGGGGGCCCGCTCAATCCGAGTTGATGATGCCACCAGCGGCCGACTCCATGTTGCTTTGGCCGCTGCACAGCCAGACATCCCCGACCAGCACGTTCTCGAAAGTCAGGGCCTCCTGTTGGCCCTTCACCGTGAGCGCCTGAGACTTGGCATTGGCCGGCATGGGGTCCCGCGCCAGCAGCCAGTTCCCGTCGTCGCCGACCGTGGCATGCTTGGTCTGTCCGTTGAACGCGACCGTGATCGCATCCCCCTGTTCTCCCCACCCCCAAACGCGGGCCGGCTTGTCGCGCTGCACGACCATGCCCTCGCCAAACACCTGTGGCAGCTCCAACTTCGCCTCAACCACCGCAAGCGAGAGCGGTGCCACTGCCACCACCCCAATCATCCAAGTCATGCTTTTCATCATGCAATAGTGTCAATCAGTTATCAGCCATCGGTGCCACAGGCCGGAGCCCGCGTTGCGCCTGCGGTTCAAGGTATGGCTGTTACGCGACCGCATGCAAAGACCTTTCCGAATTCGACTCCCTCGTGTGTAGTTGGAACGGTGACACGCATATCACAAACATGCGTCTGGCCTCGCCCCCCGCCGGGCCTTAGAATTCCCGGCACAGAGACTTTGCCTTCTTATGCGTGCCAACCCAAACAGCAAGTATCTAGCAGTAAGGAAAGGACTTTTCCTGCTCGGCTCGGATTGTGTCTGCCCCTGCACTGCCACCCAACTCATTCGCACGCTGGTGCTTGGGCACGGGGGCAGCGTTGGCGGCGGGGAATCTGGCACGCCCGGCGTGCAGGATTTTGGCGCGGTCATCGCCCGGCTCCGCCGGACGCAGGCCAGCGCGTTGATCCACACCCTCAACGGTAAGAGCAACCCGGCCGGTGACCGCCAGTTGGTTGGATGCGCGTTGCCGAGTCCGATGGGAGAGTTGCGCAGCGGGGCGCATCATCATGTGAGCGTGCTGGTGCGCATCGGGCGGCTGAAGACGGATGGACAATTCGAGATCGTCTGGAGCAAGGATGAGATGATTGTCCCGCAGCTCTGGCTGGGGGTGGAGAAGGCGGATTTCCCGGGCTGGGACTTGGCGCGACAGAGCCCGGCGGCGGAGGCCGGCCACGTGAACCGGGCCTGGCAGCTCGAACGCGAAATCGCGGAGCGAAATGCCTTGGCCGCCGCCCATGAGCAGACGCAGGCCGGGCTGGATGCGAAGGTGCTTGAACGCACGCGGCAACTGGAACAGTCCAACAGCGAATTGAGGCAGGAGGTCGCCCGGCGCAAACAGGCCCAGGAAGAACTGCAAACGAGCCGGGACCGCCTGCATAATGCCCAGCGGATGGCCAGCATCGGCAACTGGGAGTGGGACATCCAAACCGGCGCCCTTCACTGGGAGGAAGAGAACTACCGGATTTTCGGCCTGCCGCCTGACACCGTGCCGTCCGTGGCAGCATTCCTTGAAACCATTCATCCCGCCGACCTGGAATTCGTTAGAGAAGGCATTACGGAGGCCGTGGAGGGACGCCAACCTTATGATCTGGACTTCCGCATCCGG
Organism: Verrucomicrobiota bacterium; assembly: GCA_026397725.1. Lineage (GTDB taxonomy): Bacteria > Verrucomicrobiota > Verrucomicrobiia > Verrucomicrobiales > Akkermansiaceae > Luteolibacter. Next base: position 27,010 of record JAPLUI010000275.1, on the reverse strand, counting down.
CGTGCTGATGGGACGGAGCGAGTGGTTCATGCTTATGGAGAGGTGGAGCGGGAGACCGACGGGAAGCCGCGCAGGTTCATTGGCACGGTGCAGGACATCACCGCACGCCAGCAGACGGAGGCGTTGGTGCGGTCTGCGTTGCGCGAGAAGGAAGTTCTGCTCAAGGAGATTCATCACCGGGTGAAGAACAACCTGCAGATCATCAGCAGCCTGTTACGGCTGCAATCCGCCCAACTGGATAGCGCCGTCGCCAAAGCCGCGCTGCAGGACATGCAAGACCGGATCCGCTCCATGGCCATGATCCACGAACACCTCTACCGCTCGGATAACCTCACGGAGGTGGATCTGCCAACCTACCTCGAGAGCCTCTGCGCCAGATTGATCAACGCGTTGGTGGCCACGCCGGGTAACATTCAACTGCACTTGGACCTATGCCCTGTGCGGCTTGAGATTGACCAGGCCATCCCCTGCGGCCTGCTCGTCAGCGAGTTGGTCTCCAACGCGCTCAAGCACGCATTTCCTGCGGGACAACGCGGCGAACTGTGGGTCGGGCTCCAGCCCGTCGCGGGCGGTTCCGGGCTGCGCTTGCGCGTGGCGGATAACGGGACGGGCTTGCCACCAGCCTTTGACCCGCTGGATCTAACATCGTTGGGTCTGCAACTGGTCTCCGCGCTGGCCCGCCAGCTTGGCGGACGTTTGGAAATCGGCACCGGGGCGGGCGCGGTGTTTGAGATCGAATTCACACCTAACGGCAAGGGGCGTTCGCCGTGGCCCTTGGTGCCTTCATAGAGCGTGACCACGCCGCAGGTGAGCGGAGTACACGAGGTGGTGCCGAAGCCGCAGGATTCTAACAAAGCAGTCATGGCCGGGCCGGCCGGGAAGGCTTCGATGGAGCCGCCGAGGTATTCATAGGTGTCTTGCTCACCGGTGAGCCAACCGGCCAGATGGGGCAGGATGCGGTGAAGATAGAAACGATAGGGATGGCGCATGAATCCGGTGGGCAGGGAGAAGTCGAGGATGACGAGATGGCCGCCGGGCTTGAGGACGCGGCACATCCCGGCGAGGGCCGTTGGATAGTCGGCCATGTTGCGCAACCCGAAGGCGACGGTGACGACATCAAACTCGCCAGCTCCGAAGGGCAGCGCCAGAGCGTCGGCCACCAGGGTCTGGCGCACGCCGCGGCGGGCGGCATGCGCCAGCATTTCCGCACAGAAGTCCGACGCGATGACCTCGCAGGCCGGCAGCGAGCGCTGGATTTTCAAGGCCAGATCACCGGTGCCGCTGGCGACATCCAGCAGGCGGGCGGGCTGCCACTGGCGGATGCGCGAGGTGACGACGTGCCGCCACCACAGGTCCGCCCCGCAACTCAGCACGTGATTGGTTAGAACATAGCGGTCGGCGATGCGGGCGAAGGCGTCGCGGACGTAGGCGGGGTCGGGCATTCGGGTCAGTCCTTGAACTCTTCCTCGTCGATGCTGTGGGTGAGGATGAACTGGAGGTCGTTGAGGTCGAGGTTGGAGGCGAAGCCCTCATCGCCGAGGACGTTGATGACGAGCTGGGTCTTCTGGTGTTGCAGGATGCGGATTTTTTCCTCGACGGTGTCGCGGGTGAGCAGGCGATAGGCGATGACCTGGTTTTTCTGTCCGATGCGGTGGGTGCGGTCGATGGCCTGGTTCTCGACGGCGGGGTTCCACCACGGATCGTAGAGGATGACGTAGGAGGCGGAGGTCAGGTTGAGGCCGGCGCCGCCCGCCTTGAGCGAGAGCATGAAGACCGAGGGGTCCTTGGTCGTCTGGAAGCGCTCGATTTCCCCCTTGCGGTCCTTGGTTTGGCCGGTGAGGTAGTTGTACGGGCGGCTTTCGAGGTCGAGGCGGGCCTTGATGAGGTCCAGCATGGTGACGAACTGCGAGAAGACGAGCACCTTGTGGCCTTCCTCGAAGAGCTGATCTAGCAGATAGAACAGGGATTCCATCTTGGCGCTCTCATCCTTGAGGTATTTCGGGTCGATGAGGCCCGGATGGCAGCAGATCTGGCGCAAGCGCATGAGGCCTTGCAGGATGGCAAAGGAGTTCTTCTTGACGGACTCCTCCGAGTCGAGTCCGAGCAGGGCTTTCTGAATGCGCTTGAGTTCGGCTTTGTAGAGTTCGAGTTGGACGCCCTCCATCTTGGAATAGACTTCTTCCTCGGTACGGGGCGGGAGGTCTTGCGCAACTTGCAGCTTGGTGCGGCGGATGAGGAACGGGCGGAGCCGGGAGGCGAGGCGTGCCTGGCTGAGCGGGTCCTTGCGTTTGTCGAAGCGCTTCTTGAAGTAGGCCCGCGAGCCAAGCACGCCGGGCATCGCAAACGCCATCAGCGACCACATGTCCAGCAGCCGGTTTTCGATCGGCGTGCCGGTAAGGACGAGGCGGTTCTGGGAATCCAGCTCGCGGGCGCACTTGGCGGCCTTGGAGTCCGGGTTCTTGATTTGCTGGCCTTCGTCCAGGATGGTGGTGAGCCATCTGATATGGTTGAGTTCCTCACCACAGACGCGGAGCTGCGCGTAGTTGAGAACGAGCATATCGACGTTGTTCTGGATTTCGTCCGCATCAATGTCGGCGCGGCTGCGCAGGATCTTGACGCGGATGTGAGGGGCGAACTTTTCGGCCTCCCCGGCCCACACGTCCAGCACGGATTTGGGGCACACCACGAGGGCGGGCTTCTTGGAAATGCCGGCCTTTTCGTTTTCGTCCATCAGCCAGAGCAAATAGGCGATGGCCTGGATGGTCTTGCCCAGCCCCATGTCATCCGCGAGGATGCCGCCGAAGTTGTTGACGGAAAGATAGGTGAGGAAGCGGAACCCATCGACCTGATACGGGCGCAGCGTGGCCTTGAGCATCGCGGGCACGTCCGGGTTGATTTCGAGCTTGATGTCCCCGGCCCGGTCCTTGATGCGCTTCCAGGCCTTCGGATCGAAGACCTCGGCCGCCTTCGGATCGGCAAGCTGGAGCGCGTGCATGCGGTGGGTCTCTCCGGACAGGTCAAACGGATCGAGCCCGAGCCGCGTGACCGCTTCCCGCTGGTCGGCATCCAGCTTGATTTCGAGGCGCATCCACGAGCCGTCATCCATGCGCACATAGCCGCCACGGGCGGCAACCAGTTGCCGGATCTGCGCCTTGGATAGATTGACGCCCTGGACGTCGATGACGATGCGCAGGTCGAACCAGTCGATGTCCTGGCCGACGACCTCGAAGCGGACGGCGGCGGTGACGGGGTCGGCGAGGATGGATTTGAGGCGGATGTCGATGTCGAGTTCGATGCACGGCGGCATGTTCTTGATCCACTCCGCGAATTTTTCCGGGAACTGCTTGGTGATGCGAGACTTGAAGGAGAGGATTTTCTCGTCATAGGCGAGGCTCATCTCATCCAGGACGGCCGGGACCGGATAGAGGTCTTCGCGGGCGAAGCGGAGGAGTTGTTTGCCTTTGACGGGTTGTTGTTCGGCGAGTTCCCAGCCGTCTTTGGTGAGGTGCTCGGTGCGGCGGCCTTTGGTTTCGATGGCGGTGACGTCAACGACGAGGTGTTCGGTCTCGGCGGCGGTGAGACCGGCGACGAGTTTCAGCTCGAAGCGCGGCTTGAGTTCGAGATCGACGACGCGTTTCTTGAGTGATTCCGGGAGCGAGGCGCCGATTTTGCGGAGAAACTCAACTCCTTCGAGGGAATCGATGACGCGCTTGGGGATGAGGTAGCGCGGCATGACTTCGGTATCATCGAGCCAACGCGGGGGGCCGGGGAAGACGGTTTCGTCGGACTGATAGAGTTCCTTGCGGCCGGGGAGGAGGCGGACGGAGTGGGAGACGTTTTCGCCGGTGGCGGTGACGAGCTGGAGGGCGAAGCTGGCGCCATCATAGGGATCGTCCTCGCAGACCCAGCGGAGCGCATCCTCGACGACCCTGAATTCCTTGTCGTCCAGGTTGACGATGAAGCCTCTGAGGGCCGGTTGGCGGAACACGCGGTTCATGAAGCGGCAGGATTCCTCCTGATCGAAATCCAGCGTGGTATCGCCGTATTTCCGCATGAAGGCGAGAAAATGTTCCCACAGCGTCTGGCTGGAGGCATCCATCAGCAGCGCTGCCTCGTGGTGAAGATCGACGTAGCGCTCGATGTCGCTTTTCTCACGCAGTTGGGTCCACAGGTTGGTTCTGGATTCCTTGACTTCGATGCGGGCCTCATTGATGGTGGCGACGAGGCGGAAACTGACGGAGAGCGGGTCCTCTTGCGGCGGGCGCTCGTTGACTCGTTCGATCCGCTCATACCATGAGGCAACTTCACGCTCCTGTTCCCAATCCGCCATTTTCTTCTGGACGTGACCGAGGTCGGTGATCACGTTCATGAATTCCGGAAAGGCGAGTTTCCGTTTGAAGAAGGCGTAGGCGAGGTAGTTCCAGAACTCGATGATGTCACCGGGCGGAATCGGCCAGAGTTCGAGCGGTTCGTAGGTGGTGATTTCCCAGCGCGGGGTGATGCGGACCATGTCGTGGTCGTGGAGTTCACCCTCAATGACGTAGCGGCGGTAGCGCTTTTCGATTTTGGTGATGAAGTCGGCTTCCTTGTCATCGAGTTCGCGGTCGAGTTTTTCCTCGATGATGTCGAGGATGGGGGTGTCGCCGAACTCGTTTGGCGACTCAGGCAGATCCTCGCCACGATGCATGCGCTCCATCATGGTGGCGTATTGACAAGCGCCGGAGATGGTTTCGTCTTCGGCAGTGCAGGAGCCAAACCAGCGGTTGCCCTGGAGGCGAAGGCTGGTGCGGAAGGTCCCGGTTTCGTCCTCGACGCGGCCTTGGATGAAGAGGTGGTTGCCGAAGATTTGGGTGATGCCTCCGTCTTTTTGCAGCATTTCACCGCGCTTCCTGGCATCAACCGGGAAACTGTTGAGGAAGTTGAGAGTGGCTCGATCGGGATTCATCGCTAGTGGAGGTGGAGATTGGGCTCCCGGTCCAGCACCGGCAGAAGGCTGCTGCTGCACGCGGAGGCGGGGACCAGTTTATAATCGAAATTTCAGATGAAGCAACAAAAAACCTTGGCAAAAAATCCGTGGCAGGGGGGCGGGGATCATCGCCAGAACGATCCCAAGGATTGGAAGTTAGCCGGAAAATTGGCGGACACCGATTATTTCACTACTTTTTTCCCGGTTGGGTGGTATTATCACGGAGTGCGGCGCTATCGATCAGTTTTCATCGTTCTGGGGTTTTGCCTGACCGGCCTGCTCGGTTATTGGCTGGCACGCACTGCGGTTCCCGTGGGTACTCCCAAGGCCACGGCGGCGACCGCGCTCGGGAGCGCTGCCGACAACGAGGCTGAGCGCGAGGTCAAATTCCGGCGGGGCGAGCGTGCTCCGGTCTTCCGGAGTGATGAGGAGGCGCTGGCAGCGGGTGCGTTGCCTGGGCAACGGGCCTTGGTCTTCAAGGATCGCGAGGCGCTGGAGCGGTTTCTCGCGCAGGCCGGGGACCGGGTGAGAATCCTCGGGCGGATTGATGCGCTCAATGCGCTGCACATCGGGTTTCTGAACCCGGATGAGCTGGCTGGATTGTTGCGTGGCGATGAGGAGCTGTCGATGATTTTCCCGGCTTATGTGCCCAATCCCAAGCCCGGCACCGCTCAGGCCGGAGTGGTGGGGGTGGGTGCCGACCTGCTGCGCGTGCTCGGCATCACCGGGGATAACTCCAACTGGGGAAAGGGGGTGCTGGTTGCCATTCTGGATACCGGGGTGAGCGACCATCCGGCCTTCAAAAGCATGATCACCTCAATCAATCTGGTGCCATTGCCCGCCGACCTGACGGATTGGAACGGCCACGGAACCGCCGTCGCCTCGCTGGTCATCGGCACGGGTGAACTCACTCCGGGAGTGGCCCCGGGGGCGGCGATTCTTTCGGTGCGCATTGCGGATGATCTCGGCGAATCCAACAGCATGCTCATTGCCAGGGGCATCGTTGCGGCGGTGGACGCCGGGGCCAGCATCATCAATATTTCCATGGGCAGCTACGGCGATAGCGTGCTGATTCGGAACGCCATCGAGTATGCCAACAAGGCCGGTGCGGTCATCGTTGCCTCCGCCGGGAATGAGGGCCTCGATCACCTCGCTTACCCGGCGGCTAACCAGGGGGTCATTGCCGTGGGGGCCGTGGATGCCGACGGCACCCCGCTCGCATTTTCCAACAGCGGAAAATCCCTGGCGGCTGCCGCACCTGGCTTCGAAGTCAATGCCGCCTGGACGGGTGACCAGGCGGTGGGTTTCAGCGGCTCCTCGCCGAGTGCGGGGATCATGTCTGCCGCCATTGCCGCTGCCATGGGGTCCGGTGGCTCGATCCAGCGCAGTGCGTTGGAGGCGAGCGCGTTGGTGCTCTCGAAGCTTGACGACGTCGGAGCCCCCGGAACCGATGTCCTGAGCGGTGGCGGGATGGTGGACATGGGGCGGGTGATCGATGCCGGCACGCCAGGCATTTATGATGCGGCCGTGGCCTCCAACTATGTGATTCCGCCGTCTGCGGAAGTGCCCTACCCGCAGTTGCAGGTGACGGTTCAAAACCGCGGCACGGAGATGCTGCTCAATGCCGGAGTGCTGGTGAAGACCACCGCCGGAAGCATTCCGTTCAATGTCACCACCTTGAAGCCCAATGCGATTCAGACCTTCACCATTCCCTTGCCGCTCGCGAGTTGGAACTCCACCGCACCCCTGACGTTCGACTCCTCGGTGTGGCTTTCCGGTGGTAAGATCGACTCGAATCCGTTCAACAACCGCCGTGTCGAGTCCTACGTCCCTGCGAGCAATTAGGTTACTGCTGGGCCTCGGCGGGATCGTGGGTGGGTTTGGAGTCCCGGTGCCGCCGCTGGCCGCCGCCCCGTTGCTGCGCGATGCCGCCAACCTGGGCGCCACCCCGGCGGATCAACTCGCTGTCGCTGGCAACGCATGCGGTCCCGCCGCGCTCCTCAACGCCTTCCGCTTTGGCGACCATCACTGGCAGCGGGCCGCCACCGCCGTGGCCGGCGACACCGACAAGGCGCGGCTCCTAGCCATCATCCGCACTTGGGGCTTGCGGCCGTCCAGGCACCTCGCCGGGCGACTCCGCTGGACTCGCCACGGGGTGAATGTGGACGACCTCTGCGACATGGCTAACGAAATGACCCGCGGCCAGCTCCTGCCCCAGGTGCAACTCGAGATTCTCATGCTGCAGCCCGGCGAAACCTCGCCAGGGCTGCTGCAACGGGTCCACGGCCGCCTGGCAAGCTCGCTGGCCAACGGCCTGCCACCGATCATCAGCATCCGCCGCATTGCCCACCGCAGCGAGGCTGGCCAGCCGCCGGAGTGGGTGGTGGTGCAGGGCCACTTCGTCACGGTCGTCGGCTTGCCCCGCAAGTTGGTCAAGAATGCCACCGCGTTTCCGGTCACCTACATCGATCCCTGGGGCGGCAAGCGCGGCGAAGGCCGGCTGACCCTCTCCCGGCGGGCGTTCCTCCCCGCCCATGCGCCTGCGACCGCCGCCGCGCCCTGCCTCGAAGCCGACTTTCCGCAGGTGAGCGTTGGCAATGACCTGTTGCGAGCCAAGGACTTCGCCCTCATGACGCTGGCCGCCGCCATTGGCAGATGGTGAGCGGTTTGTTATTGGATTGCACCTGTCCCCATATCTAATCATATCTAATTATCTAATCATATCTGATCATATCTAATTACCATGACCTCACGTGAAAGAGTATTGACAGCCATCCAGCACCGGCAACCGGATTTCGTTCCGGTCGATTTCGGCGCGCATCGTTCATCGGGCATCTCGGCCATCGCATACGCGCGTTTGAAGCGGCATCTGGGCATCCACAGCGGGGATCTCTACGTCTATGACATGGTTCAACAACTGGCCATAGTGGAGGCTCCGGTGCTCGATGCCGTGGGCGCGGATGTGGTGGAACTCGGGCGTGCGTTCATGCTTGCCGAAAATGACTGGCAACCCTGGGAACTGCCCGACGGCACACCCTGCCGGATTCCGGCATATATCAACGTGGCCAAACGCGGAGAGGATTCCTTGCTGTTCAGTGATGACGGGGTGCCGCTGGCCATCCAGAAAAAGGGCTGCCTCTACTTCGAGCAGATCCACTTTCCGCTGATGGAAAGTTCGTTTGAGGACGATGACTTTGCCGACCTTGAGAAGGCGTTCCCGTACACAATGTGGACGGGGATTCCGGTGCCCGGCACGCATATCCCGCTGACTGACGATGGCCTCCGGCAACTGGCCGAGGGGGCCAAGGCCCTGCGGGCCACAACGGATCGCGCCATTCTGGGGATATTCGGCGGCAGCATGTTTGAGGTGCCACAGTTCCTTTACCGCATTGACACCTATCTCGAATATATGGCGTTGTATCCCGAGGCGTGCGTGCGCTTGTCGGAAAAATTGACGGAGCTTTACCTTGCCAGGATGGAAAAGTGGCTGGGTGCGGTGGGCCCGTACCTCGACATCATGTTGTTTGGCGACGATCTGGGCAGCCAGACCGGGCCGCTGATGTCAACCGGCATGTATCGAAAATACTACAAGCCGTTCCATGCGCGGATGTGGCGGCGGGCCAAGGAGCTGGCCCCACATGTCAAGACCCAGTTGCACTGCTGCGGCGGCATTGAACCGTTGATCGACGATTTGATAGATGCCGGTCTCGACATGGTGAATCCGGTGCAGGTTTCCTGCGTGGGAATGGCTCCGCAACACTTGAAGAACCGGTTCTGTGATCGTTTCACGTTCTGGGGTGGCGGCTGTGACACGCAGGCCGTGTTGCCGCGCGGAACGCCTGCCCAGGTCCGTGAGCATGTGCTCAAACAGACGGGAATCTTGCACCAGGGCGGAGGATTTGTCTTTCAGCAGGTTCATAACATCATGGCGGATGTGCCGCCCGAGAACATCATGGCGATGTTCAGGGCAGTGGCCGAATTCGGTAACAGGCAGATCTAACGAGAGCAGCGGACAGGCTGACTATCAGCTCCGACCATAACGGCGGCGACCCCGTGGATCTCCCAACGCGGAACCTCCAACGCCAGGCCAATCCTTTTTGGCAATCAGGATTTCGCTCTGATCGGCGGGATGGAGAATCAGAGCTGAGTCAGTCCTCCTCACTTCTTCGCCGCCAACTGACCACCTCTTCACCCCCGCCCCCCCAGGAATGCCCGGATCAGGCGGGAATGCGGCACAACTTTGTTCCTGACCAGTGGTTTATGACGGGTACGGTCACGCAAGACGTCGCGCAGCCGCTCAACAACCACACGCATCCATCCAACCGAAAGGCGATCCTCATGAAATTCCTGTCCCTCACAACCATCCTGTTGGCAAGCACCATCCATGCCGCCGACTGGCCCCAATTCCGCGGGCCGGGCGGATCCGGCATCTCCGCGGAGGCCAAAGTGCCGACCACCTGGAGCGACACGCAGAACCTCCTATGGAAGACCGCGTTGCCGGGCCGCGGGTCGTCGAGTCCGATCATCTGCGGCGAGCGCGTGTTCGTCACCAGTTATTCCGGTTATGGCGACGGTGACGAGACCGCCACCCCGGACAAGTTGTTGCGGCATCTGGTCTGCCTCGACCGGGCCAGCGGGAAAATCATGTGGGATCAAACGGTCGCCGCCGACCTGCCGGAAGACGCCTACAGCGGTTTTCTAACAGAGCATGGTTATGCGAGCAGCACTCCGGTCACCGATGACGGGCGGGTGTATGTGTTTTTCGGCAAGACCGGCGCGCTGGCATATGATTTCAGCGGCAAGCAGTTGTGGAAAGTCAGCCTCGGCAAGCAATCCAGCAAGCGCCGGTGGGGGTCGGGCGCCAGTCCCCTGCTCTATAAGAATCTCCTCATCGTCAACGCTGCGGACGAAAGCCGCGCGATCCACGCGCTCGACAAACTTACCGGCAAGGAAGTCTGGAAGGCCGCATCCGACAAACTCGACCTGAGCTTCAGCACGCCGGCGCTGATGGATTGCGGCAATGGCCGCATCGACTTGCTCGTCGCGCTGCCAAGCGAGTTGTGGGCCTTGGATCCTGAAACCGGCAAGCAACGCTGGTCGGCGCTAACCGGCATTGGCGGCAATATTTCACCCAGCATCGCGGTGGCCGAGGGCGTGATATACGTCACCGGCGGGTTCCCGCAACAGGGCACGGTCGCCATCCGCGGCGGTGGCAAGGACGACGTCACCAAAACAAATGTGCTATGGTCAAGCGAGGTTGCCTCGTATGTGCCGTCACCGATCATATCCGGCCGCAATCTCTATTTCGTCTCCGACCAGGCGGTGGCCACCTGCCTGGATGCCAAGACCGGCAAGGTCATCTACCAGGAACCGCTGCCCGGCATTTCCAGCAGCGGTCGCGGCGGCAAACCGGTATATGCCTCGACAATCCTCGCCAACGGCAACCTCTATGCCCAAACCCGGAAGAAGGGCCTGTTCGTGTTCAAGGCCGCCCCGCAATTCGCTTTGGTCGCACAGAACAACCTTGTCGGCGACGACAGCGATTTCAATGCCACGCCCGCCATCAGCGGCGACCGGATGTTCCTCCGCTCCAACCGTTTCATTTACTGTGTCGGAACCAAGGCGGACCGCTGAAACGGCGGATCACAATCTTGCCCCCGCCCTCCGGCAATTTTCGTATCTGGCTCCCGAGTAACTTGGCTCCGATGGTGCCCCAAGTGAGGAGCGCCGACATGTTGTCGGCTGTCGGCGAGGCGACCTTCTGTCGCCTGTTTCGAGCCAGCGGACCACCTGTCCGCTGGCCGTCAGCGTGCAGCATGCACGCGCTCCTTGTTGCGCCCACGTTACTCCTCGTTCCACCCCCGAAGAGCGTGCCGGGTGCGGGCGCTGGAAAGCAAAATGGAACCGCAGAGGAACGCAACCGAGCGAAGGTTGACACCGCCGCCCACGCGTTCGGGTGCCAAACATTTGAGGTGTGGAAGTTGACAAAATGGGCAAATGACAACCAAACTCCCCTGATGATATGAATACCCCCCGACTCATTGAAACCAAACTCGATTCGTTACTACTCGCCAACCATCATTACCTGGGACACCGCAACACGGTGGGCGAGAACATCCGCTATCTGCTCCGGGACCGCCTGGATCGCCCGGTGGCGTGTTTGCTATTCGGCTCGGCGGCGTGGAAGTGCGCCGAGCGTGACAACAGCCATGATCCGTTGCACTCCCCAAGGCCTCTGTTCCTGGAACTTCAAGCTTGTTGCGAGCGACCACACCGCAAGCGCGGAGTTCAATTGGCTGGGCGAGCATGAGAACCGCAGTCATGGAGTGAAGACCAGGTGAGATTCGGCCGGATGCAAGCCGGTTGTTGGATGGGTGTCGGCAGCGGCAGGGGCCACTCAGCCGAGCCCCTGATCCAACAAAATACTCTGGATGGCACAGTAGAATTGGGACCGAATGAAGGCCTTGAGGCTGGCTGGCGACAACCGGTTGGGATCGATGGTTTCGCCGGGACCGAGGTGGTGGCTTGCCTCAATGGCCAGGCGAGCCTGGTTCAAGGCGCTATACCAATGGAAGGCGTCCTCACGGGTGATCCATAGCAAGCCGGGGCCGCCTGCGGCTTCCAACCTGGCAGACTCGATGGCCATCAGGATCGTCTTCAGATGCTCCAGGAAGCCTGCGCGAATGTCCGGGATGACGTATTCCTCCCAATCATTCCAAGCGGCGGTCTGGTCCATCCTGCCACCAACCTGGGTGGCGAGATCAAAGCCGGCCCCTTGGGCGTCGCGGAGAATGCCGGTTAGGAGGTGCCACTCGCCGGGCTCCTCGACCTCGATGTGGAGACCCTCCGCAGGTGAGGCTGAGATTTTCATTCGGTTCTTTCGAGAGAGGTGGTGAGTTGGTGGCTTTGGAGTTGCTGGGCGTAGAACTCGGCCTTTTCGCGCTGGCCGGACCAGACGATCGAGCGTCCCTGTTGGTGGACTTGCATCATCAGCATGGCGGCTTTCTGTTCGTTGTAGCCCAAGACTTTCATCAGCACCCAGGTGACGTAGCCCATCAGATTGACCGGATCATCATGGACGACAACATTCCACGGCAAATCCAGCGCGGTGTCGTCACGGGTGCGGGTGAGCGTTTCGGTACCGGCCATGGCGGGGTGCTTCAGTTAGGTTGAGTGGCTGCGGTGGACCGCGGCGGGTCCACCCATTTGCCGTGCTCGCGGATGAGGTCGGTGAGGCGGGCGACGGCGTCGGCCTCGGGGATGTTGAATTGGACCGCGGTCTTGCCGACATAGAGGTTGATCTTGCCCGGTGCGCCGCCGACATAGCCGAAATCCGCGTCGGCCATTTCGCCGGGGCCATTGACGATGCAGCCCATCACGGCGATGCGGACGCCCTTGAGATGGCCGGTGGCGGCGCGGATTTTCCGGGTGGTGTGCTGGAGATTGAACAGGGTGCGGCCACAACTCGGGCAGGCCACGTAGTCGGTCTTGAAAATCCGGGTGCCCGCGGCTTGCAGGATGTTATAGGCCAGGCGGAGCGAGCGGCCGGGGGCGGGCTCGACCCTAACCAGAATGGCATCGCCGAGGCCGTCGCAGAGCAGCGAGCCGACGTTGCGGGCGGCGGTGATTGCGGCTTCCAGCCGCAATAATTCGTCGTTTTCCCCCGCCACCCCCTTTGCCATCTCCCACGAGCCCCCATAAATCGATCCGCGCCAAAACCCACTACGAAGCCCCGCCGAGTCCGGGTTCTTCAACAAATACCGGAGTTGATTCCGGTAGTCCTCGCCATCGCGGATCAGATGGTCATAGTATTCCTGGTGCCAGAATGCGCCCGGCAGTCCTAACAATTGATTCGCGGCATTGGCTGAGAAGGATTTGATGGAATGCAGGATTTCAGCGAGCGGGTGGCCGTCAAACGGTTGGATAACGAGATGCACATGATTGGGCATGATGCACCAGGCGATCAAACGGTAGCGCTGCCCGTCGAAGTGGCGCAAGGTATCGAGCAACATGGTGGCCACCCGTTCATCGCGGAGGTGGCACTCGCCACTGCCGGCATCGAGCGCGGTGCCGATGGAGGATTCGTACAAAGCGGCGAGTCGTTTGGTTAGGTCAGCGAGCAGGTGCGGGTTTGCAGTCAGATCGGCGGACTGTTGCTCGCGTTCGATCTCGGCTTCCAATTGCGCGCGGTCGCGGCGATAGGACTCGATTACTACTGCTGGAATCGAGTTGGCAAGGCGGAAGGTGACTGCATAAACCCCGCCTTGCTGCGTCCAGTGGGGGAGGAAGGTGGCGTGGGACTTGTCAATTGGTTGCTCGGGATCGAGGAAACGCTGATGGCAGTCGTGGTTGAGTTGCGGCTGGAAGCCGCAACTACTGCCGCAGAGCGTGTCCTTGAGCAGGATCGGATGGCGGACCTCGGCGCGGGCGGCGAGGAGGCGGAAGGCGTGAATGACTTCCATCCCGATGCCGTCGGCCACGGTGATGAGTTGTGGGTTGGCGGTGGCATTGAGCTTGGCCATGGCAGCCTCATCGCGCGGGTCGAGTTCCAGGACACCGGATTGTTCGAAGATCACCTCGGGTTTGAAATCTCCCATTGAGGGGATTTTGTGGGCGATCACATTCCATCGGTCCCGGGTGGTGAACACGCGCACGGTGCGGTCGCCGCCGAGTTCGTGGCCCATCACGGTGAGGACGGAACTGGGCCGCCGCTGATAGGAAAACGGATCGTATGACGGAGTGAAAGTGGCTGCGGCGTCCCGCCGCAGGCCGTGATCGCGGCGTCCCGCCGCGAGATCCGCGTAGGCGCAACCCAGCCACTGCCAGTCGTCCATCCCCGCTCTGCGCGGATTGTCCAAGACATAGGCCACCTGGTTGCGCAAATCATCGCCATCGCGGATGAGGTGGTCATAGCTTTCCTTTTGCCAAACAGCGCCGACAACACCCAAGCGCTGGTTGATCTCATGTGCGCTGAAGCTCTTCCAGGAATGCAGAATCTCCTCCAACTCATTGCCGGCCGCAGGTTGGAGCACGGCATGCACATGATTGGGCATCACACACCACGCGAGCAGCGTGTAGCGTACGCCGTCGAAATGTCGCAAGGCACCGGCGACGAGACCCGCGAGATGATCGTGGCGGAACAGGCAGGCACCGTAACCGCGGTCCAGCGCGGGATCGATTACGGCAGCTTGAAGTTGCGCAAGCTGGTTCCGGAGGGAGAGCATTTGTTCCAGCACACTGCGGGAGCCGGCGGAGCGGGCATGGTGTGCGAGCTGATCGAGCAGGGCCTGACGCTGCTGTCGATAACGATCAAGTATTTCGCTTGGCAGTGAATCGGCGAGCCGGAAGGTGACGGCGTAGATCCCCCCCGCGAGTTTCCAGTGGGGGAGATAACTGGCGTCGGATTTGATCACTTGTTCCCAATCGATGCGGATGGCGGCGGAGTCTTCGGTTAGAGAGCGGGTTGGAGAAGAGCGGGTTGGAGAAGAGGGGGTTGGAGAAGAGGGGGTTGGAGAAGAGGGGCCGCGAGACGCGGCCGCCACGGCCTGCGGCGGGACGCCGCAGCTACGCGGGACGCCGCAGCTACGCGGGACGCCGCAGCCACGCACCAGCGCCTGGGCCACCGGGATTTCGTGGATCGAGTCTTCGGTTAGGGAGACGCGGATGGTGTCGCCGATGCCGTCGGCCAGCAGCGAACCGATGCCGATGGCGCTTTTGATGCGGCCATCCTCGCCATCGCCGGCTTCGGTGACGCCGAGGTGGATCGGATAGTTCCAATCCGGGCCGGCGGCATCGAGGCGGGCGACCAGCAGGCGATAGGCCTCGATCATCACCTTCGGATTGGAGGCTTTCATGGAGAAGACCAACTGGTGATAATCATCGTCGCGGGCGATGCGGGCGAATTCGAGCGCGCTCTCGACCATGCCGAGCGGGGTGTCGCCGTAGCGGTTCATGATGCGGTCCGAGAGCGACCCGTGATTGGTGCCGATGCGCATGGCGCGGCCGAGATCCTTGCAGCGGCGGACCAGCGGGGCGAAGTCCTCCCGGATGCGCTCGAGTTCCTCACGGTATTGGGCATCATCGTATTCGCGGATCGCGAACTTTTTCTTATCGGCGTAGTTGCCGGGGTTGACGCGGATTTTTTCGACCCATTTGGCGGCTTCCATGGCGGCGTCCGGTTTGAAATGGATGTCGGCGACGAGCGGGATCTGGCAGTGTGCGGCGCGGACCTCGCGGACGATGTGTTGGAGGTTGGCGGCGTAGGATTTGGTTTGGGCGGTGATGCGGATGATTTCACAACCGGCGGCTGCCAGGGCGAGGATTTCCGCGACGCAGGCCGGGGTGTCGCGGGTGTCTGCGGTGATCATGGATTGGATGCGGATTGGGTGCTGGGCACCGATTCCAAGCTGGCCGACCCACACCTCGCGGGTGGGGCGGCGGGTGAAGCTGAAGAGATCCTGGCAGTATTGGAGGTGCGCTGGCGGATGCATCTGCGCAGATGAATACGCGAGAAATGAGCACACCGCAACGCTGAGGGTTCAATCTCTGCGATTCTCCGATCTCTGCGGCGCCTCCAGCCCCGCCTCACAGCGACTCCGCCATCACCAGCACTTCCGGGAAGGGCAGGTCTGCCAACAAGCCGAAGGCGGAGTGCCGGGTGAGCCGCGTGCGGGTGCTTGCCGGGCTGGTCAGGCCGCAGAGAAACCTTGCCAACTGGCGGGGCGTGGCCAGCGCGGCGTGGCCTTCATCCGCCACCGCCCGCAGCGCCCGCCAGGTGGCATCGGTGGGTCGGCGTGCTGGCGGGCGCTTGATGACTTGCGCCGGCACGCCCCGGCAGCGGTCGCAATGGCCGCAGGGTTCGGTCAGGGTTTCGCCGAAGTGGCGGGTCAGATAGGCGGTGAGGCAGTCGCGGTGGCCGGCCAGCGTCAGCACCTGCCGCAAACGCTCCAGATCCGCCTGCTCGCGCCGCTCGAACACGGCAAACAATTTTTCCGTCAGAGCCCGCAGGTCCCCCGGCGGCTTGTTCAGCTTATATCCCTGCCGGAGCCCGGAATGCTCCAGCACCAGGTCGCCGGCTGCCTCCAAGCCTCCCAAGGCCGCCACGATCTTCTCCCGCGTGGTGCCCAAATCCGCTGCCAGCGGCACCGGCTCGAAAATCAGCCAGGTCCGCCCGGCCCGGCCCGCATCTAACAGACGCGTCAGGAACCTCCGCTCCGCCGCCGCCCGGCCCGCCAGAACCTGCGGGAGCGTGCGCCGCAACTTGGCCCGATAGATCGCATGAAAACTCCCCGTCCCCTTGATGAGGCGCTCGATTTCCAGATACGTCAGCACCGTGGCCACCACCGCCGGACGGAGGTCGCAAGTGACGGATAGATCATGGGTGGAGACCTCGAAGGTCGCGCCGCGTCGCAGCACCCGGTCGAGCAGATTGCCGAGCGCGCCCGGCGTCGGAGTGTCGGAGTAGATGAAGTTCTCCAGCACGGTTAGGTCGGTGGCGCAGGCGAGCAACTCGCAGCGGGCCGGTTGGCCATCCCGGCCGGCGCGACCGATCTCCTGGGTGTGGTTTTCGAGGCTCTTGGGCAGATTGTAATGGAACACGCTGCGGATGTCGGGCTTGTCGATGCCCATGCCGAAGGCGATGGTTGCCACCATGATGCGGGTGTCCCCCGCCATGAACGCCCGTTGTGCCTCGGCGCGGACGGCATCCGGCAAGCCGGCATGATAGGCCCGCGCCGAATGCCCGTTGCGGACCAGCAGCGTGGCCACCTCCTCCGCCGTTCCCTGGCGCGTCACATACACCACTGCGGAGCCCACCACGGCGGCGAGTCGCTCTAGCAGAACCGCCGGGCGTTCCGCCGCCGTGCATGGCGTCACGCGCAAGTCCAGATTGGCGCGGTGGAAACTGAGCTGCACTTGATCGGCGGCCGCGATGCGGAAATGGCGGCGGATCTCGCGGGCCACGCGCGGGGTCGCGGTGGCGGTTAGCGCCAGCACGCGGGGGATTTTCAAGGTGCGGCAGAGGCTGGCGAGTTTCAGGTATTCAGGCCGGAAGTTGTGGCCCCACTCGGAGATGCAATGCGCCTCGTCGATCGCCACCAATTGGATCGGCA
Source organism: Verrucomicrobiota bacterium (assembly GCA_026397725.1). GTDB lineage: Bacteria > Verrucomicrobiota > Verrucomicrobiia > Verrucomicrobiales > Akkermansiaceae > Luteolibacter. The sequence goes on along the minus strand of JAPLUI010000275.1, from coordinate 9,934 downwards.
GCCCTTTCAAGCGTTGGCGGACGCCCGCGTTGGCCAGGCTTTCCGGGGCCACATACAGCAGCTTCAAGCTGCCCGCCGCGAGGCTGGCATGGACCCGTTCGAGTGCCCCGGCATCGAGCGTGGAATCGAGCCGCGCCGCAGCGATGCCCCTGGCGGTGAGTGCATCCACCTGATCCTTCATCAGGGCGAGCAGCGGCGAAATGACCAGCGTGAGGCCATCCAACAGGAGTGCCGGAAGTTGATAGCAGAGCGACTTGCCACCGCCGGTGGGAAACACCGCCAGCGCCGAGCGGCCCTCCAACAAGGCCCGGATCACCGGTTCCTGCCCGGCGCGGAAACGCTCGAAGCCAAAGCGCTCATGAAGAATCTGCAGCACGCCCGAGCCTCCGCCATCGCAGGCCCGCTGACAAGCAAGAAGCGGGAGTCGGCGTAAGGAGCGCGGACATGGTCCGCAAGACCCGTGGGGAGAGCACGGTCCGTGCGTCAAGCTCCACCCTTGCTCCCATCATGGGCGGGTGGACAAGAATGCCCGCGCTCCCTTGCTTGATGCCCATGCACCATCGCCAGCCCCCCAATTTTTCTGTTAAGAAATCGGTTTTTGTGTCATCCGTCTTGCAGCGAAGCGATCTGCTGCCTCTGCCCTGATTACCGATTACCGATTACCGATTACTGATAGCCCATCACCGATCACCTACAACCCTTTTCCCCATGCTTCCCGTTTTTGAAATCGCCGAGGCCCTGCGTGCCGCCGTGACTGCCGGTGACCGTTCCCGTGTGCTCCTCAAGGCCCCCACCGGGTCGGGGAAATCAACCTCGGTGCCGGGCATGTTGTTAGACACGGGGCTGGTGGGGCGCATTCTCGTCGTCGAGCCCCGCCGCATGGCCGCACGGCTGCTGGCCGGCTGGGTTGCCAACCAACGTAACACCCCGCTCGGCCAGGGCGTGGGTTATGCCGTGCGCTTCGACAGCCGCTACCGCGACGACACCCGCATCCTCTATCTGACCGACGGAGTGTTCCAACGCTGGCTGCAGGACGATCCCATGCTGCACGGCGTCGGCGCCGTCATTTTCGATGAGTTTCATGAACGGCGGCTGGCGGTGGACATCGCCCTCGCGCGGTGCCTCAATCTGCAGGACAGCCTGCGCCCCGGGCTGCGGTTGGTGGTCATGTCCGCCACGTTGGAAACCGCCGGGTTGGCCGGGTACCTGGCTCCCGTTAGATTGCTAGAGGCGGGCGGGCGGGTCCATCCGGTGGACATCCTCTACCGCCCGGAGCGCCCCGCCGCCCATGACCGCCGCGGCGGTCCGCCGCGGGAGGTTCCCGTCTGGGAGCGCATGGTCGAGGTTTGCCGCGAGGCGATGGCGCTGGCCGAGGCCGGCAACATCCTGATGTTTCTGCCCGGCACCCATGAGATCCGCAAGGCCATCGAGTTGTTAGAAACCGGTTCGACCAGTCGCGACTGGGAGGTTTTCCCGCTGCACAGCACCTTGTCGCCGGCCGCCCAGGAAGCCGCCATCATGCCCGGTCGGCGGCCGAAAATCATTGTTGCCACCAACGTCGCCGAAACCTCGATCACCATCGAAGGGGTGCGCACCGTGATTGATTCCGGGCTCGCCCGCAGCGCGGCGTTCGAGCCCCGTCGTGGCATCAACACGCTGCTCATCAAGAAGATTTCCCGTGCTGCTGCGGAACAACGCGCGGGCCGCGCCGGCCGCACCGCACCCGGCCGCTGTTTCCGCTTGTGGAGCCAGCCCGATCACGCCCGCCGCGCGGAGTTTGAGGTTCCGGAAGTCCACCGCGTCGATCTATCAGAAGCCGCGTTGCTCCTCAAGACCTCTGGCGTCAGGGACTTGCGGGAGTTCCGCTGGCTCGATGCCCCAGCCGAAGCCGCGCTCGTCCGTGCCGAACACCTGCTCCATGATCTCGGCGCGCTCGATGCCGCCGGCCAGCCGACCGACGAAGGCCACCAGATGGCCGCGCTGCCGCTCGAACCGCGCTTTTCCCGCCTCATGCTGGCAGGCCACGAACATGGCTGCGTCAGCGAAACCGCCTTCATTGCCGCCACCGTCCAAGGCGAAGGCATCTTCTCGGGCAAGGCCGGCACCGTGGGCCGCAAGGACTTCCTGTTGCCGGACGATGGCTCGGATTTCGCCGGCGAGTGGCGGGCCTTTGAATCCGCCCAGGCGATGAACTTCGAGCCCAAGCGCTGCGCCGCCCTCGGCCTCCTCGCCCGTGGCGCACGCGAAACCACCCAGGGCTTCGAGCGTCTCCTCGCGCTCGCCACGCGCTTCGGCTGGGACTGCCAGCCTGTCGATTTCCAGGCCCGCCGCGATGCCGTCGGCAAAGCCATGCTTGCGGCCTTCAGCGATCAACTCGCCATCCGCTTCAGCCAGGGCACGCTCGCCTGCAAGCTGGTGGGCAACCGCCGCGGCAAACTCGATGAGGAGTCCTGCGTTAGGAATGCTCCCGCCTTCGTCGCCGCGGAAATCACCGAGGTCGAGGCCCGCGAAGTCATCGTCCACCTCCGCCGCGCCACCGGCATCGATCCCGCCTGGCTCGGCGAGTTGTTGCCGGCCGATCTAACGCTAACCAACCGCGCCGCCTACGACGAGAGCCGCAAGCGCGTCGTCGCCCGCCAGGAAACCCGTTTCCGCGATCTGGTCATCGAGGCCAAGGAGTCCGACCACGGCGTCAACCTCGACCAGGCGGCGGAGCTTCTCGCCGCCCGCGTCCTGTCCGGCGAGCTGACGCTGAAGCACTGGGACCACGGCGTCGAGCAATGGACGGCCCGGCTCGCGTCGCTCGGTCGCTGGCTGCCGGACCTTGGCATGCCCGGATGGTCGGAGGACGACCGTGCTGCCGCCATCGCCCAGATCTGTCATGGTGCGGTTAGTTACAAGGAAATCAAGGAGGTGAGCGTTTGGCCGGTGCTGCGCGAATGGCTCAGCTCCGCCCAGCGGGCCGCCTTGGATGCCCATTGCCCCGAGCGCCTCAACCTGCCCAACGGCCACTCTGCCAAGATCACCTACGAAGCTGGCAAGGACCCGTTCATCGCCATCCGCGTCTCCCACCTGTTTGGCATTTGGGAAACTCCGTGCATCGCCAAGGGCCGCATCCCGCTGCTGGTACATATCCTGACCCCCGGCCAGAAACCCTGGCAGATGACCCGCGACCTCAAGGGCTTCTGGCAATCCGGCTACGCCCAGATGAAAAAGGAAGTCGCCGGCCGCTACCCCCGCCATCCCTGGCCCGACGATCCGAAGGCATGGGTGTTGCAGGGTAACAACCTGAGGAAATGAGCCCGTGACGACGCGGCAATATGGAGCCGCGCCAGAAGATCTGTCGCATCGTGGCGGCGCGTCCATGACCGCCGATGACCATGAACCGCCAATGAACCCGCGTTGCTGGCAAGCGCCAACTCATCCGCAGCGTCGCTCACAGGGCGACCACACATCTCAGACGCCTGGCGACAGTTGTTATGATTATTGCGCTGGCGCTAAGGCGATGGTGGCCACAACTCGCCATAAACCTCCAGCGTGGAACGGCACATGGCCTCAAGCGTGAACGGCGTGCCCACTGGCATCGGCCGCGGACGCTCCGCCAGGATGGCACGGGCGACTTCTAACAACCTAACCCGGTCGCCAAGCGGCACCCGTCCGCTCGGAAACAGCCCGCCGAGCAACTCGCCCACGCCGCCGCAAGCATAGCCGAGCACCGGCTTGCCCAGCGCCAGCGCCTCGAGCACCGTGCGCCCGAAGGCCTCGGGTTGCCGGGATAGCGCACACACCGCATCACTCACCGCCATGATCTCGCGCAGATCCTGACGATGGCCGAGGAAATCCACCTCGCCGCCGATGCCGAGCCGCTCCACACAGGCGTGGAGTCCTTCGAGATAGGCACGTTTCTGCGGATGCGTGTCGCCAACCACCAGGCCATGCACCGGCAGGCCTTCCGCCTTGAGCGCGGCGAGCAACTCGAAAAAGTCCTCATGCCCCTTGAGCCGGGTGAGGCGTCCCGGCAGCAGCAGCACCCGCTTGCCCGCCAGCCCCGGCCGCTCGGCTTGCCAGTGCCGCAGCCATGCCGCCGACGGCTGATAATCCGCAGGATGATGCGCCGGCTCAATCCCGCGCGGAATCACCCGGATGACTGCCGCCGGCACTTTCGGATAGTTCTCCAACACATATCTCCGGATGCTCTCGGAAACCGCGATCACCCGCTCGCCGCGGGTCATGACCGCCGAGTAGGCATTGACGGAATAATACCCATGCACGGTGCTGACCAGGCGGGGCCGCGCGAGCGGAGGCATGCTGCGCCAGGCCAGCCACGCCAGCCATCCCGGCACCCGCGAGCGAAAGTGCAGGATGGCCGCCCGCTCGTCTGTTAGAACCCGCCGCAGGCGGCCAACCTGCCACAGCGAGGCGAGACGCTTGCGATGGACCGGCAGCGTAACGTGCCGCGCGCCGCTGCGTTCCAACTCGGCCACCAGGCGTCCGCCATTGGAAATGACGACGGCCTCATGCCCCTCGGCCACCAGAAATGCGGCCAACTCCAAGGTCCCGCGTTCCACTCCGCCGGCATTGAGTTCAGGCAGGATTTGAATGATCTTCATTCCGGTTCTTCGCGTCGCGCCAGCGTCAGGGCCAACCCGATGGCCCCAATGAAAATGAAATAGCAGGCGAGCAATTCAAGGTAGCTCTTGCAGATGAGCGGAATCTCCGGCGCAAATGCCTCGCCCAAGGCCGCCTTCCAGAACCGCCGTCCACCGATCACCCGATCAAAAACATACAGAATCAACAAGGCCGCCGCGATCAGGCCGCTGCCAGCGTGGGTGCCCACCGTGCCCACAAAGTGGACCACCACCCGCCGGTGCCGGAGCCCCGTGATCAACGCCACTAACAGAATCGCCCCCACCACCCAGTTCTCTGGAAACGGCCTCCCCATGATCAGCGACACAAAATCCTCCAACTCGCCAACTACCGCCGCCGCCAGTGCCAGCGCGAGAATGCGACACACCGGACGGTTTTGGCCCGCGTGCGCGGTGGCCCCGAAAAACACCGCCGAGGCCGCCGCCAACAACAGCGCTTGTAGCAACTCCACCGTGCCCTGCCCCAAGGGAGCCGACGGCCGGTTCGGCAGCCAGGCCGGCAGCAGAATGGCGATCGATCCCGCACAAATCAGCGTGCCACGCACCACGGTGCGCAGCCAGGACGAGCCACGACGGGCTTTGGGGGGGGCAGTGTCCACTCGGGCGTTTCCTAAAGTGTTTTCACACCAAGTGCAAGACCGATGCGACAGACCCCTGCCGCCGCGTCAAACCGGGTAGCGCCCTTGCCTCCTCGCACATATTTTTTGAAATCCGCGTCCAAATTCTTGACAGCCCCCGGTAAACCCGCTTTGCTTCGCCCCCGCAGCAATGCACCCGTAGCTCAATTGGATAGAGCGTCTGACTACGAATCAGAAGGTTAGGGGTTCGAGTCCCTTCGGGTGTACCATCTTCCAACCCATTCATTCCCAATGGGTTACGGATTATCGGCGGCTGCTTTCCTTCGCCCTGACCCACAATTACCTTCCCGCGGGCCGGGTCACGGCGGCGGAACAACTCAAGAAGGTGAAGGCCCAGAGCGGCGAGGTGGAAATCCACACGCCCGGGCAATTCAGGAAAATCCTGCACGCCGCTCCGCCCCATCTCATCCCGCTGCTGGCCAGCGGCGGGTTTTCCGGCATCCGCATGGCGGAGTTGGCCCGGCTCGACTGGAACGCCGTGGACCTCGAACGGCGCCACCTCGAAGTCCGGGCGGGCCAGGCGAAAACCGCCTCACGCCGCCTGATTCCCATCCCCGACAACCTGATCCAATGGCTGACCCCGCTGCCCCGCACCGGCCGGGTCATCGCATCATGCCAGTTCAACAAGGAAGTGTCGGCGCTGGCGCGTGCCTTGAAAATCGGCTGGCCCCACAATGTGTTGCGGCATTCGTTCATCAGCTATCGGATCGCCAAGATCAAGAGCGCCGATCAGGTGGCACTGAAAGCGGGCAATTCACCGTCGATCATTTTCAAGCATTACCGCGAACTCACGACCGAGGCCCAGGCGGACGAATGGTTTGCCATCCTGCCGAAAGACGGCCAGTGGGAAAACACCGACACCTACGACCGCACGACACGGACGGTGACGCTGCCGAAATCCACGGATGAATGATCCCACCGTTCAATCCGTGCGCCAGTGGTTGATGTTAGACGCGGATGGTGCATGTGCGAGCGGGTCATACCGGCATACCAGCCACGGTTGCAGCGTGCTGTTGGACGATACGCCCAAAGTCAGCGTTCCACCCGACATTCGGCTTGGCAAGTCCTTCCCGGCGAGCTAGAACCGCCGCATGAAAGGATCAAGCCGAAAACCGCAAGTCCGGGTCGCCATTGCCCCGGATCAGCAACCCGACTCGTCGCTCAACATATGACGACAAAGCCGCTCTTACGTTTCGATTCGCATGGCCTTCAGATTGTGACCAATGGCCAGCTTTCGGAAACTTTGTGCTGGGCTTCGGTTCTGGGGGTATTCGCATTTAAGGAGGATGTTTTTGCATATGACATCATTTGCATCGGATTTCGCACCGACGATAACGGCACTTATTGGAAGATCGACGAGGAGTGCGATGGATACAAAGATCTATTGGGGTTTCTCCCCATGGTTTTTACAGGAATTCGGAGTGATTGGTTCTCGGATGTTGCCTTTCCGGCGTTTATGCCATGCGTGGTCTCTTTGTGGGGCCAGGCGCAGATTGATAGGATTTGGAGGACCGAACCAGTCGCATCAGCCACCACCACCAACCCCAGTCAGAAAAGATCCCGAGCAATCCTTAGCGATCACACACCTTTCGCTATGAAACTTGCACATTGGATCATTTTGGCGGTGCTTCTCGTGACACCGAGTGCACTCATCGTCACCTATGTGTGCGAGTTTCTGGCGGCTGACTCGGCACTCGATGCAGGTGCGAGCTACGACTATCAGGCAGGGCGGGGTGATTTTACACAGAGCCATCCCCACCTTCCGTTCTCTGAGCGACATCCCACATTTCTTGCCTTGGCCGGGTGTTCGTCGGCGTGTGCGGTTGGTTACGCGGCTGGACTCGCCATTCGGAGACGAAGGGCTACTGCTCAAACAGAATCTTCAGCATCCGTTGTGGATTCGCCAGGAAATCGCGGGTGATCCGGTAATGCTCGGTCTCCTCATAGGCGATGCGTTCGATGCCACCGGATGAAAATTGATAGATGATCGCGTCGGGATAGGCCGTCAGGATCGGGGAATGGGTGGCGATGATGAACTGCGATCTTTCCTGCACCAGGTCGTGGATCCGCGTCATGACCGCAAGCTGGCGTTGTGGTGACAGCGCGGCCTCGGGCTCGTCCAACAGATAGAGGCCGTTGCCTCGGAACCGGTTCAACACCAGAGCGAGGAAGGATTCCCCGTGGGATTGCTCGTGCAATGAGTGCTCGCTGTAAGAGGGGCCGACCCCAAGGTTCTCGATCTCGGTGGCGACATTGAAAAAACTCTCCGCGCGGAAAAAGAAACCGTCTCGCGGCCTTGGATGTCCTCTGGATACCCGCAGGAAACGATGAAGCTCGGAGTGCGATTCGCGGGTGCCGAACCTGAAGTTCTTTGACCCTCCTTCCGCATTGAATCCACAAGCCACGGCAATGGCCTCTAGCAGCGTCGATTTCCCGGAGCCATTTTCGCCGATGAAGAACGTGACGGCCGGATGGAATTCCAACTTTTCCAGCGGCCGCACGGCGGCAAGTGAAAACGGATAGCGGTCGAACGACTCCACCTCGTCCCGCTTTAGCTCGATGTCTGCGACGTACTTCTTTGTGATCATCAGTGGCGTTGGGTCTCGTTCTCTAAAATGAATCTTCACGGATCGTCCTGTCACCGCAGCTCAGCCTTAGACCTATTTCGCGGGTTTCCAGCGTGGGACGATCAGCAGTTGGTCGTCGCCGGTGGAAAGGTACCCTGCTTTGGGTGCTGGAGGGGATGTTGGGTCGGGCGGGTCGGCTTTCAGGTTGCAGCCGCGGCAGCGGACGATGCGTGATTCGCGGTCGATTTCGAGCGGCTTGCCGTCGACCGGGTCGAGAAAGTCGCGGAAAAGTTCAGGGGTGATTTCGGTGCCGTTGCGTTCATGTTTCAACCATGCAAGACCGGCCTCGGCGAGGGGGTTCCGGCTCAGGGCGGAGGCCCAGAACTGCATGCTAAGGGACTTGTTCGCCTGCTCTGAAAACAAATCTCCGAGGCCGTTGGGAACTGTCTTGTAGTGATCGAGTTTGTGCCTGTTGGGGGTTTCCCTCAAGACCGGCCATTCGGTCAGGGCGGTTGGCTTTTCGAGGCATCGCAGCAGTTCAAGGGTATCGCTGAGGAGGCGTTCGGCTTGGGCGTCGGCGTCGTAGGGAAGGGCAAGAACCTCGGCGGCGGAGAGTTGGGCGAAGGGTTCCTTGAGGAAATGCGTCATGCGGGTGAATGGCTGCATTTCTGATAGAATGCCTTTGATGCCGCCATGCTGGATCTCCCAGCGGGCATCGCCTCTTGCGGCTTCGATCAGTTCCTCGGTGGTGGTGCGGTGCTTTTGAACCAGGGCTTCGATTTCAGCCAGCCTGCGGTCCTGGTCAGGGTGGTTTTGCCAGTCTTCGAGCAGGCAGTTGAAGCTGGTTCGCCAGGCTGAGAAGCTCACAGCCCATTGGACCAGGTCGGGGTGTGCGTTCCGGAGCATGAGGCTCCATTGTTGCAAATCGGCAAGATAGGAGTCGGCTGCGGGTCGGTTACCGTTGGCAAGGGCTTGGCGGGCAAGGATCTCGGTGCCTTGAAAAAGCCGGAAGAGCGCAACCGAGAATGTGCCGGGTTGCTCGTTGCCGGTGAAGGCGAGAGGCGGGACGAGTGACTTCTTGGCCTGTCGGTGTGCTCTAGCAAGTGATTCGAGCAGCTCAGGTTGAGCGAGGGGTTTGTTATCCCGCAACACTTTCAGGGATTCCCGGCAGAGCGTGGATTGTGCCGAGGAGAGGGGCGTGAACTCACTCAGGAAGCGGGGCAGGCCATTACGCTCGGGCTGGACTTCAGGCGAGTTGGGGCGCAGTGCGGCTGGGATTGCGGGGGGGCCGCTGCCGCACGCATCTTCGGCCTGAAGGTGGGCAAGGAGAAAACACCACAGGCAGGAAAGTGTGAGGATAATGTGAAGCGCAAGGTTCATTCTAATCGGGCGGACCGCGCGGAAGATAGCATGAGTTATCTCCGTAGCGCGATCATGGCCCCCTGGCACGCGTTGCCAAGAGGAAAGAGAAATCCCGCCGGGTTTTTCTGATGCGGGGTCCGCTGAATGCCAGCCAATTCGCAGCCATCCCCGCGAAAGGAGGCAGTCGTGCAGACCAATTCCCCTCTTGGTGAGGCGCTGAAAAATGGCGTTCAATACTGCTTTCACCTCGTGTGCCAAACCGATATTCTAGCAGACGATGAGTTATCACTTACACACCATTCGCGGATACAGCTTTCCGGCAGTGTCCAGCGCGATGCAGCAGGCAATCCGGCGCGGCGACGCAAAGCTGGCCGGATATTGGGCGCTCGAACTGTGGGCCAGCGGATTCGGTCAGTATGTCTGGCGCCGTCTGCTCACCGTGAGCGCGGAAGATTGTTGGGGCATCCTCACGCAGGAGTGGATAGTGGCATGCTTGGCGATCTCTCCTCCCGCAGGCGTGCAGCCATGGATTTGGCAATAATCTTCAACTTGTGACCACCCAGGTGCGGCTAAAATCCCGAAATAATCATTGGGTTATAACCACAAAGAACACAGAGAACACAAAAAGAAGGGAGACGATGGAGATTTTCTGTGCTCCTTGTGTTCTCTGTGGTTAGTCCAAACTCTTGGAGGAATGAGAGCAGTAACTTCAATTTCAGCT
>JAPLUI010000403.1 GCA_026397725.1 Verrucomicrobiota bacterium | reverse complement strand
GATCTTGACCCTGGCGGGACCGTGGCCGATCTCCACGACACTGCTGCGGTGTTTGCGTTGCCGGGTCATGCAACCCGTGCGACGTGTCAACTTTTCCGGAATCCGTGCTGGAAGACCTGTCGCGGTTCTCCCTGAACTATCAAATTCCATTGATGGTGAGGCACTTATGCAAGTGTCCTCAACAGATGGTCGGGCTGGCGGGATTCGAACCCACGACCCCTTGACCCCCAGTCAAGTGCGCTACCAGACTGCGCTACAGCCCGCTCCGTGAACGGGAGGCGAAAGAAACAGGATAATTCGGGATTGGCAAGCACGGAAATTCATGCGATTGAATTTTCCCCGTGAAACGCATCAAGACTGCCATCGTTGGAGCCAGTGGATACACCGGCATGGAACTGCTGCGCCTGCTGTTGCTGCATCCGCAGGCGGAGGTGGTGGCGGTGACCTCGCGGCAAGAGGCCGGCCGGGCATTGGGCACGGTATTTCCCCGGTTTGCCAAGGCACCCGGGGCGGGGATGGTCTTCACGCAACCCGCTGCGGAAGCCCTTGCGGCGGCGGGCGTGGAGGTGGCGTTTCTGGCGCTGCCCCACGGGGTGGCGGCGGAAATCGCCCGGCCATTGCTGGAGCGCGGCGTGCGGGTGATTGATCTGAGCGCGGACTTCCGCTTGCGGGAGCCGGCGGTGTACGAGGAGTATTACGGGCAGCCCCATCCCGCGCCGGAGTTGCTGGCAGAGGCGGTTTACGGACTGCCGGAACTGCGTGCGGAGGAAATCAGGAACGCCCGGTTGGTCGCCGCCCCGGGGTGTTACCCAACGAGCATCCTGCTGCCACTGCTGCCGCTGCTGCGGGCGAACTTGCTCGAACCGGCCAGCATCGTGGCCAATTCCATGAGCGGCGTTAGCGGTGCCGGGCGCAAGGCGGATTTGAGCCTGCTGTTTTGCGAGTGCAATGAAAGTGCCCGCGCCTACGGTCTTCCGAAGCACCGGCATCTATCAGAAATCGAGCAGGAACTCAGCCTGGCGGCGGGGGCACCGGTGCTCATCACCTTCATTCCGCATCTCATTCCGGTCACTTCCGGCATCCTCACCACCACCACTGCGAGAGTGCGCGAGGGCGTGGCGGCGGAGGCCATCGGCCAGGCCTTGGAGGGTGCCTACGCCAACGCGGCCTGCGTCCGCCTGCTGGCACGCGGCGCGGGTGCGGACACGAAACACGTGACCCGCACCAATTTCATCGACATCGGCTGGCAGTTCGACCCGCGCACCGGTCGGGTGCTGCTGCTCAGCGCCGAGGACAACCTCGGGAAAGGTGCGGGCGGCCAGGCGGTGCAATGTTTCAACCTGATGTTCGGGTTGGCCGAAACTGCCGGGTTGCAAAATTTCTGAAGGCTGTCAGCATCGGCGCTTCTCCCGCTCAAAGCTCATGGACTTGTCATTCACACGCATCGCCGGCGGCATTGGCGCGCCGCAAGGGTTTCTCACCAGTGCGGTGAGCTGCGGGATCAAGAATCCGGCCCAGCCTCGGCTCGATCTCGCCTGCATCTATTCCGCCACCCCGTGCAGCTCGGCTGGTACGTTCACCACCAACCGCGTCAAGGCCGCGCCGGTTCGCGTGTCCCAGGCCCACCTCCGCAAAGGCGATATCCGCGCCGTCATCGCCAATTCCGGCAACGCCAATGCCTGCACCGGCGTGCAGGGGATCCGCGATGCCAATGCGATGTGTGATGGCATTGCCAAACCGCTCGGTCTCAAGCGCAGCGAAATCGGCGTGTGCTCCACCGGGGTGATCGGGCTGCCGATGCCGATGATGCGGATTGCGCCGCACTACGCCGCGCTGATCGCCGGCCTGGGCCCGGATCAAGGCGCGGCGGTTGCCAAGGCCATCATCACCAGCGACACGCACCCGAAAGAGCTTGCCATTGCCTTTGAACTCGGCTCCCACACCGTCCACATCGGAGGTTGCGTCAAAGGGGCGGGGATGATTTCACCGAGCATGGCCACCATGCTGTGTTTCATCACCACCGATGCCAACATCCCCAGCGACTCGCTGCGCAAAGGCGTGCTCGAATGCGTCGAGGACAGTTTCAACCGCATCACTATTGATGGCGACATGTCCACCAATGACACCGTGCTGGTCCTGGCCAATGGCGCCTCCGGCATGTCCCAGATCCGCCGCCACGGCCCGCGCTGCAAGCAATTCCGCGCCGCCCTCCGCTGGGTCATGTTAGAACTCGCCACGGCCGTGGTGCGCGATGGCGAGCGGGTCACCAAATTCGTCACCGTCAACGTCTGCGGCGCCCGCACCTATCTGGATGCCAAGAAAGTCGCCGAGGCGGTGTCCAAATCCGCCCTGGTCAAGTCCTCGTGGAATGGCGGCGATCCCAACTGGGGGCGCATCATCCATGCGGTGGGCTACTCGCGGGCCCGCATCCGGGAGGAACTCGTGGACATTCACATCGGCGGCAAGGCGGCTTGCCTCGGCGGGCTCCAAACGGCCACGCCAATGGATGAACTCCGTGCCATCGTGGCCGCGCCGGAGTTTGAGATAGTCATCAATCTCAATCAGGGGGCCGCGGATTACACCATGTATTCCAGCGATCTTTCCCCTGAGTACATTGATTTCAATCGCTCCGAATACGCCTACTGGAAACAGGCACGCAAGGACGGGTTGGTGTGAGTGCCGGGATCGAGCCGGGCACGCGGACTTGACGCCTTGGCGTGGAAGACCCGGAGCGTGCCGCCATCGCGCCATGCACCAACGCTCCTGGTCAGGATGAAGGTGCCTGGTGAACCTGCGGCCCGGGTGGCAGCGCCGAGGCGTGAGACCGCGCCGAAGCTGATTCCTTGCTGCGAATGAATGCCGCGGATGAATGCTTGACGTGGCGGCGCTTTCCGGCACCAATGGCTGCGTCACACGCCCGCCAGCCAAACCAAGATTGTCACCGGAGCCACCCTAATGAAACATCTGCTCACCTGGATCATGGGATTCACCTGGTTGGCGCCGGCCGGCCTCGCCGCAGGCAAACCTAACATCGTGTTCGTGCTGACCGACCAGTGGCGGGCGGCGGCGTTCGGCTTTGCGGGCGATCCGAATGTGAAGACGCCGCAACTCGACACGCTCGCGGCGCAGAGCGTCCGCTTCACCAACGCGGTGTCGGTCTGCCCGGTCTGCACGCCTTACCGGGCGGCGTTGATGACGGGTCGGTTTCCGACCTCGACCGGGATGTTTCTCAACGATCTCTATCTGCCGGAGGAGGAGTTGTGCATGGGTGAGATCTTCAAGGCGGCCGGGTACGACACGGCCTACATCGGCAAATGGCACCTCGACGGCCACGGCCGCAGTTCCTATATTCCGCCCGCCCGTCGGCAGGGGTTCGATTACTGGAAAGTGGCCGAGTGCGACCACAACTACCAGCACTCGCACTACTACGCCGGCACGTCGGCAACGCAGCTCTTCTGGCCCGGTTACGACGCCTTCGCCCAATCCGCCGACGCGCAACAGTACCTCCGCGGGCACGCGTCGTCGGACAAACCGTTTCTGTTGTTCCTGGCGTTCGGGCAACCCCATTTTCCCCACGACACCGCGCCGGCCGGGTTCCGGGCCATGTATGCGCCGGAGCAATTGACCCTCGCGCCCAACGTGCCTGCCGCGTCCGCCGCCGCGGTCCGCCAGGAATTGGCCGGTTACTATGCGCACTGCTCGGCGCTCGACCAGTGCATCGGCGAGCTGCTCGCCACGCTCAAGGAGACCGGCCTTGCCGACCATACCATCGTTGTGTTCACGTCCGACCACGGCGAAATGATGGGCGCGCACGGCATTTCACCGCAGATGAAACAATGGCCTTACGACGAGGCGGTGCTGGTCCCGTTTCTGCTGCACGATCCGCGCACCCCGGCACGCACCGTCAACACCCCGCTCGGGACGCCCGATATTCTGCCGACCTTGCTAGGCTTGGCGGGGGTGGCGGTCCCGCCAACGGTTGAAGGCGAAGACCTGTCGGCATGGGTCACCAGTGGCGGTCCCGGCCCCGAGCGGGCCGTGCTGACCATGAGTGTGTCGCCCTTCATTCCGCGCCTGGAGGAATACCGCGGCATCCGCACGAGCCGCCACAGCTACGTCCGCAATCTCGCCGGTGCGTGGCTGTTGTTTGACAACGCCAGCGATCCCTATCAACTGCACAACCTGGCGGAGGTGCCGGCACACGCCGGGTTGCGGCAGGAACTCGACACCCGATTGCAGGCCGAGTTGAAAAAAATCGGCGACGAATTCCAGCCCCGCCAGTTCTATCTGGACCGGTGGGGATACTCCGTGGCCCGGCAGGGTAGCATTTCCTATGCCCCCAACGCCAAAGTCCAAAGCCCCCGGCCTCACGCCACGCCCAAGCCGTGAAGCCGCGCAAGGCCTTCCATTTGCGAGCCCCAAAGCATGTGCCCGCTGGCGCTGCGGAGATGGGCCTCGCCGTCGCACACGGGGCGCACGGGTACCGGTCGCAGATGACCAACGCCACCGCAGCTCGGGAGGCGGGACCACCCGCGAGGCGGACCGTGCCTCCTGGGAACGCGATGTTGGATCTTGAACATCCGCGAACTCAACCTTCAACATTCAACACTGCAATCCGCGTGCTCACAGTCACGGCCGGGCCGCACGAACCAGACCAACGGAACCACCGCTAACAGAATCACACCGAGCAGCGTGAAGGCCTCGCCGAACGCGATCACAAAGGCCTCGCGTCGAACCGTAAGATCGAGCACTTCGAGCACGCGGTTGGCAGCGGTGACCGGGTCCGCACCTAGGGCAACGAAGTGGCCGGTAGCGGCCCGGAGCCGCTCGGTGGTTGCCGGATCGAACAGGCTGATGGATTCGCCGAGGCGCACGGAGTGGATCTTTTCCGAGACGTCGAGGCAGGTGGCCAGCAAGGCGATGCCGATGCTGCCGCCAAGGTTGCGCAGCATGTTGAAGAGCGCGGAGGCCGATCCCGCGCGGATGGCGGGCAGACCGCGCGTGGCCAACGTGGTGAGCGGCACGATCACCAGCGGCATGCCCAGCGCACGGATGAGCTGGGTCGCCCGCAGTTGTTCGTGTGCCGTCCAATGGGTCATGGATCCGTTCATCAGGCAACTGGTAGCGAACAGCACCAGCCCCACCGAGATGAGCAGACGCAAGTCACCGCGTTTCGCCAGCAGCGCCGCCACTGGCATCATCAGCAATTGCGGCACTCCGCTCCACATGATCGTGCGGCCGATTTGTCCGGCATGGTAGCCCTGGATCTGCGCCAGATAGACCGGCAACACATACATCACGCCCCTGGATCACCCGGAAGGCGATGAGGCTGTGCAAGTCCCAGGCCCAGGCGCAGGCCGTCGATGCGGCTAGAAACGCCGGCGTGGTGGCTAACAAAAAGCGGCGCGGCGAAAACACCGTGGCCAGCCAGCCGGTTAGAGGGATGACGACAATCTCGGCGACGAGATAACTGGTGGTCACCCAGGATCCTTCCTCCATCGTGGCGCCCAGCGTGCCGAGGATATCCTTGAGTGACGCATTGGTGATCTGGATGTCGAGCACTGCCATGAACGCCCCGAGCATCGAACCGAGCACCGCGACCCAGTGGCGCAGGGGCACGCGGCCGGCGGATGTGTTGTGATGATTCATCAGATGATTCCCGTCACGTTTGGTTAACTCCTGAGGTTGGATTTCAGTTCCTCCCGGATGCAGGCTCCGGGCAGGAGGCCCGGGCCACTTGCACCATCACCGGTTCGTTAGATTGGCGGGCATTGGTGCCGCAGTTTCAATGGGCGAGGCCGCGCCAACCCGCACCCGGACTTTGGCGGAGAGGCCGGGCGCGAGGCGGGGGCCGAGTTCGCGCAAGGCGGCTTGATGGATGCGGATGCGCACCGGCAGGCGCTGGACGACCCGGGTGAAGTTGCCGGTGGCATTATCCGGCGGAAGCAGGGCGAAGCGGGCACCACTGGCGGGTGACAAACTTTCGACGGTGCCCGGCCACTCACGACCGGGAAAGGCATCGAAGCGAATGAGCGCAGCTTGCCCAACATTGATAGATGCGATTTGGGTTTCCTTGAAATTGGCGGTCAGCCACAGATCATCGCCGACGAGAGCGATGAGTGGTTGGGCGGGAATCACCGGTTGTCCCGGCTCCACATTGCGCCGTCCCACCCGGCCGTCCACCGGCGAACGGATCGTGGTGTATTCGCATTGCAGGATGGCCTCCTGCAGTGCGGCGGCGGCAGCGGATTCCTTGGCCCGTGCCACCACCATCTCGGCTTTGGCCACCTCCACGGCGCTGCGGGACGCGACGACCGAGGCGCCCGCAGTGTCATATGCCGCTTGGGCATGATCGAGATCCTGACGGGCGACGGAGGTCCGCGTTCCACATGTTAGACCCTGCATGCGTGCGAGATCGAGCCTGGCTTTGTCGAGGGCGATGTCATTGAGGAGGGTGTTATCCTGGGTGTGGGTGACGCCGGTCTCCGCCGCAGCAAGGGCGGCCCGGGTCTCGGAAAGTTTCGCTTCGCTTTGGTCGCGGCGTGTTTGCGCGTCCCGTGGGTCGAGGCGGATGAGGATCTCCCCCTGTTTGACCCGGCGGTGTTCCTCGACGAGCACCTCCGTCACCGTGCCTAGCAGACGGGCGGCCAACGGGTGGACCGGCCCATCCAGATAGGCATTGTCGGTTACCACCCAGCAACGGCTTTCCCGCCAGCGGTGGATCCCTGCGATCGACAAACCGGCGACCAGCCACATGGCGGCAAGCCAACGGAAGAGCAACGGCGTTCGGAGCGGCACATGGGTGAATGTCATGCCCCATGAAACCATCAATCCGCCGCGCCGCTCATACTTCTTTAGCTGGACCTTCCATGCCTGAAAGGTATGCTCATCGCCATGGAACTCCGCCATTTGCGGTACTTGCGATATGCTTCGGACCTTGGCCGGTTCTTGCCGAGGCGCGGCGATGACAACGCGGGGCGGGCTTACCAGGGGCTGAGCGTCACGGGACTCGGACGTTTGACCACGTGGCTCGGCGCGGTGTTGAGCAACTCGGCGAATTCCGCCGCCCAGTCGCTGATGTTGCCTTGGGCGCCGTGATACCAGGTATAGCTGCCGAGGTTGACCGGCGCGGTCTTGTCCTTGCGCCGGTCCTTGAAGTTGGCGATCACCTGCTGGGTGCTGCCGTCGCGGAGGCGACCTTCGATGGCGATGCTGCCGGCTCCGGCGGCGGAGAGCAGGCCGGCGCCGGGCACGACGAAACCCGCTGCGGTGGCGCCCGCGTTCCAATAGGCATTGGACGGGACCAATTCGACCAAGGCCAGCTCGATCACCAACACGCGCGGCCCCGGGCCGCTGGCGAACTTCAAGCTGCCGCCGGGGTAACTGGTGATCGACCGTTGAAACTGGCTGCGCATCCGCTTGGCGAAGGCTGCGGTGTCGCTGGCCAACTCGGCCTTACGTGCGCCCGTCTGCTGCTGCCACCAGCTCTGCCCAAGCATGTGCCGGGTATCGACTGGGGCGACGTAAACGGCGGAGAAATGGTCCTTCACCGGTTTGCCCCGGTATGCCTTGGCGACCCAGACTTGTTGCAGGAACTCCGCGCGGGTCGGGGTGGCGGCGGTGGACTTGGCGAAGCCGGCGTCGGCTGCGGGTTTGGCATCGAACTGCTGGCAGTTGGTGAGGCCGATGACGGTGAGCGCGGCAATGCCGCAGGTGATGCAATGGTGGTATTTCATAATGGGGTGGTGTTTCGAGGTGCTGATTTTCATGTTGTTGTTGTGGTGGTTGTTTTCGGCGGGCGGGAGGGTTCGAAGCGGCAGGGCGTCTCAGGATCGAAAGGGAAGTTGCGTTGCGGTTGGACGACGCTGCTTGGAATGTTGGAATGTTCAGAGGGTGGCTTCAGATCTATGGTTCCCGGGGCCCTTCCCCGAGTGTGTTCCTCCCACCCCCTGCAAATCGCTGACGTCCGCCATGGCTTGGTCTTCGGGCTCGGGGAAGCAACGCCCGGTGGAACGGTGCAGCAGAGTCAGTTCAACCCGCAGCAGCGCGGCACGCTCTGGCGGCAAGACCTCAGCCAGGTTCTCCAGCATGGCGCGAAGGCGGCGGGCCACCTGGATGCTGGTGCCACCGAAGTGACGGATTTCCGTGACCGCCAGACCGACGAAATCCTCCCAATCGGGCGTCGGATAGATCAAGCGTAGCGAGCCGGCGGAGTCGTGGACCAGTCCCCCATGCAGTTGGCGGCCGCCCACACTGCGCAGGAGATGATGGAGTTGGTCAATCGCCAGGACTGCGGTGGTCGGATCGTTGATCGCCGGGGACAGCCCCTTGGAGGCGATGTCCACGATGATCCGGAACGCGAAAGCCGGGTCCTGCTCCAGCGTCCGTTCCTGACCCAAAGCGATCGACTGACAAAGCACGCTTGCCGACGGCCCGCCTTTGCCTCCAAAGATGCGGAACAGCGGGCCCTCCGCCGCGACGAAATCCCCTACCTCGGGCACCAACTCGACCACACACTCGGCCTCCCGGGCCAATGCCACAAGTCCCTCGAGGTCGAAAGCCAGGAGCACCCCGTCGTGCGGGTTCGGGACCGTGCAGGTTGGCACGCCATCCAGGATGTTTCCGGGACGCTCGCCGGGGTCCTGTTGCCCGCTCAGGCGCAGCGGATAGACACTTCGGATCACCTCATGCCCCAGACGTGCCGCAGCCTGCAAGGCCCCGCTCGGGCGCAACAATCTGCACACATGGTCAATGAGAAACAGGAACACGCCCAAGCTCAGGAGGCACAAGTAGGCGGCTACATGCGCGGTGATCGCTGGCACGGAGGCGTGGATTCGCACGAGGGCGGCCAGGGTGAAGGCGAAGGTGAAGGCAAACAAGGTTAGCGCGAAGCGGGGTACCCGGTCCCGAAACACAATGCCGATAATCCGTGGGCTGAGCTGGGCGCTGGCCAACTGCATCACCAGCAACAGGGCCGAGGACAGGAATACGATGAAAGTAAACATGGCCCCGGCCAGCGTGCCAAAGAACGTCAGGGCTGCGGACGGCTCAAAGTCGGATTGCCAGCCGACACGTGCCTCGATCCAGTCAAGAAAGCGAACGAGCACCAGCGCGGCCAGCATGCCGAGCACCGGCAGAAGCCAGATCGAATTCCGGGTGTAATTCCGTAGTTTGTAGCGTTGAATCCAACTCATGACATTGCTTCTTGCGATTACTGATAACTGATTACTGATAACTGATAACTCTCGCCGCCTCCAGAGTGCGCAGTGCCAGCCCGGGATTGATGCTGGCCACGGCTTCATATTGGGTGAGGTGGACCTTGCCGGTTAGTTCTTGCAGGAAATGCGAGCGCTGCAGGCGGTCCATGACCGGGCCTTTCACCTCGGACAGATGGAGCGTGACCCCGCCGTCCTTGAGCCGGTGATTGACCGCCTCAAGGCTTTCCAGCGCGGAGGCGTCGATCGTGTTGACCGCCGGGCATTCGAGGATGACGTGGCGCACCGCCGGGTTGGCCGCGACTGCCCGGTTGATGTAGTCTTCGATGAAACGCGCGTTGGGGAAATAGAGGCTGGCGTCGATCCGCAGCGAGAGGATTTCCGGGTCGGTCACCACGGCGTGGCGCTTCACGTTGCGGAAATTCATCGTTCCCGGGAGCTGGCCCACGACTGCCACATGGGGCTTGGACGTCTTGTAGAGGTGGAGGAAAACCGAGAGGCCCACGCCTGCGATCAGCCCCGCCTCCACGCCCTCTATCAAAGTGAGCAGGATCGTGGCCGCCATCGCCGCGCCATCGGCTTTGGAGTAATGCCAGGTGTGCTTGAGCGCGCCGAGGTCCACTAACGACAAGACCGCGACAATGATGGTGGCGGCCAGGGTCGCGTTGGGCAGGAAATACAGCAACGGTGTTAGAAACAGGGTGGCCAGCGCGATGCCAACCGCAGTGAAGGCCCCGGCAGCGGGGGTCTCGGCCCCGGCTTCGAAGTTCACCACCGAACGTGCGAAGCCGCCGGTGACCGGAAAGCCGCCGGAGACGGCCGCGCCGATGTTCGATGCGCCGAGTGCGATCAATTCCTGGTCCGGGTCCACGCGTTGGCGGCGTTTGGCCGCGAGTGTCAGGGCGACCGAGATCGACTCCACATAGCCCACGATGGAAATCAGCAGCGCGGGGACGAGGATCTTCGCCCAGAGCGCCGGATCGAGCGGCGGCAGGGCGAGCCGGGGCAGTCCCTGCGGGACGGCACCGACGATTGTAACATAATGCGCGGTGAGCCCGAGGCCCCAGACGGCGGCGGTGGTCGCGGCGATGGCCACGATCGGACCCACCTTCGTTAGAATGTCGGCGGCGCGTTCGCCCAGCCCGAATTTGCGCAAGAGCGGCTTGAGTCCGCGGCGCACCCAGAAGAGGAAGCCCAGCGACGCGAAGCCGATCACTGCGGTATAGGGATTGATATGGCCGAGTTCGGGCGCCATCGATTTCACCAGGTCCACGAAACTCTCACCGTGCGCCTTGATGCCTAACATCGGCGCGAGCTGGCCGGCCGCGATCTGGATGCCCGAGGCGGTGATGAAGCCCGAGATGACCGGGTGGCTCAGGAAGTTTGCTAGAAAGCCCAGCCGCAGCAGTCCCATGGCGAGCAACAACAAACCCGAAACCATGGCGAGCGCGATGGCCGCCCCCAGATACTCCGGAGTGCCCTGGGCCGCGACATTCGCCACTGCGGCTGCGGTCATGAGGCTGGCCACCGCCACCGGGCCTACCGCAAGGGTGCGCGAGGTGCCGAAGATCGCATACAGGATCAGCGGTGCCATCGAGGCATACAGCCCGATTTGCGGTGGCAGTCCCGCCAACAGCGCATAAGCCAGCGACTGTGGAATCAGCATGACCGTGACAATCCCCGCCACGATCAGGTCGTTGGTCAGCGTCTTGCGGGAGTATTCGGCTCCCCATGTTAGAATCGGGAGATAGCGGCGAAGCAGGTTCATGGTAAGGCAGGAGATTGGACGGTGGATTTGATCAGGCGCGACACCTCAAAACCACGCGCCTCTGCCCTGGTGACAAGCGCCGCATAGCGCGGTCCGGGCATCGTGGCCGTTCGTGCAAGCAACCAGAGATACTTCCGGTCCGGCGTGCCAACGATGGCTTCCTGATAGGAATCATCCACATGGAGCACCCAGTAGTTGCCTTCTTTCGGCACGGGAATCAACGGTCCAAACCAAGTGCGGAAGCGCACGGCGAGTTGGGTGTTTGCGGGGGGATTCAGCACCTTGGCATCGCCAAGAATATCATGTTGTGAACCATCGGGGCGAATCGCGATGTTGTGCACGGCGAGCGTGCCATCTGGATTGATGCCATACTCGGCGATCGCTGCTTCATCGGCTTTTTGAAACGGCATGGGCAGACGCGCGATTTCAAACCATCGGCCCGCATAGCGGCTCAGGTCCACGGTTTTGGCCGTGGCGGGAGGGTTCAATGGAGCATTCATCGGGGAGCAAGACGTCAAGCCGAGACCCATCAAGAGCAGCGCTGCGGGGGTAAGCACGGCCTGCCGGGCAGAAACCAAAGCGCGGATGGCTCCACAAAAACAGCATCCAGATGCGGCGATATTGTTCATCGGAATCACGGGGTATGGGGTGGCAACAGATGACGGATTTCCTTGAGCAGGGGGTTCATGGGATCAGGGGTGTTGTAGCGGCGCTCTATGAGCGTCAAAGCCATTGAAGAGTCAGTTATCAGTTATCAGTTATCAGTCATTAGCAATCAGCAATCAGCAATCGGTGGCTGGGCGTAATCTTCAACGTCTAGGGAACAGGAAGATGAGCGCGAAGCGGAGACCCCAATCCGGGACGCCGTCGGGCTTGTCCGCGTAATAGCGGGCACCCAATGAAAAGGCGACGGGCTGCTTGCCGATTTTCACGATCTGCTGGACCATGAGGTTCAAGGGCACAGTCCACTGGTCGTTGGTCCAGTCGTAGGTGAGCGAGATGGGAATGATCGGCCGCAGGTTCAGCTTGAATTGATAGCCATCGCCAGCCGGACCCCCGCCAAAATCGAAATTGCTCTGGAAGGGCACGCTGATCAGAGCCCCGATGGGATTCGCGAGGGTCTTGGCCAGATCGGCAGCGCTATTCCCCGCACTGCCCGGCTCGGTGGCTGCCGCATTCGCGGGGGCTATCGAACGTTCCAAGTCCGGTCCGGATTCAGCCCGGACTGCCGGGACTAACAGAGCACTGGCAACCGCCAGAAGTTTGAATTGGGATTTCATATCATGTTTCATGGGGTGTCGTATCATTCTCGTCTCTAGTTGATAGGTGAGGCCTGACCATCCGCTACGGTCTTGTCGGCCAGCATGGCAAATATTTTGGCCCCAATGGCGGCGAGGACAACCGACCACAAAGTCCACAAGACAGTCATCACCACGATCCGCGAGTCCCCGTTAGGAATGGCTAGAGCCGACGCCAGCACCGCAGCGATGTTACGCGTACCCATCCCCAGCGCCATGACGCTGCGCTGATTCTGTTTCATGCCGAAGCCGATGAGATAAGTGATCAGGCCCATTCCGACCATGAACAGGGTCATTGCAAGGAGGGCAAATTCACCAGCCGTGTTGAGCATTCCCCGGCCGTAGATCACCAGACACCACACGATTGTCAGCAGCGTGGAGAGCATGGCCAGCTTCTTGACCGCCGGGAAGATTCTGCTTGCCCCCTTGTCGCCAAGGTGCCGGATCGTTGCTCCGATGATCAGCGGCAGGAGGATGGTCAGGAGGAGCGGTTTGGCGAGCGCCGAGGTGCTGATCGTTACCCCCATGATCAACAGGGGTGCCAGCAAGGGCATCAACACCACCGTGCCGACCATCACCAGTGGTACGAAAGCTCCCGCGAAACCCATGTCGCCACGGGCTTTTCCCACCATCTGCTGGAGAAACGGCGCGCAGGGTGCCAGGCTGCAGAGGAACACCACGACCACGTAAGGTGCCTCCAAAGGAAGAGCCCGGGTGATCAGATAGCCGACCGCCGGCCCCAACACCCAGCCCCAGACGAAGATCAGCGCTATGGATTTCTTATTCCGCAACGCCACCATCACCTCAGGCATTCTAACTTGGAGGCCCATGGCCGCCAGGTTCGACACGGTGAAGATGAGAACCAATGGGCCGAAGGTGGACTGAAGAAACTGCATGACTGCGTTCATGATCCGTTTCCTCTCAAGTTGATGTTTGTTTGCATAAAGAGTTTTCCGTCATCACCGGGTTGTGCCAGCCTCCGGGCGGGGTGACTGAGGCGGCTTCCTGCGGTCCCCATGTGTTAGGTTCATAATCGAAGACTGGCGTGCCGGCCTGCAACGCGGGATCAACGATCCGCCAGGCCTCTTCCACGTAATCCTGCCGGGCGAAGAGGGTGGCGTCTCCCGCCATCGCATCGCCCAGCACGCGTTCGTAGGCGTCCTTCTCCCCGGCTTCGGGACAGTGGCTCCCCAAGACTTCCGCCGGAACCGCCGCCTGTTCGTCCAGCGGGGCCATGACATTCAGGCCGAAGGCGACCGTGATGTCAGGACTGATCCGAATCCGGAAGTGATTCTGAGTTAGGTTCAGTTCCATATATATATTGGGCGGCTGGCGCAACCGGATGAAAATCTCCGTGCAGGTCACTGGCAGGCACTTCCCGGCCCGGATCAAGAAGGGCACCCCCTGCCAGCGGCAGGAGTCAATCTCCAGACGCAGGGCCGCGAACGTTTCCATCCGGGACTCAGGTGCCACACCTTTTTCGCTGCGGTAGCCACGGAATTGGCCGCGCACGAGATTTCCTGCGGCCAAAGCGGGAATCGCCTTCAAGACTTTGACCTTTTCATCGCGAATCGATTCGCTGTCGTTTCGGACCGGCGGCTCCATGGCCAGGTTGGCCAGGACTTGAAACAGGTGGTTCTGGATGACATCGCGAATGGCCCCGGTTTCATCATAAAATGCGCCTCGGCCTTGCACGCCAAAACTCTCGGCCATCGTGATCTGCACGCTTTCGATATGATGACGGTTCCAGAACGGTTCCAGGAACGCGTTGGCAAAGCGAAAGAAGACCGTGTTGTTCACCTGCCGTTTTCCCAGGTAATGATCAATCCGATAGATGTCCTTCTCAGCGAACGTTGCAGATAGAGTTTGGTTCAGAGCTTGGGCGGAGGCCAGGTCATGCCCGAAGGGTTTTTCCAGGATGACGCGCGCCCCGGTGGCGCAACCCGACTTATCCAGTTGTTCGACGACGCCTGGAAAGATCGAGGGTGGGATGGCCATATAGTAGGTTGGCCTTTGAGCCCCGTTGAGTTCCCGGCACAACGCCTGGAAGGTGGCCGGATCCGAATTGTCGCCCCGCACATAGCGCAACAAGTCGCACAACTTCTCACAGGCCGCGGCATCGAATTTCCCGCTCTGCTCCAGGCTGGAACGGGCCCGGGCCCTCAGCTCATCGACGTCCATGGCAGACCGGGCGACGCCGATTACCGGCACGTTCAACTGACCGCGTTTGACCATCGCCTGCAGGGATGGGAAGATTTTCTTAAAGGCAAGGTCACCCGTTGCCCCAAAGAAAACAAACGCGTCAGATGTCAGCTTGTTCATAGAGTTGGTCCTTATTTCGACTCCGCGATTTCCTTCATCGCACGCGCCAGCATGCCGCCGGACAGGGTGCTTGCGGTGAAGCCATTCTGGAGCAGGATGCGGGTGGCGTAGTGGGCGCGCTGGGCGGAGCGGCAGATGACCTTGATTTTGCAATCCTTCGGCAGTTCTCCGAGGCGCGTGCGGAGTTGGGGCAGCGGAATGTTGAGCGCGCCCGGCACACTTTCCATGACGAGTTCGGGCGGATTGCGGACGTCTAGCAAGAAGTCTCCAGCTACGGATTCCCAGTGACTCACCGGCATGTCGCCGCGCAGGATGTTGCAGCCGATCATGCCGGCGAAGTTCACCGCGTCCTTGGCGCTGCCGAACTGCGGGGCATAACAAAGTTCCGCCTCGGCGAGGTCGTCCATCGTGGCCCCCATCTGGAGGAAAACGGCCAGCGCGCTGATGCGCTTGTCCACCGCCGGACCATCCTCGCCGAGCGCCTGGGCACCGAGGAGTTTGCCGTCGGATTTGCAAAAAATCACCTTGAGGCCGATCATCTTCGCGCCGGGGTAATAGCCGGCGTGCGAGTTCGGGAACAGATAGATTTTTTCGTAATCGATATCGCCGAGGCGTTTGAGGGTCTTTTCGGAAACGCCGGTCCAGGCGGCCGCGCCACCAAAAAGTCCGATGATCGAGGTCCCCTGGGTGCCACGATAGCGGGAATCGCGACCGCAGATGACATCCGCTGCGATGCGTCCCTGGCGGTTGGCCGGACCGGCCAGGGCGATCAGGCTTTGTTCGCCGGTTATGAAATCCTTCACTTCGATCGCATCGCCGACGGCCAAAATATCCAGGTCGCTGGTGATCATCTGGTCGTTGACGAGGATTCCGCCGCGCTCGCCGAGGGCGATGCCCGCAGAGTTTGCCAGCTTGGTATCGGGGCGCACGCCGATCGCGAGAATCACCACGTCGGCGGGGAAGGTTTTGCCCTTTTCCGTCTGCACTTCGATGGCGCCACCTTCGAGTTGTTTGAAGCCATTCACGCCGTCATTGGCGACGACCTTGACGCCGTGGCGCTTGATGTGGCCCTGCACCAGCGCCGCGATCTCGGGATCCAGAGGTGTTAGAACGTGGTCCGGCTTCTGGATCAGGGTCACCTCGAAACCCCTGTGGATAAGATTCTCAGCGCATTCCAGCCCAATGAATCCGCCGCCGACGACCACCGCACGGGTGGTGGGCTTGGACTGTTGCATGCCGGTATAGCAGCTCATGCCGGCAAGGAAATCGGTGCCCTTTTCGAGCCACTCGACGACCGCCCGGGTGTCCGGCACGGTGCGGACCTGGAAGATGCCCGGCAGATCAATGCCCGGCAGCGGCGGATGGATCGAAGGCGCGCCGGGTGACAGCACCAACTTGTCATAGGACTCGGTGGTGACCTCTCCGTTGGTGACATTTAGCAGGTCCACGGTCTTGTTCTTCGCGTCGATGGCGACTGCCTCGCAATTCGTCCGGCAGTCGATACCGAACACCGCGCGGAACATTTGTTCCGTGGCGACCAGCAGGCTTGATTCCTTCTCGATCACCTTGCCGATATGATAGGGCAGGCCGCAGTTCGCATAGGAAACATACGGACCTTTCTCGATCATGAGGATTTCCACTTTTTCGTCCAGCCTGCGCAACCGCGCCGCACAGGACGCGCCGCCAGCAACTCCACCTACAATGATTACTTTCATGATATGTTCTTTGGTTGTGATTTTCTAGAAATAGAGTGAGTGCCCGGTCCAACAGATTCTGTGTCGTGAGTCGCTCTGCGGGTTTCCATGCTCGCGAGGGCCATTACCACCAGGGTCCAGGCCGGGAACAACTGCAGACCCGGCACCACTTCAATGGCGAGGGCCGGCAGCAGCGGCCAGCGGAAGCCCAGTAACGCGAACAGCACTGCGGCGGTGACCGCGTCCAGCAGCCACTGCACCGGCGGCCAGAGCGCCACGCCGAAGCCCAGCGCGTCCGACAGCACCGCAGTTACCAGCGCCCAGCGCCAGCGGGGAAGCTTCCACGCCAGCAGGAAATGTTGGATCAGGTTTCGCATGAGGGTGTGTCGGTTCCGCATGCCCCACAACCCAGCCTTGGTGCCCGCGCAATAATAACTGTCGCAAGGCATCTGAGATGTGTTGTAGCGGCGCTCTGTGAGCGTCGATGTGAATGAGATGGCGCTTGCCGGAAACGGGGGTTCATTGGCGGTTCATGGTCATCGGCGGTCATAGACGCGCCGCTACAATGCGACGATATTCTGGCTCGGTTCATGGTCATCGGCGGTCATAGACGCGCCGCTACAATGCGACGATATTCTTGCTCGGTTCATGGTCATCGGCGGTCATAGACGCGCCGCTACAAAGCGACGATATTCTTGCTCGGCTCATGGTCATCGGCGGTCATAGACGCGCCGCTACAAAGCGACGATATTCTTGCTCGGTTC
>JAPLUI010000513.1 GCA_026397725.1 Verrucomicrobiota bacterium | reverse complement strand
CTGCGCCATCAGCAACCCCTCCAAAGGAAAGCTCGCGGACAGGGGGCCGGGCGGTAAAATGGGAGCATCCGTGATGCCTGTGGGAGGCCCAGGTGGACCCGAGGGGAGGGAATCATCGGAATGAGTTAGAGACAGGGTTGAATCCAACCAAGGTGACAGATGATCGACATAGGCGATGTCCATGGCCATCATCTCGCGGAAGGTCGTGGAGCGGGTCCGTTCAATCTGCCAGATCCCGGTTAGCCCGGGTGGCACGGCAACACGGCGGAAGTGATGCGCATCGTAGAATTGGAACTCGCTCGGGACGCAGGGCCGCGGCCCGACCGCGCTCATTTCACCGCGCAGGATATTGAGCAATTGTGGCAGTTCATCGAGACCGGACATCCGGACGAAACACGCCCCTTTGATCAGGCGTCCGTCCTCATCGTCCAGCTTGATCATCGGTAAGTTGGTCGTGATCAGGCGGGTGACATGGGCCTCATGGACGGCAGTCTCCGCCT
Organism: Verrucomicrobiota bacterium; assembly: GCA_026397725.1. Classification (GTDB taxonomy): domain Bacteria; phylum Verrucomicrobiota; class Verrucomicrobiia; order Verrucomicrobiales; family Akkermansiaceae; genus Luteolibacter. The sequence goes on along the minus strand of JAPLUI010000513.1, from coordinate 22,431 downwards.
CGGGATGCATGGTCCGGAACTTATACATCGTGAAGGGCTTGCCGTGGCGGCCGATGCGAGTCTGCCGGAAGATGCATGGCCCGGGAGACGCCAGTTTGATCCAACAGAACAACACCGGTGCCAGGACCAGGGCCAAGGGCAGCAGCAACAGCACCCACAACAGATCGCAGCCACGTTTCCAGCCGGGAAACGGCAGGGGCACGCCTGCCGGGTCGGTCCGGGTTGGACAGGTGTCCCACGCGGGAGCGGCGTTGGCGGGGGCTTGAACGCGCCAACTGCGGGCGGACGCGGTCTGCGGAGTCCGCCGCCGGAAGGTTCGGGAGAACCTGCCTCGGGGAGGAGGGATAGAGATGCTGACCATGGAGGGGTGGAGTTGGTTCCGGTTGAAGGAACCTGTCGGGCAGCACCTGGTGGCACCGCCGGATCAAGGGTTCACGGAGTTTGAAGGAGCGGAATCGCGGGGGCTGCGGTGGGATCCGCCGAGCGCCTGATCGGGCGGGCTGGATTCCCGGCCACGGTCGAGTCCGCCGGCACATCGCGGGTGACCACGCTGCCCGCGCCGATCAAGGCGTTCTCGCCGATGGTGATCCCGCCCAGGATGGTGGCACCGGAGCCGATCGAGGCTCCCATTTTCACCCGCGTCGATTGGCATTTCCAATCGCCTTTCGCGAGCGGCCGACCCTCCCCGGTGGTGGCCCGCGGCCAAGGGTCGTTGATGAACATGACCCCATGGCCGATGAACACCTCGTCCTCGATCATGACGCCTTCGCAGATGAAGGAATGGCTGGAAATCTTGCAACGTGCGCCGACCTTCGCTCCGCCTTGGATTTCGACAAAGCAACCGATCCGGGTATCATCCCCAATCTCACAGCCATAAAGGTTGACGAATCCGAAAAGCTTGACCCCGCGGCCAAGTCGTACGTCCGCCGCAATCCGCAGGCCGTTGTCGCCCTGGTTGGTTGTCCCAGAGGGAGGAGCGGGCTGCCGGCCAGGGAGCGATATCCGCGCAATCATCAGGCTTGAAGATTCATCGGTTGGTTGAAGTGACGCTGCCGCCCTTGGTCGCGTAGAGCGATGCTGCTCTAAAACCACTTTCGATAAGGATGGGCAAGGGGTGCGGGGGGCCTGTGACATGAGTCGCTTGACGCGGTTGTAACCGGCAGATTCTCCCAAAAAAGCAGGATGCTCGCGCTGGGAGAAAGAAGTATCACAATCCGACCAAATTGCCTAGTTATACCTTGGTATATTCGTATAACTTCAGCCACGTTAGTTATCCCTTGGTATATAATTATTACTATTATTCCAGCCATTCCCCAGGGCGGGATGATGGGGCAGTGCCCATTTTTGAAAAGCCGCACTCTGGTCGGCGGGCCACTCCGCTACGTCGCCGAGGGTGAGGGCCGATGGGTGGTGCTGAGTTGGAGCGCGGCGGCGTATCGCGCGGAGGGGCACCATTGCCGCGCTCGACCAACAGCTCCGGCGGCTGGGCTACAACATGGCCGCTGAATTCAACGCCCGCCTGATCAACCCCCATGGGCGGCGGCAGGCCATTGCCCGGAATGGCATGAATACCGTGGCATAATCGGGTTCAGGAGCACCAGCCGACCACCCGGGCGAAGCTGGCCAATTCGGCGGTATTGGTGACCCCAAGCTTGCTCCTGGCCCGCGCGCGATAGACTTTCACGGTGACCAGGGCCAGGCCGAGTTCGTCCGCGATTGCTTTGTTCATCTTGCCAGCGAGCACAAGGCACGCGATCTGGCGCTCGCGCTTGGTCAGGGTTGCGGCGAGGGCCAAGGAGGCGGCCTTTTTCTTGTTCTGTTCGTGGGTCGCCTGCGCCCGCTGCAAGGCTTCGCCGATGGCTTTCAGGAGTTCGGTAGCCTCATAGGGCTTGGTTAAATAACCGTCCGCACCGGCCCGGATGGCGGTGACGACGGACTGGACGTTCCAGTGCGCGCTGAGGAAAATCGTGGGGAGATTCCAGCCCCGGCGAACCATCTCCGCATGCACTTGGACGCCGGTCATGCTGGCCTCAAGCTGATTGTCCAACAGCAGGCAAGCCGGCCCCGCCGGCGGCCCCGTGGTGAGGAACTCCGCAGGATCCTGATGCAGCCGCACCCGGTAGCCGTGGGTCGTGAGCAGGCGCTCCAAGGCGGTCAGCATGTTCAGATTGTCATCCACCACCACCACCTGATGATCGCCAGCCGTCGCAGGCGGCGCCCCGGGCTCATGACACCGAGCAGTGACGCACTTTGCGGAAGTTGGAGGCAGCTCGGGAAAGCCACGCGCCGGGGGGGACGGCTCACTCATGCGGGGATTGTATTCGGGTCGGTTGCCGTTGGGAAGTCAAACTTTGGATTATTTTTCAGGATTCCGCAGGCAGCAGGACGCGGAAGACGGCACCGCAGCGATCCGGGTTGTTGTCAGCCTCGACCAAGCCGCCGTGGGCCTCGACGATGGTGCGGCAGAGGCGGAGGCCGATGCCGAGGCCCTCCTTCTTGGTGGTGAAAAACAGGTCGAACAGGCGTTCCTCGACGGACGGAGCAATCCCGATCCCGGCATCCCGCACGCACAGCTCGAGTTTCTGCCCCGGCAGCGCCCGGGTGCTGATGGCCACCACCCGCCGGACGGGGGGAAACTCCACGCAGGCGTCGAAGCCGTTACGCACCAGACTGAGCACGACTTGTTTCAACTGCACGGCATCGGCCAGCAGCGGCGGCAGGTCGGGGGCCAAAATGGTTTTCAGATGGATCTGGTGGATTCCGGCCTCCCGCTGTAGCAACGGCAGCACCTCCGCCACCAGCCGGTTGAGGTCCGTCCGCGTGCGGTCGGGTCGCTCGGGGTGGACCAGCGCCCGGAGATGGATCACGATTTCGCGCATGCGGGTGACATCCCCCTGGACTTCATCGAGGATTCCCAGGGAGTTGCAATGCGGCTGTGCGCAGCCCCCCATCTTGGCGATGGCGACGGCGAGGTTGGTGCCGGCCGAGCTGAGGGGTTGGCTGATTTGGTGGATGATGCCGGCACTGATTTCGCTGATCAGGACCAGCCGCTTGGCGCGTTCGATTTCCGCTTGTTTGGCTTGGATTGTGGCGGCCAGCCGTTTGCTTTCGGTGAGGTCGCGCAAGACGGTGACGCGCAACCTTTTTCCGTGCCAGATGACCATCCGGCCATGGGCTTCGGTCGGAACGACGGTGCCATCCTTGCGCAAGCTGAGGCACTCGTAGATGGTCTCGTGCTCCATGCTGCTGATGGTTTCGGCGACCGTGGCACGCGATTCGGGGGCGACGAAGTCCATCACCGGCCGGCCGATCATCTCGGCAAGTTCGTAGCCGAGGATTTTGCCGAGTTGGGCGTTGCCGTCGATCAGTCTGCCCCCCTCGCTGAAGGCGATGCCCTCAAAGGTGGTTTCGGCAAGGAAGCGGAAGCGGGCTTCGCTCTGTTGCAGTTCCTCGGTGCGCTCTGCCACCTGTCGCTCGAGGGTTTGACTCCAATTCTGCAGGGTTTGTTCGGCCTGTTGGCGGATGGTGATGTCGCGGATGATCGCCCACATGAATGCCGGGGTGCCGTCGGCATCGCGGATCAGGCAGGTGCGCAATTCCACCGGGATGATTTTCCCGTCCTTGCGGCGGTATTCTTTCTGATAGATGTTGGAATAACCCAACGGGATGACCTGTTCGGCCACCACCCGGCTTTCGATGGCATGCCATGATTCCGGCGTGATATCGCTGTAGGTCAGCCGGCGCAGCTCGTCCTCCGAATAGCCTGTCATTTCCCGATAGGCCGGGTTGGAATCGAGGAAGCGGCCGGTCATGTCCACGCTGACGAAGGCATCCATCATGCTTTCATGGAGCATGCGGTATTTGTGCTCGGACTCGCGCAGGGCATCCTCGCTATGCTTGCGCTCGGTGATGTCGCGGGAGATCGTTTGGTAGGTGCCGTCCGGCATCATTTTGGAATGCATCTCCACCGGCACGCGGGTGCCATCGGGGCGGAGCAGGCTGCACTCGACGTCCAAGGGCCAGTTCTTGTTCAACAGGTCGAACCACAGCGGGACGGTGGCCAGTTCCTCGGAGCTGAAGAGCATGCTGACATGCAGGCCAAGGATCTGGTGCAGGGACCTGCCGGCCAGCTTCAGCATTTGGGCGTTGGCACCGGTGATGATGCAGCCGGGACCGCCTTGCAAGATGCCATCCACAGCCAATTCGAAGATCTCGCGATAGCGGGCCTCTGACGCCTGCAGCGCCGCTTCCGTCTGCCTGCGCTCGGTGATGTCCAGCACCGACGATTGGTAACCGATGACCTCACCCAGTTCATCCCGCATGCTGGTTGCCAGACCATGGGCGATGAAGGACGAACCGTCCTTTCGCGTCGCGACATAGGAACCCTCCCAAAATCCCGTTTCGTCGAGAGTCGCGATGATGGCTGCGGCGTCCTTCGGATCCTGGAGGAAATGCGGGATGGGTTTGCCGATGACCTCCTCCTTGGACGAATAGCCCCAGTTCCTGAGGAACGCATCGTTGGCCTCGGTGAGAATGCCCTCGGTATTGGCGATGCTCTTGGCATTGATCGCTGAGTCAAACGCCAGGCTCTTGATGCGCAGCGACTCTTTGAGATCCGCATTGCGGGCCTCGCCTGCCGCCTGTTCCGCCTGCTGCCGCTGCAGTCCCTCGTTTTGCGCTTCCACCTCGATCTGATGGACGCGCAATTCGTGGATAACCCGCTGCATTTCATGGGCCGACATCCCGGCCGGATTCTCCGGCGGAGGCACCGGCTTGTCCTTGATGGTCTTTTCGGCCCGCGCACGCAACGCCCGCGCTGAGTCAGGCTCAGGAGCCGCGGGGGTGCGGGGAGACGCTTTGGAGGTCATGGGGCACTTCCACCGGACGCCGGGTTCATCGGATCATTGCGCTGGCACATTCTGATGGGCATTCGTTCGGATTGGAGGGAGTCGGTTGCCGGGGCGGATTCCTCGGCCGGCTCTTCCTCGGGGGCCTTGGGGAGTTGCTCGACGGCGTCGAGAAGGTTGACGAGGTCAACCCCGCGGACGGCCGAGGCGTCGTGATGGAAATGGAGCACGGGAGTGGATTTGAGCACCACTCGCTTCATGAGCCGGGCCTGGATGGAGCCGTGCTCACGGTTGAGTTTTTCCAATACGGGGCCGACGGCACCACCCAGGATGCCAACCCAGACCCTGGCTTCCTTGAGGTCCTGGGTGACCTCAATGTCACCCACCGTCACCAGGGTGCCATGCCATTCGTAATCGCGCTGGATGATGGCACTGATCTCACGGCGGAGCAGTTCGTTGACTCGGTCGAGGCGGCGGGGCATGATGGGAAAAAATGCTGAAATGCTGAAAAACTGAAGTGCTGAAATGAAGAGGATCCAGGCAGTGCATCAAAAGGCGGGAGATTTCTGCATTGCAGCCTTGCTCTTCAAAGCGTTTGGGGGATTTTATCGAGTTTGTAGCACTCGATGATGTCGCCTTCCACATATTCGTTGAATTCGCCGAGGCGGATGCCGCATTCGAAGGCGTTGCGGACTTCCTCGACTTCCTCCTGGAAGCGGCGGAGAGTGGACATCTTGCCATCGAAGACAGGGATGCCGTCCCGCAGGACGCGGGCATGCGCCTTGCGGTGGATCCGGCCGTCGGTGACAAAGGAACCGGCGGCCCGCCCCCGGGAGAGTTTGAAAACCTTGCGGACCTCGGCGTGGCCGATGACGGACTCGCGATTGAGGGGCTCGAGCAGGCCCAGCATGGCATCGCGAACCTGGTCAATGAGTTCGTAAACGATGGAGTAGAGTTTGATCTGGACGCTGGCGGCCTTGGCAGCTTTGACGGCCTTGGCCTCGACCTTGACGTTGAAGCCGAGAATGATGGCCTCCGTGGAGGTGGCGTATTGGACGTCGGTCTCGGTGATAGGTCCGGCAGCGGCAGTGATGAAGGTGGATTCGACCTTGGTGGACTCAATGGCGAGAATGGCTTTCTTGATGGCCTCGACGGAGCCCTGGACGTCGCACTTGAGGATGAGCTTGAGCTGGGCCTTGGCCCCGCCTTCGTGGACCATGGAGTAGAGGTCCTCCATGCGGTTGCGGTGTTGGGGTTTGAGCCGGAGCAGGCGTTGCTTCTCCTGGCGCTCGGTAGCGAGGGCTTTGGCCTCGCGCTCGGTTTTCATCTCGGTGAGGTGATCGCCGACGTTGGGAAGTTCCTCAAAGCCGACGACTTCCACCGGGGTGCCGGGGGGGGCGGCCTTGACTTTCTCGCCGCGGTCGTTGATCAGCGAGCGGACCTTGCCGGCGTAGGGGCCGCAGATGAAGGGGGTGCCAATCCTGAGGGTGCCGGATTCGACGATGACCGTGGCGGTGGTGCCACGGCCGGGGACCACGCGGGCTTCGATGACCGAGGCGCGGGTGGTGGCACGCGGGTTGGCCTTGAGTTCAAGCACCTCGGCCTGGAGGGCCATGAGATCGAGCAGGTCATTCATGCCCTGGCCGGTGACGGCGGAGACCTCGGCAAACTCGGTATCGCCACCGAAGTCGGTGGTTTGCAGGCCATGTTCGGTGAGTTGGGCTTTGACGCGGGCCGGGTTGGCGGAGGGCAGGTCACACTTGTTGATGGCGACGATGATGGTCTTGCCGGCATTCTTGGAGTGCTTGATGGCTTCAACCGTCTGGGGCATGATGCCATCATTGGCGGCGATGACGATGACGACGATGTCGGTGATATCCGCGCCGCGGGCCCGCATGTCTGAGAAGATCGCGTGGCCGGGGGTGTCGAGGAAGGTGATCGGCAGGTCCTTGTGGGTGACTTGATAGGCCCCGATGTGCTGGGTGATGCCGCCGGCTTCGCCAGCGGTGATGCGGGTCTTGCGGAGGTAGTCGAGGATGGAGGTTTTGCCGTGATCGACGTGGCCCATGATGGTGATGATGGGCGGGCGGTCCTTGAGCAGGTCCTCGGGCTCCTCCACTGGCGGCTCGGGTTCCTTGACGGGTTCCGGGGCAGGGTGGAAGCCCTTGTCCTTGTCGCGCTTTTCGCACTCGAAGACGAAGCCATGAATTTCGCAGACTTTGACCGCCACGTCGCGCTCGAGGGGTTGGCTGGGGGCGGGGAAGACGCCGAGTTTGATGAGATCCCCCATGATGTTATACGGCTTGAGCCCAAGGCGGGCGGCCAGTTCGGCAACGAGGATGGGGGGCTTGATGATGATCAGCTTGGGATCGTCCGGCGCTTCTTCGTCTGCCACTGGCACCGGCTCGGCGGCCGGCGGGGGAGTGACACGGACCGGGTCGGCGCTCACTGCGGCCGGGCCCTGCATTTTGCTGATCCTAGCCGACTGAAGCTCCTCTTCCTCTCCATCGAGCAGCTTCGAGATGGTCGGCAGGACGGATTTTCCGGGGTGGGCGGTTTTGCGGATCCTGATTCTTTTCTCTTCGGCGTAGAGATCGAGAGCTTCGCGTTTTGCGACCTCCAGGGCACTGGGCACGTCTGGCACCGGAGGCAGGGGCAGGGGCGGTGGCGGGGGTTCGGCGACGTGGCGCTTGCGCTCGCGGCGCGAGAGTTTCTTGGCGTCATCGAGGAGGTCGAGGACTTCGGGTTTCTCTTGGGAGCTGTCGCTTTTCTTGGGCATCCGGCTGGTTGGCGTAGTTCGGGGAAAGTGGGGATGAAGAGGGAATCAGGATTCTTCAGAGGCGGTGGCCAGCCCGTTGTCGAGGAAGGCATTGGCACGGGAGAGAATGCCATCGGCGGCGTCCTCGGGGATGTCGAGGAGTTCGGCAATGAAGTCTGCGGGCATATCGACGACGAGGGCCGGGGTGAAACCGCCCGCCAGGGTGAGCTTGTTGGCCTGGTCCTCGGTGATGCCGAGTTGCTCGCAGAGGGTGTGGGCGGCCCCGCCAATTTTTTCCTTGAATTGTTCCTCTTTGGATTCGTCGCGCCGAACCTGGATGTCCCAGCCCATGAGCCGGGAGGACAAGCGGGCGTTTTGACCCTTGCGACCAATGGCTTTGCTGAGGTCATCATCGGTCACGGTGACGTGAACCACATGGGCGACTTCATCAATGACGATGGTCTTGAGGTCGGCGGGTTTCAGGGCCTCGCGGACGAATTCCTTGGGATCATCACTCCAGCGGATAATATCGACTTTTTCGTTGTTGAGTTCGCGGACGATGTTCTTGACCCGGGCGCCGCGCATGCCGACGCAGGCGCCGACGGCATCGACCTTGGGATCCTTGCTCCAGACGGCGATCTTGGTCCGGAAGCCGGCTTCGCGGGCGACGCCGCGGATTTCGACGGTGTGGTCGGAGATTTCGTTGACTTCGGCCTCGAAGAGGCGGCGGACGAAGTTCGGGTGGCTGCGGGAGAGGATGATTTCCGGGCCGCGGCCCTCGTTTTCGACGGCGAGGACGTAGGCGCGGATGCGTTCCCCGATGTTGTAGTCTTCGCCTTGGACGCGCTCGCGGTTGGGCAGGATGCCTTCAAACTTCCCGAGGTCGATCATCACGTCGTTGCGCTCGAAGCGGCGGACGGTGCCGGAAACGATGTCGCCGGCGCGGTCCTTGAACTCCTCATAGATCATTTCCTTTTCCGCCTGCCGGAGGCGCTGCATCATCGTTTGCTTGGCGGTCTGGACGGCGATGCGACCGAAATCCTTGGGCGTGACGTTGAACTCGAGCACCTCTCCGGCTTGCGTGGCGGGATTCTTCCTGAGGGCTACGGCGAGTTGAACCTGGTTGAATTGGTCGGTCTGGGCACCATCAGCCACGACGGTAAGGGAGGCGAAAATGCGGGTTTCGCCCTTGCGGGTATTGACATCCGCTCTGAGGGTTTCGATGGCATCAGCTCCCGGCACCATCTTGCGGTAGGCGGAGATGAAGGCGAATTCGAGCGCGGCGACGACCCGATCACGGTCGATTCCTTTTTCCTTTTCGTAATATTCGATGAGGGCGACGATGTCGTTGGTCATGGCGGGCGGAGGGTGCTGGCGGCGCGGGCGGCGTCTGGGGACGCAAAAGAGTGGGTGCGAGACCCACTCCTTTCTTTCGTCAGAAGCTGTGCGGGGACATTGGTAGCGTGGGGAAACGCGGCATGCAAGCTCAAACTCACAAGTAATTGACCTGAATCGGGGTCCCTGCGGATTTTCCGAACCTGGCGGCCCCGGCACCGAGGGAATGACCACTCGTTGCGCAAATTCCGACTGTAGCCGTCTCGCCGGATCAGGCGAAATCGAAGCCGCCGGAGCCGTGGCCGAACGCACTCACAAGACTGCCGCAATTCCGGATTTCAACGCCGCTTCGCAGCAGCGCCCGGAGCCCTTCCTTGCAAAGTGCTGCCACCGATTCGCCCCACACTGTCCCCTTCCACCCACCGCGGCTCACAATACTTCGTGACTGGCTTGGGCGGATAAACCCGGGCCCAATTCGCCACGGTTTGCGCCATCCGTTTCACCGGATGCTCGAAATGCGTCAGCATCGGGCGGTAGCACTCCATCGATGGATAATCCGACAACAACACCACCGACAAATCGCCCGGGATTGAAATCCCGCGATCGCGCAAAAAACACGACACCAGCACAAATTCACGCCAGTCCATCACCACCAAGGCAGTCGGTCGGACGCGTTTCCAGAGCTTCACCAAGGTGTCATACATCGCCTCCGGGCTGTTATTCGACGCCTCTGGCTGATGGTCGCGGGGCACAAACCCGACGCCGACGCTGGCCAGCTTCGCCGACATCACGTCGGCCATCCGCTGGCGAAACGAGTCCGCCCGGGCCCACATCGGCATTGCCACCGTCAGGTGACCCCTACCTAACAACTCATCCATGGCCCGCTCCAGCATCCGCGAGGTTTGCACGCTGATCAGCGGCAGCGGCGTGGCCCCCTGAATTCCGCCGAACAGCACCATCTTGACACCGCGTGCCACCGCCCAATCGCAAGCCGACGGACGAGCCCCCCACACCACTAACAAGTCGGGCTGCAGTTGCTCCAGACAGCGGTCCCATGCCCGCCACGCCACCTCCGGAGGTTCATACGGCATCATCCGGTGGCGCACGTCCCAGCCTTCGTGGAACAGCTCCTGGTGCAGCTCGGAAACCGCGATCAACGCCGTGCTATGCCCCGTGGTCAGTTCTTCCGGAGTTACAAACAACAGGCGCCTTTGGGTCGGGCGCTGCCGCACCCGTTCCCGCAACTGTTCGATGTCCACCCGCATCCGCTTGCGCGACCCATCGTGCTGCAGCCAGCCATCCGCCACCAACCGCCTCACCGCGGCAGAGGCCGTCGCGGGACTCACTCCCAACTGTTGACCCAAGACCCGCACGCCGGGCACGCGATCAGACCATCGCCCGCTAAGCAGCGCTTCCCGCAGCGCGTGCTCGGTCCGGTCCGCCACTGTCACTCGTTCAATGGCTTTCATGGTTAGGGTCGGGACGGTGCGCATGCTACCGGGACGGCGAGGCTTGGCGAGCTGCTGGTGAGTTGTTGTCAGCTCATGGGAAGAGACTTGAGATGATGGCATGCATGGGGTCAGGGAATGATGCCCAGGGGCTTGGTGCTTGGCCACTGGCCGCGGGTGAAGTCGGGGAAGGCCTGGGGCATGCCGTCCTGTGCGACGGAGGCCTCCGAGAGCGGGCCGACGGCGGACCAGAAGCAGCTTTCGTAGATGTTTTGGTCGAGCGGTTGGCCGCTGCGGAGGCACTCGATGATGCGGAAGAGCATCAGGAAATCCATGCCGCCGTGGCCGCCCATTTTCTGGGAGAGTTCACCCATGCGCTTGATGAGCGGGTGTTCGTATTGGCGGGCGATTTTTTCCCAGGCCTCGCCTTCCGCCCACTCGTGAGTGGCTTGGGTGATCCCTTCGATGGCCATGCGGTTGGGGAAACCGGCGAGGGTGCCCTTGGTGCCTTGGATGAGGTTGTGGCGGGTGTATGGGCGCGGTGAGGTTTCGTCCCACTGCACCATGATGGTGCGGCCGTGGACGGTCTTGATGATCGAGGTGTTGATGTCGCCGCCCTTGTAGTCGAGTTGCTTGAACTCCGGGTTGGTGAGCCGGGTGGACTTCTGCGCGTAGAGATTGCGGCCTTTGGCGGGCGAGGAGAACGAGACGAGGCGGCCGAAACTGTCGGTGGTGCGGCCGAGACTCATGTACTGGGCGACGGGCCCGAGGCCGTGGGTCGGATAGAGATTGCCATTGCGCTTGGCGTATTGGAAGGTGCGCCACGAGCCGGTGGTATCGCCGCCTTCCATTTGGCCGCGGAGTTCGTGGATGTAGGCGGCTTCGCCGTGGAGCAACTCGCCGAGCACTCCCTGGCGGACCAGGTTGAGGTAGAGCAGTTCCTCGCGCCCGTAGTTGACGTTTTCCATCATCATGCAGTGGCGGCCGGTGGCTTCCGAGGTATCGATGATTTTCCACAGGTCCTCGAGGGTGGTGGCGATGGGAACCTCGGAGAAGGCGTGGGCCCCGGCGGTCATGGCCTCGATGCACATTGGCGCATGGAGTTCCCATGGGGTGGCGATAATGACCGCGTCCGGTTTGACTTCTGACAACATCCGCCGCCACGCGTGGTCATCGCCGGAATAGAGTTTCGGCGCATGGCCGTGCTGCTTGGCCGCGTCGCCCGAGCGGGCGGCGCGGTCTGCGACCAGATCACAGACCGCGACCACCTCGACGCCTTCGATGACGGCAAGTTGGGAACAGTGGCCTGAGCCGCGGGCACCGACGCCAATGAAGGCGACTTTGACCTTGTCGAGTTTGGGGGCGGCGAAGTCGCCCATGTAGCGAGCACCGGCGGCGCGGGCACCGGCGGCGGCACGGGCCAAGCCGGGGAGCATCGCGCTCGCAGCCCCGAGGCCGGAGAGGATACGGAGGAATCCGCGGCGGGAAGAAGCTGCGGCACCATGGGAATCTGTGTCATGCGGGTTGTCAGTCATGGCTGGATTGTAGCAAGCCGATTTGCCAGCGGCAACCCCATATTTTCGACTGATCAAGATCCCGGACCAGGATTGCCGCCAGCATTCCCGCAATCAGGGGTTTTCATTTTCCTTTTCAGGATTGGCTCACGGGGCGGAGTCGGGCGGGACGGTGGCAGCACCTTTGAAAAAATGAGTTTGCAGGCGGTTGACGACGGCGAACAAGACGCCGGTGCTCCACCCGAACATGAGGACCCCGGTAACGGCTTCCATGGGCCCAAATACCCGCCAGGTTGTCGGCAGCACGACATCGCCATAACCGACCGTCGAGTAGCTGGTGGCGGAGAAGTAAAACGAAGTGTTGAAATCCGGGAAGCATCCGCTCAGGTCATAGAACGCGGCCCAGACGGCGATTTGCAGCAGATGCAGCAGCAGCAGGCCGAACACCACACGGATGAGAATCCTGAACAGCCGGGGGAGACTGAAGCTGTGTTCGCTCCGTGGCCAGGCGCGGGACAGCCAGTGCAGGCCCAGCATCATGCCAAGGCCGTGGATCGTGACACAGGCGGAGACGAGCAGCAGGAGGATCAGGAATAGCTTGAACATCGGGCGGGAGAACGGGATGATTTTCGTGGATGATCGCCTTTGCGTCCAGCCTGAACCGCGCTCCGCACAGGCGAGTCCAAACCCGAAGGGGGCTGGTTGCTGGCACTTGCGCCACCAAATTTGTTCGCTACGCTGGAGGTTTTGAGGGGTGCGGCTGCGGTTTCAACACAGGACTCGTGCCGGATGGTCTGCGGCCTGCGCCGTTGCGGTCACAAAGCGCTTGCCTTTCAGCTCGAGGCCTGCGGCCGGAAGCACGCCGCCACGGCACGCCGCCACAGCACGCCGCCGCGGTCAGGCGGTGCGCTCGTTGGCGAGCGGCTTGCGGATTTTGGGTGGGGCCGGGGGTGCGGTGGGGATGACCATGTCGAGGGTGTTGGCCGGGACCCAGCCGCGGGTCTTGGTGGCAAAGGCGATGTAGGCCCAGTCGCCACTCAGGCGGATGATTTCACACAGCGAGCCGGGCGGGGCGTCGATGATCTCCGGGGAGGTGCGGGCGGCATCGCTGTGGACCACGACCTTGTCGGCGATGATGACGGCCTGGCTGGCGAAGGGGGCAAACTCGGCATCGTCCGGGTAATAGTGCCAGCCGAGGACGCCGACGGCAGCCAGCAGGGGGGCAGCGACGAGGGCACCGATGGCGCCGATGCGGACGGGCGCGCCGCTGCGGGTGGCGGGAAAGATCAGCAGGGCGATGGTGCAGAGCCAGGCTCCGGCCCAGGCGGCGGATTGCCAGAGGGCGAGGGGCAGCCGGGCGAGGGCGTATTGGTACTCGGGCCGCTGCACGGTTAGGGCCCCGCATTTCCGCTCGATGAAGCGCAGGTTCTGCCGGGATTCCTCGTGGCTGGGATCGCGGGCGAGGGCGCGGCGGTAGTAGAGGGCGGCATGGCCTGGGGAACCGAGACGGTAGCAGGCGTTGCCAATGTTATAGAGGACGGCGGGTGAGAGTTGGGCGTAGTCACCCGCCGCGAGCCAGAGTTTGATGGCTTCGTCGTAGTTGGCGGAGTCATAGGCGGCGATGGCCTGGTTGGCGGGAGCTTCCGCTGCGTCGGCCCGGGGCAAGCCGGGCAGGAGGGCGGCGGCCAGCATGACGCCAGCGGTGATGGCCTTGCGGAGGGTGCGGAGGATTTCGTGGCGGCGCTTGCCCAGGCTGGTCTTGGGGTTCTCGGCGAGGAAGCAGACGGCATCGCGTTCGGTCAGGATGGGGTGCAAGTCCGGGCTGGGGTGGCTGCCAAGCCAGCGTTCGATGAAGGCCCCGGCGTTCTTGAGGAAGAGCGTGTCGTTATCGGCGGGGGTGCGCGACAGTTCCTTCAGCGCCCGCAGTTCGGCCACTTTGATGGGGTCCTTGTGCAGGCGGGGCGAGAGGTGCCGCCAGAGGGTTTTGGCCAGCAAGCCGAGGGCGAGCAGCGCGGCCAGGACATGCCACAGCCAGGGCGGCCACGCGCTACGGGCCGGCAGCAGCAGTTGGGCCGGCCGCAGGATGGTTAGAATGTCGGTCATGCGCTCGATGGGAAGTGGGAGGGCCTGTGGCGGGCCGGATGGTGGCGCGGCCGAGTGGGTGGCAGGCAGGATTTTGAGCGGGACGGGAGCGGTGGTGAGGGTGCGGTATTGTTTCAAGGTGGGCTCGAAGTAGGCCAGGCGGAACGGCGGGATGGAGGTTTGCAGTTCGAGGGGTTTGATCAATTGTTGGAAAATGACCGAACCGGAGAGGCGGCGGCGTTCGTCGCCGCGCTGGGTGGCGGTGGCTTCGTAGATCTTCCAGCCTTTGGGGTCTTCGAGGCGCGGCGGGCGCAGCGTGTCCAGATTGCCGCTGCCGGTGACGATGATGTCCACCGCGATCGGATCGCCCTCACGGACTTCGGTTTCACTGGAACTGGCACGCAGGGTGAAGCTGCCGATGGCGTTGTCGAATCCGGCAGGCGCGCCGGGCGGCAGGGGGCTGGTTTCAAATTCGAGTTTGGAAATGTTGAGGAAGGTCTCTGCGATGACGCGCTGGAGGAATCCGTCAACGACGATCTGGGTGGAGGTGAGGCGCAATTTTGCCGGGCCGATGGCGACCTTGCCGCTGCGGGTGGGGGTGAGGGTGCTGGGGTAGGCGAGGGTGACATAGGGTCGGCCGAGCACGTTGAGCTGGCCCCGCATGGTGGCGGGTTCGAAGCGCCAGCAAGCGACGCCATCGCGCTCGAATTCCGGGACGCCCCAGTCTTGCACGGTCGTGGCGAAGTCTTTGGGGATGAAGACCTTGATCTCGGTGGGAATGGTTTCTCCCTCATAGGGACGCTTGTTGATGAGGTGGAAGTCGGCGGCGTAGCGCAGGGTGCGGCCGGCCACCGTGAGTTCGTCCCATTGCAGTTCGTCGGGGTTGAAGACGACGAATTCGAGCGGCTCGGTGCGGGACTTGGTACCATTGATGACGACTTCCACGGGCGGGATGGTGTGGCGTCCGAGCGCATAACTCTCGATGACATATTGATAGAAGTACTCGACCCTGCGGCCGGAGGCCTGCCGGGGGATGGCGGAGGGGACGGTGGGTCGGATGGCCACATCCTGGACGGCGGGGAGCACCGGCATGGCGTCCGGGGGACGCCCGGGCAGGATGATCTCCAGAAATGCCTGTTCGCCTCTGGCGAGGTGGCGGGAGGTGAGTTGCGCCGTGAGTTGGGCGGCCGCCGGCCGCGCGGTGCAGAGGCAGGCCGCAAGGGCGGCGATGGTGGCAAACCGATGGTTCCAGGCAGTCATGATGTTACCAATCTTTTTCCGGGTTGTTGTATTCGATGCGCCCGGAGCGCAGCGGGCCTTTTTCCAGGTCGGAATTTTCGCCGAGGATGCGGCGTGCCCGGTCTTGGGGAGTTTCCTCAGGCTTGGGCGCATCGTCATCGCCGGGCTGGGGATGGCCATCCTTCGGGTCGTCCTTGGGCTTGGGGGTCTGGTCGGGTTGGGCTTTGGGCTTGTCGTTAGGTTTGGGGCCCTGGTTGCCCTGCTCGCCGGCATCCTTGGGTGGCCCGGAATCCCCGGGTTGGCCCTGCTCGTCCGGTTTGGGTTCGCCATCGCCCTCGGGTTCGCCGGGGGTGCCGGGTTGTGGCCCGGGCTGGGGTTCCGGGATGGCTTGCTGGGTTTGCTCGCGCTCCTGCTCTAACAAATCCCTGAGGCGCTGGAGATAGGCCATGGTTTGGTCGCGATTGTGGCGGAGGCTTGGGTTGTCAGGATCGGTGGTGCTGGCGGAGTCATAATGGTGGAGCGCATCGGCCCAGTTGATGATGAGGGCTTCGAGAGCGGCGACGCCGGCGGTATCGCCGTCTGCGGGCGCGTCCGCCTTGAGCACTTCGGCGAGGCGTTGTTTGACCATCGCCTCGAAGCGGACGAGGTCCGGGATGCTGGCTGGATCCGTGGGATAGGCCTCCTCGGCGAGGGTGTGCCAGCCCAGTTGAAACAGCGTGTTGGCGAGACCGAAGTGGGCATTGGCGGCAACCTCCGGGTCGGCCGAGAGGAGTGCGCCGCTGAAGGCCGCGCGAGCCCCGGCAAAGTCCTTGGCACGGTACGCGGCGGTGCCTTCACCGAGCCGGAAGCGGGAGGCACGTCCGGCGAAATCCGTTTGTTCGGAGAGTTTGTGGAAGGCGTCCCGGGCTTGTTCGTGCTTGCCCTTGGCGAGGGCTTCGGCAGCGGCCGAGACCTCGCCGGCGCGGGAGACTGGCGGCAGCAGACCGAGGGTGAGGGTCAGGGCGGCGGCCGTTTTCACGCCGCGCCAGCGGGTGCCGGCGATGACGGAGACGAGCAGGGAGAGGATGGCGGGGAGCACCAGCCATTGGTAGAACTCGATGGAGAGGCGGCGCTCGCGGCCTTTCATCTCGAAGGAATCCAGGTCCTTGGCGGCGAGTTTGACCATCGCCGGAATGTCGGTGCCGCTGCCGGCGAGGGCGTAGCGGCCGTTGGTGTCGGTGGCCAGTTTGCGCATGACCTCGGGTTGCAGGCGGCTGAGGACGAGCTTGCCCTTGCGATCCACCATGTTGCTGTTCGGGAAATCCGGATTGGGCACGAAGCCGCCGTCTTCGGTGCCGACGCCGATGGCGAAGATATAGATGCCGGATTTTTTCGCTTCCTCGGTGATGGCGCTGAGGTTGCCTTCGTGTTTTTCGCCGTCGCTCAGGATGACGAGGGCGTTGTTTTTCTGGCCGGTTTGCCTGAGGGTGGTGATGGCGAGGCGCAGTGCCGAGGTCAGGTTGGAGCCGCCGAGGGGGACCCAGGATTCATCGGTTTGCTCGACGGTTTCGCGGATCGCGCCGTGGTCGATGGTCAAGGGTGCGAACAGGTGGGCGCTGCCGGCAAAGCCGATGAGGCCGAGGCGTTCGTTGGGCAGGGCTTCCATCAATTCATAGATGACGACCTTGGCCTGGGCGAGGCGGTCGGGTTTGACGTCCTTGACGCGCATGCTGCGCGACAGGTCGAGGGCGATGAGCACATTGCGGCCGATGGATTTCTCGGTTTGGGTGCCGGCCTCGCCTTGGGGTCTGGCCATGGCCAGAATCAGGCTGGCGCAGGCGGCGAGGAGGAACCCGAGCGCCAGCCAGCCCGGCAGGGCACTCGAGCGGCGCAGCAAGACCTGGCGGAGGCGGGGTGCGACAAACGCATGCCACTGCTTGCGGCGCAGGCGGGCCACGAGCAGCCCGCCAACTCCCAGCAAGGGGAGCAGGACCAGCAGCACGAGCCAGGCGGGTTGGGCAAGATGCATGGGGGTCAGGGCGAGGGGGCGGGATTCAAGGCAATGATGATGGCGGCGAGCAGCGAGGAGAAAATGGCCGCACCAATGAACCACGGAAACAGCTCCGTGTCATCAATTACGGCGTGACTTTTCAAATCGGTCTTTTCCAGGCTGTCGATGGTGCGGAAGGTCTTTTCCAGCGCTTCGAGTTGTTGGGCCCAGTAATGTTCGGCACCGGTGATGCGGGCGATTTCGTTGAGCGTGGGCAAATCGAATTCCTGGCGGGGGAAGGTTTGGATGCTGCCGGGGACGCGGCCTTCTTCGGTGCCGATGGCGACGGTGTAAATCTTGATGCCGAGGGTCTTGGCGTGGGCTGCGGCTTCCAGCGGGGAGATTTTCCCGGAGTTGCTGGCACCGTCGGTGATGAGGACGATGATCTTGCTTTTGGCCAGGCGGGAATCCAGGCGCATGGCGGCGGCGGCGATGGCCGAGCCGATGGCGGTGCCGGATTCCTTGACGGTGCCCAGATTCTGAAAGTCATTGAGGCGGAGGTCCTTGAGACTGTTGCGCAGCCATTGATGGTCCAGGGTGATGGGACTGGCCGAGACGGGTCTGCCGGCGAAGGCCACCAGCCCGATCCGATCATCGGGGCGGCGGGTGATGAAGTCATCCACCACCCGTCTTGCGGCATCGATGCGGGTGATGTTCCCACCTTTGAGAATGAAGTCGTCGATCGCCATCGAGAGGGAGGTGTCGAAGGCAATCATGATGTCAATGCCGCTGGCGCTGCGGCTTTGGTATTCGTTGCGCCAGACCGGGCGGGCCATCGCGAGGATGGCGGTGAGCAGGGCGACGCAGGCCAGCGGCAAGCCGAAGCTCCACGCGCTCTGGCGGACGCGGCGGCCCAAACTGACCAGAATGGAGAGATTGGGAAAGGTGACGGCGGCGGCGGCCCCGCGGCCGCGGCGCAGCACGATGAGCATCAGGGCCGGCAGCAGCAGCAGCAGCCATCCGGGCTGGGCAAAGCGGAAATGGACGAGGAACGCGCTCATTCAACCTTGGCAGCCGTGGTGAAGGGTCTCTAGCAAAATGCCTGCCTCGGCGACGACCGTGGTGGCGTCCACCGCCGGGGCCTCTGGGGCGTATTTGAGGGCGGCGAGGCGCCGCAGGCCGGTTTCGCAAGCGGCGCGGGCGTGTTCCGTTAGGATGGCCAGCGCCGCATGGCGGGCGACAAACTCCTCGTGGGTTTCAAAGAGGGCCGGGTCATCGGCGGCGAGCGAGAGGTACTTGCGGAGGATCAGGGACGCTTGCACTGCGGCCTGGTGGGCCTGCGGCGCGGAGATTTGAGCGAGGGCACTGGCGGCTTCCTTGAAGGCGAGGTGGCGGCGGGCTTGCGGGCTTTGGGGAGTGCCGCGCCGCCGCCAGCGGACGAGCAGTACCAACAGCACGAGGAGCGCCAGCAGGGCGGGGGAGAGCCACGCGAGCAGGGAATAGTCATGCGGCAGCAGGGCCTCCGGGGTCTTCGGTTCCTTGAGTTCAAAGGTGAGGTTGTCTTCTCCCATGGCTTGGTGCTGACGGATTGAGCTGCGTGCCTGCCGACAAAGATCAGCGCCGTTTCCGGCTGTGGCGTTTGAGGAGTTGGTGGAGGGCGGGCAGCGGATCGCTGGTGGTGCTGAGTTTGGCGGAATCGATGGCGTGTTTTTTCATCACCGAGGCCACGCCCTCGCGATGTCTGCGCGTGAGCTTCTCATAACTCATGCGGAGATTGGAGTTGGAGGTGTTGACGAGGGTTTCGATGCCGGTTTCCGGATCCACCATGATGACCTTGCCGGCATTGGGCAGCGTGGCTTCGAGGGGGTCGGCCACCCGCAGCGCGAGCATCTCGTGCTTGCGGGCGAGCTTGCCAAGCGGGCGGTCGAGCGGGTCGGAGTGAAAGTCCGAAATCATGAACACCAGCGAGCGGCGGCGCAACGTGCGGACGAGGAAATCGCAGGCTTCCTTGATGGAGGTGCCGGGCCGGGTCGGGTTGGTGGTTAGAATTTCGCGCACCAGCCTCAGCAGATGGCGCGAGCCCTTGGCGGGCGGCACAAACAGCAGGGGCACGTCGGCAAAGGCCAGGAGCCCGACCTTGTCGCCGTTTTGCAGCGCGCTGAAGCCGAGGATGGCACCGGCTTCCGCCGCCACTTCGCGTTTGCTGAGGTTGTGGCTGCCGTAGTCGGTGGAGCCGGAGACATCCACGGCGAGGATGACCACCAGCTCGCGTTCCTCGCGGAATTTCCTGACAAACGCCTGGTTCATCCGGGCGGTGACGTTCCAATCGATGAAGCGGACTTCGTCGCCGTGCTGGTATTCCCGGAAGTCCTCAAAGTCCAGGCCCTGGCCACGGAATGAGGACAGGTACTCCCCCGAAAACGATTCGCGGACCAGCCGCCGCGCCTTGAGTTCCAGCTTGCGCACGCGGGCCATCATTTCCTCGATCTGTTCTTCGGAGAGCATGGGGAAGGGACTGCAAGAGTCGAAATGCCGGATTGCGGATTGGGGCTTCAGGATTTTCTAGGGTACCGGGATTTTGTTGAGGATGCGGGTGATGATGGCGTCGGTGGTGACTTCCTCGGCCTCGGCCTCGTAGGTGAGGAGGATGCGGTGGCGCAGCACGTCATGGGCCATGTCCTTGACGTCCTGCGGGGTGACGAAGGCGCGGCCTTGCATGAAGGCGCGGGCGCGGGCGGTGAGGGCGAGGTTGATGGTGCCGCGGGGTGAGGCGCCGGCCCGCACGAGGTTTTTCAGGGGGATGTCCACTTTGGCGGGGAACCGGGTGATGTGGATCAACTGCACGATGTACTGGCGCACGGCCGGATCGATGTAGATCTGGTTGACCAGATCGCGCGAGATGGCCACCTGTTCGGGTGAGGCGACGGTCTTGGTTTGATAGGGTGGCGCGGAAGTGGCCATGCGGTCGAGAATGGTCAGTTCCTCATCCTTGCTGGGGTAGCCGACGGTGACCTTGAGCAGGAAGCGATCGAGTTGGGCTTCGGGGAGTTGGTAGGTGCCTTCCTGGTCGATGGGGTTTTGGGTGGCGAGCACGAGGAAGGGCTTGGGCAGCGGATAGGAGCGGTCGCCGAGGGTCACCTGGCGTTCCTGCATCGCTTCGAGCAGGGCGGATTGGACCTTGGCCGGGGCGCGGTTGATTTCGTCGGCAAGGATCAGGTTGTTGAAAATCGGGCCGAGTTTCGGCTCGAAACGGGTGCCCTGCGGATGATAGACCATGGTGCCCACCAGGTCGGCTGGCAGGAGGTCCGGCGTGAATTGGAAGCGTGCAAAGGTGGTGTGAAGCGAGCCGGAGAGGGCTTTGACGGCGAGGGTTTTCGCCAGGCCGGGCACGCCTTCAAGGAGGATGTGGCCGTTGCAGAGCAGACCGATGAGCAGCCGGTCCACCAGTCCGGCCTGCCCGACCAGGACCTGGGCCATCTCATCCTTCACGTCCTGAATCCAGCCGCTGGTGGCGGCGATGTGTTGTTGCAAGGTGTCGGTAGTCATCGGGGTGGTCGCGGATGCTGGCATGGGATCAGCGCTGTGCAAACGCCAAAGCGCTTGAAAACATTAGGAAAATGCCGGGCGGGCAGGCCGGGTAGGAGGCGGTGACGGCACGGGCAGAGCCGTCGCTCGGGACACGCCAGCGGGTGGCCACGAGCATGCGTGCCAGCCATGATGAGTGCGGGGAGGTGGAGCTGAGCCGGAACTGTCAGGCTTGGCGGGATCAACCGCCGATGTCGGTGCGCCCGGAGAGTTGCGCCCCTTCTTCCATCGAGAAGACCTTGGACTTGATGTCGCCGTTGATGCGGGACTTGTTCTTCAGTTCGCAACGTTGGGAAGTGATTTTCCCTTCGATCCTGCCGTAAACCTTCACTTCGCCTGCGGTGATGTCCCCGGTGATTGAGGCGTTTTCGCCGATGGTCACCCGACCTTTGTCGGACATGATTTCACCGTTGATCTTGCCATCAATGATCATGTCGTTGGTGAAGCGGATGGAACCGGTGATTTCGATTCCGTTGGAGAGCACGTTAGTCGGGTTGGCCATGGCGGGGGGAAATCAAGCAGAGCGAACGGTCCATGGCAAGGCAAATCGCGCGGGAAAGCCGCGCCCCCCGGACTTTTCCTGCTGCCACCCACATTTTCCTTTCCCCAGGCATGGCGGTGACGGGAAACCTCGCTCCCCGGAACTTGGCGCCGCCGGAGGGAATGAGTTCGTGCTTCCCGCCGCCCTTGCCCGCCACCGGGGTGTCTGGCAGCTCACTAACATCCGTGCCTTGGTGGACCAATCCACGTCCCGTGCGATGGCCTCCGGCGCCGCTGTCGCCGCCGTCGCCGGCAAGGTGGCGTCCCGGCCATCAACAGTGATGCCATCGCCAACGGCGGCCCAACCCCGGATCACTTGCGGCCGGCCCTGTTGGCGAACCACATTGACACTGCCGCCGGGT
Organism: Verrucomicrobiota bacterium; assembly: GCA_026397725.1. GTDB lineage: Bacteria > Verrucomicrobiota > Verrucomicrobiia > Verrucomicrobiales > Akkermansiaceae > Luteolibacter. The sequence continues at coordinate 752 of JAPLUI010000513.1, read as the reverse complement.
CAGGGCATTGAGGCCTGGGGTTGAAGTTTACGCTTGGTCGGTTACACTTGGTCGACCCGCTTAGTCGATGCCGTCTTCCGGCTCGCACGGTGGGCTTCAGCGGCGAGCGCTAGCCCGTCCGCTGGAAGCCCTGGTTAGCTGGCTCAACATGCGGCCAGGACCTTCTCGACTAGGCGGGTTACATTTGTCGCATTGGTGCCGGCATCCACCTCGAACTGGGCATTCCCGTATGCGCTCAGCGCCTGGAAGAAGCGCTGGCTGGCGGCCGGAGACTTGTCCCGGTGACTCAGGAACGCCTTGAACGTGGGCTTGGACAAACGGTGTCCTATGGATAGTGTCCAACAGGTATTCAACGACTGGTCGTGATTGATCGCGACGCGTCGCCTTACGTTGCGAAAAGTGGTCTGCACGTGGGAAGGTTGCACGGTTTCGAACCCCGACGCAAGGAACATTTGCGACGGGGAAGCAATTGCTTCCGGAATTGCAGCGTCACGCTTTTGGGAAAGCACCGGAGGCTCGAGGCAGGCAAGCCGACTTTCCCCTGTAAAACAGAGGACCATGCCGGGACCGGTCCGGTGCGGAATGGGGGTACGTGCGTTACAGGGGCTTGGGAGGGATAATGTCCGCTGGTGCCGCCGATTTGGCGTCACACGGGCATCTCGTTGGCTGGTGGACAAGAATGTCCACCCTCCTTGTTTCAGGAATCCAAGGGGCTGCGGACGCTGAGGCCGGGTTGATTGAGGACGTGGAGG
>JAPLUI010000196.1 GCA_026397725.1 Verrucomicrobiota bacterium | reverse complement strand
ATCGAACTGGCGGGCCGCCTCGGTCGCGCCGAGACCCCCGCACTCGCCGGCCAGCAGCATGGCCAGGCGGCGTGAAATCTCGTCGTCGGGATGGACGGTGAGCGACCCGCCCGGGCCGGAGAATTGCAGATCCTCGGTGGAGAAAGAAATGTTCATGGCGCCACCAATGAAGCGCCTGATGGTGGATTTGTCCAATCAAATATGGCGGACATCTCAAGACAGCCCGCCGGGATATTTTCGGAGAAGACCAATAATTCCCGAATTTCTGCGCAATCTATCAATAATTAGAGCGGCGGATCGAGAGCCATATCCGCCCTATTTCATTAGTCAAACGAACTGACCTTGCCTAATCGTGGCCGAAATCAGGGCCGACAAATCGTAAAGCCAACCAGCCCTTCTAAATCTCTGCATTTGGGGGGTGGCGGTCCCGCCGCCGGTGTGCTATGAACCGGCCGTGACTGGGTGTGCATCGAATTTTCTGTGTGCGGTGGCGGTGGTTCTGCTGGCGGGTGACGGCCTCGCTGCAGTGGCCGATGCACCGGCGGTGCCACCGGTCGGGAACGCAGCCCAAGTTCGCGTGCTTTCCAGCGAACAAGCGCAGTTGCAGCCGGCGGTGACCTTGCGTGGCGTCGTCACCTACTGCCGTCACGCCGGGACGAGCGACTTCACGGTGCAGGACGCCACCGGCGGCGTTTGGGTGCCGGAAATGCCGCTGCCGAGCGGCTTCACACCCGGTGCGGAGGTCGAAATCACCGGCCACGCCGAGCCCGGGGTGTTCGGTCCCGTCGTCCGCACGCAGTCGGTGCGGGTGCTGGGTGCCGGAACCTTGCCGGTGGCGCTACCGGTGAGTTACGAGGAACTGTTGGCCGTCCGCCTCAACAGCCAGCGCGTGGAACTCACCGGCGTCATCCGCAGCCAGCGCGTCGATCCGGAGGCCGGCCTCGCCTGGCTAGCGCTCGAACTGGCCAGCGGCGGCGGCCGGGTGACCCTTAACGTGACGCATGAGATTACCGGTCACCCTGAACTGGTGGGGGCCCGCGTGCGGGTGCGCGGCGTTTGTCTGCACAGTCCCGACCCTCGCGAGCAGCAGGTGCTTCTGCCCACGCTGAACGTCCACACGCTCGAGGACATTGCCGTGCTGAGTTCGGGCGTGATGCGGCCATTCGACCTGCCAGTCGTGCCGATGAACCAACTCCTGCGCCCCACCAGCCAAACCGAGCCGGACCGACTCGTTCACGTGCATGGCATCGTGACGCTGCTGCCACCCGAGGGACCGCTGGCGGTGCAGGACGAAACCCGCGGCTTGCGGGTGTGGCTGCACGAGTCACCGCGCCCGCATCTGGGAGAATGGGTGGACGTGGCGGGCTTCCCGGAGCCCGGCGGATATTCGCCGGTGCTGCGCGACGCCGAGTGGCAACTCGCCGGGCCGGCGCGGCTGCCCGCGCCATTCGCCGTCGAGCCGCAAGCCGCCACCGCGCACGAAGGCAGTCTCGTGACGGTGCGCGGTGTGCTCGCCGCCGCCGCACGCGGAGAAGACAGGTGGACCCTCACGCTGGAGAACGGACCGGATCGGTTTCTGGCACGCATTCACAGCACGCAGGCGCTGCCGTGGCACCTCGGCAGCGAACTGGCCGATACGGGCGTCTGCGAGGTGGAAGTGGGGAGCTGGGAATCCTTCGTCACGCATCGGCGGCCGCAAGGCTTCAGCCTGGTCGCCCGGGATTTTGACGGCGTGACGTTATTGAAGTCCCCGTCCTGGTGGTCGCCCTTGCGTGCATTTGCCGTCCTGGGTGCTGTGCTGGCGGGCATGCTGGGCGTGCTTTGGATCCGGTCGAGGCGGCGGTTGCGCGAGGAACGCCGTGCGCGGGAAATGGCACGCGCTTTGTTCGCTGCGGTGTTCGGCGAGCGCAACCGCATGGCGGGCGAGATTCACGATACCCTCGCCCAAGGCTTCGCCAGCATCAGCATCCAACTCGAAGCCCTCGGCGACCGTCTGGGTGCCTTGCCCGACGGCACCCGCCGCCACCTCGACCTCGCGCGCCAACTGGTGCGCCAATGCCTCGCCGAGGCCCGCCGCGCCGTCTGGGCCTTGCGTGCCAAGGCGCTGGAAGAGGGCACGCTCGGCGAAGCGCTCGCCCAGATCGGCAGGCAACTCACCGAGGGCAGCCCGGTCACGTTCGAGTTGCAGTCCACCGGCACGCCGCGCCCGTTGGTAGCCAAAGTGGAAAACGACCTGCTGCGCACCGGCCAAGAGGCCTTGACCAATGCCGTCCGCCACGCCGATGCCCGACACATCGCCCTGGTGCTCGACTATCAGGAAACTGCGGTGCGCCTGGCCGTGACCGACAACGGCCGCGGCCTGGGCGCCGGGCCACCGGGTGCCCCCAACAGCGGCTTCGGGCTGGCCGGCATGCGCGAGCGGGCCCGCGCCATCGATGCGGAACTGAACCTCCGCAGCACACCCGGCACCGGCACCACCATTGAACTCATTGTGCCTCATGTCTAATCCCATTCGGATTCTTATTGTGGACGACCATCCCGCATTCCGCATTGGGCTGCGGGCCATCCTGGCCGCGCAAAGCGACCTGAGCGTGGTGGCCGAGGCCAGTGACGTCGCGGAGTCGCTGGCGCTGTGCGAACGCGAGCGCCCGGATTTGGTGTTGATGGATCTGCGCCTGCCCGGCGACGGCGTCGCGCGAGCCACGCTCGCCATTCGCGAACGCTGGCCCGCAACACGGGTTCTGATCGTCACCACCTACGACGGCGACGAGGACATTTACCGGGCCTTGCAGGCGGGTGCCAGCGGCTGCGTGCTCAAGGACCTCACCAGCGCCGAACTCATCGCCGCCGTGCATGCCGCGCATCGCGGCGAGAAAGTGCGGCCACCCGGCGTGGCCGCCCGGCAGCGCAAGCGTTTCCGCCGCAAGGATCTCTCTTCGCGCGAACTCCAAGTCCTGCGCCATCTCGTCAACGGCCTGAGCAACAAGGAAATCTCCCGCACGCTCGCCATCGGTGAGGAAAGCGTCAAGACCCACCTCTCCGGCATTTTCCTCAAACTCGGCGTGAGCGACCGCACCCAGGCCGCCATCGAAGCCGTGCGGCAGGGCATCGTTCACCTCGACTGATTCCAAAGCCTCATCCAGAGCAAACCATGAAACACACCACCCACCCATTCCATCAGGTTCTGCGATGCGGACTTCTCGTTTCGCTCGCCGTGCCAACCCTGACCGGGTGCCGGCGGTCAGCCGCAACCCGCGGCGGCGGCAAGCTCTTCGCCGTCTCCTTGCAATCGATGAACAACCCGGTCTTGGTCGATCTCAACCAGGGCCTACAGACTGTCATTGAGGCCGGGGGTGACAAGCTGGTCACCCTTGACGCCCAGAAAGGCAAAGGCGCCGCAGAGGCGGCACGCCCGGTCATGCGCGATTTGTTAGGCCGGTTCCCGGAAATGGACGCGGTATTTCCCATCAATGACCCGAGCGCGTTAGGTGCGATCTCGGCGATCTCGGCGATCGAGGCGGCGGGCCGCAAGGGCAAGGTCACGGTGGTGACGGTGGACGGCTCGCGCGAGGGCGCGGCGGCCATCATGTCCGGCAAGCTGCATTCGACCTCGGCGCAGTTTCCGCGCGAGATCGGGCGCCTCGCGGCAGCGGCCGCCTGCGACCATCTGGCCGGCAAGCCCGTGGCCAAGGACATCGTGGTGCGGGTGAAACTCATCACCAAGGAAAACTCTGCCAGCATCCTCGACGCGAAATGACTGCCACCAGGGATCAAGCCACGGAATTGTTAGGGCTGCGGGGGATCCGCAAGCGCTTCGGCGGCGTGGTCGCGCTGGATGGCGTGGACTTCGCGCTACGGGCCGGGGAGATCCACGCCCTGTTAGGCGAAAACGGCGCCGGCAAATCCACCCTCATCAACATCCTCGGCGGCATCCACCGACCCGATGAAGGCGAAATCCGCATCGCCGGCGAACCGGTCCGGATCGACAGCGTGGCGGATGCGGACCGGTTCGGCATCCGCCTCATCCATCAGGAACTCGCACTCGCCCCGAATCTATCCATCGCGGAAAATCTGTTTCTCGGCCGCGAACCGACGCGTTTCGGCCTGCTGGACAAACGTCGCTTGGTGGTGGATGCCGAACGTTTGCGCGACTACCTCGGTTTGCCGGAACTTGGCGACGTGCGGACTCGGGTGGGCGATCTCAACGTCGCGCGGCGGCAGCTCGTGGAAATCGCCCGGGCGTTGGCGGACCATGTCAGTATCCTGATCCTCGACGAACCGACGGCATCACTCAGCGAAGTCGAGAACGAGGCCTTGTTCGGCAAGCTCCGCCAGCTCCGCGGGCAAGGGGTTGGCATTATCTATATATCCCATCGCTTGGAGGAAATCAGCCGCCTCGCCGACCGCATCACGGTCCTGCGCGATGGCAGGAGCATCGGCACTCAACACGCGGCCGACCTGGACATCCGCCAACTCATCACCTGGATGGTCGGACGCGAACTGAAAGAGCACTATCCTCGCCCACCTCACACGCCCGGCGAGGTTGTGCTGAGCGTGCGCGGCTTGCGTGCGCCCGGTGTCAACGGTGTGAGTTTCGACCTGCGCTGCGGCGAGGTGTTGGGATTGGCGGGCCTGGTCGGCGCCGGTCGCACCGAACTCGCCCGTGTGCTCGGCGGGTTGGTACCGGCGACGGCCGGCGAGATCACCATCGGCGGCATGCCCGTTAGATTGCGGTCTCCCGCCGACGCGCGGGCCGTGGGCATCGCGCTGGTGCCCGAGGATCGGAAGCGCGACGGCTTGGTGATGACCCAGACGGTGGGTTTCAACCTGGCCTTGCCGTGGACCCGCCTGTGGGCACGCGGTTGCATGCCCGATTACCGGCGGCGCGATGCCATCATCGCGCGGGCAATGGCGGGTTTCTCGATCAAAACAAGCGGTGCCGACGCGCCGATCGGCACGCTTTCGGGTGGCAACCAGCAGAAGGTGGTCGTCGGCAAGTGGATGGAACAAGCGCCGAAGATCCTCATCCTTGACGAACCGACCCGTGGCGTGGATGTCGGCGCCCGCGAGGAGATCTTCGAGTTGATCGGCCGCTTGGTTTCCCGGCGCATGGCCGTGTTGCTCATCTCGTCGGACCTGCCGGAAGTCATGAACCGGTCGCACCGCCTTGCGCTCTATCGGGACGGTCACATCGTGCGCCAAGGCACCGCCGCCGATTTCACCCCCGAACAGGTGATGACCGAACTCACCCGCGGGCACGAGCCTAACCTAACACCCTCTATCCGATGAAACACCTCCGCAGCCTGTTGCCGCTTCTCGCCGCCATCGCGTTACTGCTATTCATCTTCGCGTGGTGGGTGCCCGACTGCCGGTTTCTCACCCCCGGCAACCTGATGGATCTGGCACAACAGATTTCCGTCAACGCGATCCTCGCGTTCGGTCTCACGCTGGTGATCCTCATCGGTGGCATCGACCTGAGCGTGGGGGCCGTGGTGGCGCTGGCGGGCGTGGTCTGCGTTTCAATGCTCCATGTGGCCGGTCCGCTGGGCGGAATGGTCGCCGGTCTCGGCATCGCCGTTTTGTTAGGTCTGGCCAACGGTTTCTGCGCGGCGGGCACCCGGATGCCGCCCTTCATCATCACGCTGGCCACCATGCTGATCGCCCGCGGCATGGCACTTGGCTTCAACGAGAGCCGGCCATTGCCCATCGCGGAGGGCCAAACCTTCCTCCTCGCGCTGGGGAACTCCCGGCTCGGCGGATGGCTGCCCCTGCCGGTCGTGGTCATGTTGGTTGTTTTCGCCGTCACCGCAGTGCTGCTGCACCGCACCCGTTTCGGCCAGCACCTCTATGCCATCGGCGGCAACCGCGAGGCCGCGCGCTTCACCGGCATCGCCATCACGCGTCACGAGGTTGCCGTCTATGCGCTCTGTGGCCTTTGCGCCGGCCTGGCCGGCCTGATCCATGCCTCGCAACTCTACTCCGCCGAACCGGCCGCCGGACAAGGCTTCGAGCTGAACGCCATCGCCGCCGTGGTGGTCGGCGGCACCAGTTTTTCCGGCGGCATCGGCGCACTTCCCGGCACCCTGTTAGGCGCGATCATCATCGGCATCCTCGACAAGGGGCTCAACCAGGCCGGCGTCCATTTCTCACTGCAATACATCGTCAAGGGGCTGGTCATCCTGGTCGCGGTGTATCTCGATGTGCGCCGCCGCAAAGAGTGATTGGAGTTCCGGGTGATCGCGCGTGAGGCGTGGAGTGATGACCATGGGTGCCACACCCGCCAACGGCAACCCGCTGGTGGCGGGGAACTCGACCAGCGGCACCGCCGCCAGCCCGGCACACGGTTCCTGATCCCGGCGGAAAATGAGTTGGCACTGGTTGGCGGTTCAGACGAATTCCTGGCCTGGGCCGGCTGATGCCATGGACGCCCGTCCGTTCCTCTTGCCACACCGGCACTTTCCCGGCGTCATGCGCCACACCGCCACCGCTGCCACCCCCTGCCGGCTCTGTGCCGGAAGCGGCGGGAGGCCCGCTCATGCAAAGCGGCGGCCGTGTCCCAAATCTTAGGGACATGACAGGATTGCGATTGTGAGGCATGATCAGCTCCGTCGAGGGGAGAGATCCCCGTTCAATTAGGGAATTGTGACAGAATAGATGGGGCGGGGCCACGCGGGTGCGGGGCCCCGTTCCTTTGGTCTGAGAGCATGGCGCAAGCTGGCAGAATGGGCTTGCAGCCCCCCTCAATCACTGGCAAAAACGGCGTGAGGAACAACTCCAAGCCCGGTTGCCCAACAATTTTCATGCAAGCCATCAAGAAGCTGACCCGCTGCACCGGCGAAACTGCCTTGAAAGCAATTCCCCAGCCGTAATTTTCTAACAGTCAGATGACCATCGACCTGCGTAGCGACACCGTCACCAGACCCACCGCGGCGATGCGTGCCGCGATGGCCGCGGCCGAGGTTGGCGACGACGTGTTCGGCGACGACCCGACCGTCAATGCGCTGCAGGATCGTATCGCCGCGATGCTCGGCAAGGAAGCGGCGTTGTTTGTCCCGAGCGGTACTCAGAGCAACCTGTGCGGTTTGATGGCGCACTGCCAACGCGGCGAGGAGTACCTCGTCGGCCAAATGGCGCACACCTACCGTTGGGAAGGCGGCGGTGCTGCGGTGCTGGGCAGCATCCAGCCGCAACCGCTGCCCAACCAGGACGACGGCACGATCACGCTGGCCGACATCGAGGCGAACATCAAGCCCGACGACGCCCACCATCCGCAGACCCGGTTGCTGGCACTTGAGAACACCTGGAGCGGCAAGGTGCTGCCGATGGCCTACCTTGAGGCTGCCACGGCGCTCGCACGCTCGCGCGGCCTGGCGACCCACCTGGACGGCGCCCGGCTGTTCAATGCGGCGGTGGCGATGACCGCAGGTGACGGTGGCGAGGCCCATGCTGCCGCCCGTGCCATCGCGAGTCATTTCGACAGCGTGTCGGTGTGCTTCAGCAAGGGCCTCGGCGCACCGGTGGGCTCGGCGTTGGTCGGCTCAAAGGCCCTGATCACCCGCGCCCACCGCACCCGCAAGATGCTCGGTGGCGGCATGCGCCAAGCCGGCGTCCTGGCGGCTGCGGCGCTGCATGCGCTGGAGCACCACATCGACCGACTGGCCGACGATCATGCCAACGCGCGACGCCTGGCCGAGGGGCTCAAGGGCCTGCCGGGGGTGCGGTGCCAAATGCCGCAGACCAACATCTTGTTCGTTGATCTCGCGCCAGATCGAGCGCACGGCGCGGTCGAGCGCTTGCGCGAGGCCGGCATGCTCTGCACCGGCCTGTATCGCCTGCGCCTGGTAACGCACCTGGACGTGAACGCCGACGACATCGAGCACGCCATCGCCGCACTGCGCCGAATCCTCTAGGAGAACCCGGCATGCCCATCACCCACTCCGAAGCCCTGACCCGCGCCATCGAGCACTCCGAAATCTGCCACGACGCCCCCCCTTTCGCCCGGTCCCCGTGCCAGCGGGCCGCATGCCAACATTTTGCCAACATTTTGCCTCGCCAAACCGGCGGGAAATGCTAGATATCTCGTGATGAAAAACACCCCGACTCCAAACGACTCGACGCGCCTTGAAGCACTGGCACGCCAGGCGAAAGACTACGCCCTGCACATGATGCGGACCACGGGCAGTGTCCCCCCGACGGTGATCGCCGACACCAAGGATGGCTTCATCTTCTGCGTTCCCGCCGGAATGCCGGATGATGCGGCTAAAGACCGGTTTGCCGAGGTCGCCCGGCTGTTGGCTGTGGCCCACTGCGCACATGCCATCGTGATGGTGCTCGAGGCCTGGGTGAGAATGGCCAGACCCGGTGGCCACCTCGACACGGACCCTCCGCCATCGCAGGCACCCGACCGGCAAGAGATGGTCGTGCTGATGCTGGAAGAGCAGACGCGGTGCGCCAACAGCTTTCTGCCAATCATCCGGGATGTGTTTGGGGCGTTTGTGGAGTTCGGCGAGAACCCGGTGCCCCACTTCACCTCTACGGCCGGTCGATTCTCAGGGCTCATGCCGAAACGTCCGCAGAGCGCTCAGGAAGTGACCCTGGCCAAGGCGACACTCCATGCGATGGGAATGCAGGTGGTGAATCGCGGCTTTGATCCCTCGCTGAATTGATCGCGCAAGCCCTCAAGCACCGCTCCTGCTGCGCCTCGGCGCAAGCAACGGAGCGCCGGCTTCAGCCGGCGAGCCAAGGATGATGGGCGCCCCGCTCAATACTGTTCGCATAGCGCTGGAGGACAGCCGTCTCGGCTGTCAGGGAAGACGTGCGTCCCGCATGTCTTCCTGGCTCGCGACATGCCAAGCAGCGCCCTTCACACGCTGAATTGCTCCAAATCGAACAGTATTGGGCGCCCCGCTCGCATGCGTCAATGGCCTATTCGCTGCAGCTACGTAGGCCAGGCAAGCCCGCGCTCCATGCAGACTCGCCGGCTGAAGCCAGCGCTCCGCACCACCACTCCAACATTCAACTTCCAACATTCAATGATCAAGTAAGAGCAAGACATGACACCGCATCGGCACTGCTGCCGCCCGCAAACCCATGCGCGGATGATTCACGAATTCGTCTGAAACGCCAACCAGTGCCAACACATTTTCCGCCGGAATCAGGAACTGTGATGCGCCGAAACCGGCGACCGACCCGGCCCACCGCAGGCAAGAGATGGGACCAACGCCGCCGCCGGCTCGTCGCGCGGGCTGCACGCGGGCTCCTGGGACGGCGACGCCTGCTTCCACAGTTCCTTTCCGCAGTTCATTGGTGGAGAAAGGAAAGTGCGTCAGGATCTAACATTTCACCCGGCATGGGCATGGGGGACACGAATGTCCCCGCTCCTCAGGCCGCCGCAGGCGGGCGGAATTCCTGACGTCATGCGGTGCCGGGGGCAGGGCCCAGCGGGATGCCGCGAGCGCGGCCGGCAAGGGTGCCGCGCTCGCATAGGAACCACGCCGTCTCCAGTGCATCCGTTGACCTCTCCGCCGGGACGGCCCATATGGTTCGTGCAGCCCCTGGTTTGACAAGTGACATTCAGGCTTGCGCCTGCCCCTGGCCGAACCCATCCTGCGGTGCAGGTTCCGTCCCCTCCCCCACCATTAACCAACCGAAGTCTGACATTCCAATGAAAGCAACGACCCTTATCCTGTCCGGAGGCCTCTGGTGCATCATCGCATCCGCACCAGCAGCCACCAGTCCGCCCGCGCTGGAGCGAAGCAACCTCAATGCCGGGTGGGCGGATCGCGCCACGCTCGGCGGCGAGGCGGCCAAAGTGCCGACAGGCCGCCACACGCTGTGGTATCGTCAGCCGGCCAAGGTTTGGGAAGAGGCCTTGCCCCTTGGCAACGGACGCCTCGGCGCGATGGTTTTCGGTGGCGTGACGGACGAACGCCTGCAACTCAACGAGGACACGCTGTGGGATGGCTATCCGCAGGACACTAGCAATCCCGATGCGCTCAAGGCGCTGCCGCAAGTCCGCAAGCTGCTGTTTGAGGGCAAGAACAAGGAAGCCGAGGCGCTGGCCGGAGCCAACATGATGGGCCGCCCGGCCGGGGTCAGACCCTATCAATCGCTGGGCGAACTCTTACTGGAGACCCCTGCCGGGGCCAGTGCCGCCGCCTATTGCCGGACGCTCGACGTGACCACGGCGGTGGCCACGGTCAGCTACACCCAGGACGGGACCACGTTCACCCGTGAACTGTTCTCCTCGGCCCCGGCCGGCGTCATCGTCGCCGAGTTCGCCGCCAGCAAGCCTAACAGCATCAACGTCCGCCTCACCCTCAAACGCCAGAAGGACGCCCAGTGCCTGGCCCATCCGTCGGCTAACAACGCGATCCTGCTCCGCGGCCAGATCGACTGCAAGGACGGCAAAGGCGAGCAACGCGGGCTGCGGTTTGCGGCGGAAGTGATGGCGCTTGCCAAGGGCGGCAAAGTGACCAACGACAACGGCATCCTCACGGTGAGCGGTGCGGACAGCGTCACCCTCCTCGTGGCCGGCGCGACGAGCTACCGGGGCGGCGAGCCCGAGGAACTCTGTGCGAGCGCCCTAACGAAAGCGGCGGCAACATCGTTCAAGGACCTGAAAGCAGCGAGCATCGCCGACTATCAGAAACTCGCCGGCCGCGTGGCGATCAATCTCGGTACGGCCGGCGCGGAGGTGGACGCCCTGCCCACCAATGATCGGCTGGGCCGCATCAAGCAGGGCCAACCCGACCCCGGCCTGGTCGCCACGTATTTTCAGTATGGCCGTTACCTGCTCATCAGCAGTTCACGCCCCGGCGGACTGCCCGCGAATTTGCAGGGGCTTTGGGCCTGGCAGATGAACCCGCCGTGGAATGCCGACTTCCACACCAACATCAACGTCCAGATGAATTACTGGCCCGCTGAAATCACCAATCTCAGCGAATGCCATCTGCCCTTGTTTGGTCTGATGGATGGCCTGGTGAAGCCCGGCGGTCGCGTCGCCGAGGTCAATTACGGCGCCCGCGGCTGGGTGGTCCATCATCTAACCGATCCGTGGGGCTTTGCCGCGCCCGCCGACGGTCTGCAGGGGATCTGGCCGGTGGGCTCGGCCTGGCTGGCGGAGCATCCGTTCGAGCACTATCAATTCACCGGTGACCAGGAGTTCCTGGCCAAACAGGGCTGGCCGCTGATGAAAGGCGCGGCCCGCTTCATCCTCGACTTTCTGGTGGCAGCCCCGGCGGGCACCCCGGTCGCCGGCAAGTTGGTGACCAATCCCTCCTACTCGCCGGAGAACACCTTCGTGTTGCCGGATGGAAAAACCCGCGCCGTTTTCACCTATGGCGCGACGATGGACCTCATGATTGTGCATGAACTCCTGACCAATTGCATTCTGGCCAGCAAGATCCTCAACACCGACGCCGGGTTCCGCCAGGAATGCGAGGCCGCCCTGGCCAAGCTGGCACCCGTGCGCATCAGCCCGGCCACCGGGCGCATCCTGGAATGGATCGAGGACTACCAGGAATGCGAACCGACGCACCGGCACACCTCGCATCTGTATGGCCTGCACCCCGCCAACATGATCACCACCGCCACTCCCGAGTTGTTCGAGGCGGCACGCAAGGTCTTGTTAGGACGCGGCGATGGCGGCACCGGCTGGAGCCTGGCCTGGAAGATCAACATGTGGACCCGCCTGCACGATGGTGACCACGCCTTCATCCTGCTGACCAACCTGCTCAAGGACAAGACGCTGCCCAACCTGTTTGACGATCACGCGCCGTTCCAGATCGACGGCAACTTCGGGGCCACCGCCGCCATCGCGGAAATGTTGTTGCAGAGCCAGATTCGCGACGCCAAGGGGAACTTCGAGCTGCAACTCCTCGCCGCCTTGCCCAAAGCCTGGCCGACGGGTTCCGTGACCGGCCTGTGCGCCCGCGGCGGTTTCACGGTGGATCTCGCCTGGCAAGACCGCCAGTTGACCCGCGCCCGCATCGTTTCCAAACTGGGCGGGCCGCTCAAGCTGCAGGCGGGCACCCACACCGCCACCTTCACCACCCAACCCAACCAGACCCTCACCCTGGACGGCTCACTCACCGCCATGGAGACTCGGTGAGGGCCGCAGGGATCGGTCGGATCCGTCAGATCGGTCGGATTATCTTCCCTAACCCCTAACCCCTAACCACTAACCACTAACCCCTAACCGCCGCCCCATGCTCACCATTGCCGGACGCCAGTTCCGCTCCCGCCTGTTCCTCGGCACGGGCAAGTTTTCATCCAACGCAGTGATGCGTGACGCGCTGGCTGCCAGCGGTGCGGAGATGGTCACGGTGGCGTTGCGCCGCGCCGACCTCAGCGGCCAGCGCGATCCCTTCGCCAACATCCTCGAATTCATCGACCCTGAACAATACCTGATTCTGCCTAACACCAGCGGCGCGATGAATGCCGCGGAAGCCGTCCGCCTCGCCCGCCTGGCCGCCGCCGCCGGCTTGCCGAAGTGGGTGAAACTGGAGATCCACCCCGATCCCAGCTACCTGCTGCCGGACCCGATCGAAACCCTCAAAGCCGCCGAAATCCTGGTCAACGAGGGCTTCACCGTCCTGCCATACATCAATGCCGATCCGGTTCTCGCCAAGCGCCTGCAGGATGTCGGCGTCGCCACCGTCATGCCCTTGGGGGCACCCATCGGCTCCAATCGCGGACTCGCCACCCGCGATCTAATCCGCATCATCATTGAGCAAGCCACCGTGCCGGTCATCGTGGATGCCGGCTTGGGCGCACCCAGCCACGCGGCGGAAGCCATGGAACTCGGTGCCGACGCCGTGCTCATCAACACCGCCATCGCCATCGCCAGCGATCCCTCGCGCATGGCCATCGCCTTCAAACTCGCCGTCCAGGCCGGGCGCATCGCCTTCGAGTCGGGACTCCCGGAGACCTCCACTCACGCCAACCCCACCAGCCCCCTCACCGGGTTTCTCGGATAGATGGCTGGCCTGCCGCGCGTGCATGCTGAGAAATCTCACTGAGGGGCGATCACCGAATCGCCCTCGACCATGCGAGGGCAATGGCAAGCGGCCTCCCTTCACTCATTGGCTCAGCTCATTTGCAATGGGTGGACCAGCTCAAGGAAGGCGGCCGCATGCTCATTCCAGCAGGCCCGCTGATGGAGCAGGTACTCTACGTGCTCGTAAAGCAGGACGGCAAGGTCAGGCAACGCACCGTGTTGCCCGTGCGCTTGGTCCCCATGACCGGCCAAGTCAAGGACCGCTGACCTGACCCTCTGCAAGTCATGGCTCACTTGCCCAGCCACTTCCACCAACCTCAGAATTGTGTCATGCCGCTCCCAGCCATCAATCCCCCATCCTGGTTTCCGGGAATTCCCGCCGATCCGACCAAGGGCGGCAGCGTCGCGGGAGGCCGGCGTGCGGATCCCACCCGTCCAACGGCCACTGCTGGCACCTCACGCTGCCACTCCTCAAGAATTTTCGTTACTACTCAGGTATGGCAGAATCATTTATGGCAGAATCATTTCAGAATTGGAAAATGTCATTGGATCAACCCCTGTCTGTGCGCATCCGCACGCAGACAGGCCGACCCGTGATGAATCCCCCTCAAGACTCTTGAAAAATGATTCTGCCATGAATGATTCTGCCATGAATTCTTTGGAACCTGAGTAGTAACGAATTTTCAAACTTTTCCTCTTGCGCTGTTCTTTAGAACGTCTATCTTGTCGTCATGTCCCAGCCAGCACCACCCTCACCGGCCGCTTCCGCCGCGACTCCAGCACGGCTGAATTTCCTCCACCGCCTCGAATCCCTCGCCATCCGCCCCACCACCCCCACCACCCGCGACTACTACGTTTGCGGGGCCGAGGCCTGGATCAACCCGCCAAATGGATTGATGAGTGATGATGGTTGAATTTTGATTTCAGAAGTGACTGAAAGGCGAATTCTTCATCTTCCATTCAAACCTCAAAAATCAACACTCAGCACTCATCAATCTACTTCCAACCGCCGACACTACCACCACCTATTTCGCTGCCCTCCGCCGCTCCACCCACCTTGCCGACTGGCAGTTCAGGCAGGCCGTTGACGCGTCGGATGCGTCGGACGGGTCGGACGGGTCGGACGCGTCGGACACGTCGGACGCGTCGGACGGGTCGGACGCGTCGTGCGTATTCTGGCACACTGGATTCCC
>JAPLUI010000024.1 GCA_026397725.1 Verrucomicrobiota bacterium | reverse complement strand
CGGCGGGTCTCGCCGCTCTCACGAACTACGCCATCCGGATCGACGACACCGCGATCACGGACATCGTGGGCAACCCCTTCGCCGGCATCGCCGACGACACCACCTGGACCTTCACCACCATGGCACAGGTGCAGACGAGGGACTTCAGCACCACGGAATTGGCCTACGCGGGCGATGTCAGCTATTCCGATCTCCTAACCGGCCTGACGGCGACTACCAACGACATGTGGAAGCCCGACGGCGGTGCGACCGTGGCGGCACTGAATGATGGGATTCACGGCGGCACGGCTCCGCCGGTGCAGGGAGCCTATGGGGCAATCGGCGCCACCGCCGAATACCACCTTGGGCCCGGTGCCAACAACTTTGGCTATGACATCACTTCGATCCAAAGCATCGCCGCCTGGCCCGGCGCGGGAAGGGGCAATCAGGCCTATACGGTGGAAGTCAAGCTCAAAGGCGCGGCGAGCTACACACCCTTGGCGACGGTGGACTATGAGCCGCTGCCGCTGGGCTTGGAAGACCAAGGTGCGACCAAAGTCACCTTGACTGATAATAGCGGCGTACTCGCCAGTGGCGTCGAGTACATCCGCTTCACTGTCAATATTGTCAATGGAGGCGCGTATGACGGGCTCTATGTAATGCGCGAGATCGACGTCATCGGCGTGCCAACCGCCGGTGTCGACAACATCCCCCCGACCATCGTCACCCTGAACCCGACTGACAACGCGACCGGCGTGGTGGCGGGCAGCACGGATCTCGTGGCGACCTTCACCGAGTACATCGCGCTTGGCACCGGCAACATCACGATCATGAACCTCGACACCCTTGCTCTAACAGAGATTCCGGTGGGCGATCCCCCGGCGGGTCTCGCCGCTCTCACGAACTACGCCATCCGGATCGACGACACCGCGATCACGGACATCGTGGGCAACCCCTTCGCCGGCATCGCCGACGACACCACCTGGACCTTCACCACCATGGCACAGGTGCAGACGAGGGTCTTCAGCACCACGGAACTGGCCTACGCGGGCGATGTCAGCAATTCCGATCTCCTAAACGGCCTGACGGCGACTGCCACCACCGGCACCTGGCTTCCCAACGGCGGTGCGAGCCTGGCACAACTGAATGATGGGATTCACGGTCGGACTCATGCTGATGCGGGAAGTGTCGAAGGGGCCAATGGGGCAGTCGGCGCCGCCGCCGAATACCACCTTGGGCTCGGTGCCAACAGCTTGGGCTATGACCTCACCTCGATCCAAAGCATTGCCGCCTGGGGCGGCGCGGGGAGGGGCAATCAGGCCTACACGGTGGAAGTTAAGCTCATAGGCGCGACGGACTACACACCCTTGGCGACGGTGGACTATGAGCCGCTGGGGCTGGGCCTAACTGACCAAGGGGCGACCAAAGTCACCTTGACGGATAACGGCGGCATACTCGCCAGTGGCGTCGAGTACATCCGCTTCACTGTCAATATGGTCAATGGAGGCGCGTATGACGGGAACTTTATCATGCGCGAGATCGACGTCTTCGGCGGGCCAACCGGCGGGGCAAGCGCCCCGTATGGCACCTGGGCCTCCACGCACGGCCTCACCGGCACCGCCGGCGACGGCTCCGGCACCGATCCGGCGTTCGATGCCGATCCTAACAAGGACGGCGTGGCCAACGGGCTGGTCTGGCTGATTGGCGGCACGACAGGTGATCCGCTCGCTAACAACAACACGATCCTGCCCGTCCCGACCGCTGACGGCGCCAAGTTGGTCCTCAGCTTCCAATGCCTGAAGTCGAGCGCACGCGGAACGGCGAACCTGTACGTCCAGTATGGCACGGACCTCGGCGCTGGCTGGCAAGGCGTCTCAGTGCCTGACTCCGATCAAGCGGATGGCGGCAGTGGTGTGGGCTTCGTCGTCGCGCCGATCTTGGGTTCGGACTATAACCATGTCACGGCCACCATCGCGGCACCTGTTTCTGGCGGCAGACTCTTCGGGCGATTGATGGCCACCGAGTGAGAAAACGCTAGCGAGGCATCGCCTCAGACCCCGGAATCCAGAATGCGGAGTGAGCGCTAGCGAACCCGGAAAACCTGGCGAAGCCCAAACTGGCATGGCCGATGGCAAACCAGACTGAAAACTTGACCTAAGGGCCCGCGCAGCAATATCTCCCGCCTTGTAGCGGCAGTCTGTGACCGTCGCGCACAGGGGAGTCCATGCAAAATCGCTTCGTCTTGTTCATTGACATCGGCGCTCACAGAGCGCCGCTACAAGCGCATTCCAGGACGGCAGATACGAGATAGACGATAGTACCAACCACCGAAGAAATCATGAAACATCCGCTCCTCACGCTCGTTCCCGCCCTGCTGTTGACCCCGCTCCACGCCGCCGACCCCCCGCCCCAACAGACGGACGGGCTGGCGCAACTCGCCCGGGACTTCAGCACGCTTCCGTTAGACGCGCGGCGCCTGATGGGCCCGCTCTTCTGGCTGCACGGCGACGAGACCAAGGAGCGCCTCGAGCTGGAAGCCGACAAGGTCGCCGAGGGCGGCAACGGCTGCTTCACCACCGAGTCGCGCCCGCACAACGACTGGCTCGGACCTAACTGGTTTCGCGATGTCGGCATCTGCCTGGACGCCGCCAAAAAACACGGGCTGCAATTGTGGATTTTCGACGAGAAATGGTGGCCCAGCCAGAGCGTGGGGGGCAAGGTGCCCGCGCGCTATGCGGCCAAGCGGCTGGAGGGCGCGGCGGTGGAGGTGGCCGGACCAAAAAAGTTGGAAGCCGATGGCTACGCCGGCGAGCGTTACGTGGCGGCGGTGGCCGGGCGGGTGGCCGCCGATGGGGCGATTGACGCTGACAGCCTGGTGGATCTGGCACCCTTCATTCAGGCGGGCAAGCTGGCGTGGGCGGTTCCGGACGGCCGCTGGAAGATCATGAAGTTCACCCATGTGCAGGCGCCGAGCCTGGGGCAGAGTGGAGGGGCGGAGTTGAGCGTGGACGGTGCCAGCAAGGACTGCGTGGACTGGTATCTGCGGACGGTCTATCAACCGCACTACGAGCACTTCAAGGCGGACTTCGGCAAGACCATCCGCGGCTTCTTCTACGACGAGCCGGAAACCCGCGGCGACTGGGGCACCGGCATGGTCCCGGTGCTCGCGGAACTGGGCGTGGATTGGAAAAAAGCCTATGTCGCCTACAAGTTTCAATTGTCCGGAGAGGCGCAGGTGGCCGCGCGCTATCAGTATTTGGAGGCGCGCGCCGAAACCTGGGGCCGCACGCTCTATGGCGGCATCACCCGGTGGTGCGAGGAGCGCGGCGTGCGTTCCATCGGGCATTTCATGGAGCAAAGCAACATGTATCTGATGGATGACTTCTGCGCCGGCGACTCGATGCGCCTGCAAAAGCATAGCAGCATGGGCGGCATCGACGCGGTCTTCTCGCAGTTCAAGATGGGCCAACGCGCCGCCTACGACGCGCCGTGCTGGCAAACGCCCAAGCTCGGCAGTTCCATCAGCCACGCCTACGGCAAGCACGACGACCAGGCCATGGTGGAGATTTTCGGCGCGCGCGGCCAGGACCTCACCTATCCGGAAATGAAGTGGTGGGCCGACCACATGCAGGTTTCCGGCGTGAATTTCCTCATCCCCCACTCGTTCAACCCACGCGCACCCAACGACAGTGACTGCCCGCCGTATTTTTACAACGGCGGCGCCGAACCGCGGTGGCCGCTCTATCGGGTGTTTGCCGACTACAGCAGCCGCCTCAGCCTGATGCTCACCGGCGGCCGCCATGTGGCGCCGGTGGCGCTGCTCTCGCTTGGCCAGAGCGTGCAATCCGGCAAGCACGTCACGCTCGAGCAAATCAGCGAGAGCCTGCAGGACGCGCTCTATGATTGCGACTGGCTCCCATACGAGGTGTTAGAAAATGACATGCGTGTCGCGGGCAAGGCGCTGCAACTCCGCGCCGAGTCCTACAAGGTGCTCATCGTGCCGCCGGTGGAGGTCATCCCCTATGGCACCCTGGCAAAAGCGCGGGCGTTTTTCGAGCAGGGCGGCACCGTGGTCGCGCATGGGTTCCTGCCGACCAGGTCGGCTACCCTGGGCAAAACCTCCGCCGACATTGCCGCGCTGCGCGATGCCATCTGGGGCGCGGCGGCCCCGGGGCTGGCGGTATGCAAAACCACCGCGGCGGGCGGCCGCTCCTATCTGTTACCGGAACAACCGACGCCCGAACAACTCCAACAGGTGCTCACCGGCGACGCGAAGATCCATCCAACGCTCGAGGTGATCGAGGGCAAAACCGACCACTGGCTCCATGTCCTGCACCGGGTCAAGGAAGGCCGCGACGTGTTCTTTATCACCAACCAAAACCATCTCGGCGAACCGCGCCCGTTCCGTTTCCGCATCACCGCCACCGGTGAACCGGAATGTTGGGACCCGATGCGCAACGAAATCACCACCCCGCCCACCCGCCGCATCGCCGCCGATACCGTGGAGGTCTTCCTGACGCTCGCGCCGCTGGAGAGCGTTCTGTTAGTCTTTCGTGGTGGCGGCGCCGCCAGACCGCCCGCACGGGTGGAGGCTAACACAAAGTCCGTGGCGACGCTTGAAGTGCGCCGCGTCGCATCCGCGGCCGCGTCGTATGACGGCACCTGCGATGTGCCCGCCACGCTCGATCTCAAACATTCCCGCGTCTATCTGGAAGCGGCGGACATCGCGCCCGAGGCGGCGGCCCGCGTCACGGTCAACGGCACCGATGCCGGCGGCTTCATCGGCGCGCCGCTGCGGCTGGACATCACGCGCCTCCTCAAACCGGGCGCAAACACCCTGCGCCTAGAACCCTTTGCCCCCGCCTCGGTGCGGTTGGCGGTCTATCGCTGAGTTCTTCCTGTTAGTTCTGCGTCACGCCCACGGTCACGAACAGCTTGTGGATCGGGGTGCCGGTGACGGTGGCGGTGACGGTAGTGGTGCCAAGTGCCGGGGTGTTGGGTTGCGTCGTGAATTGCACGGTGGTGCCGCCGCCATCGGTGGTACCTGCGGCGTGGAACGTTGCGAGGTCTTTCGACCAGCGGTAAGTAGGCCCCGCGATGTCTTCCGCCGCAGTGGCATTTTGCGGATGGGTGAAGGTGAAGGTGTGGTCGCCGACCTGGCGGGCGACCACACCGGCGGAGAAGCTGCCGGGGTCCGTGCCGAAGAAGTTCTCGAGTCCGTTCCGGATGCCGTCGCCGTCCGGATCGTCGTTGAAGCCGGTGAGGGCACCCACGCCCGGGAAGTCGGCAATCCACCGCTTGAAGGTGTTGGGTCCCAGGCCGAGGGCCTCGATTCCGTTGAACCATTCCTGGGCCATCAGCTCGTAGTGCGGATTGTCCGGGTGGTTGATGCCGTTGGACAGAACGCCCGGAGTGATCGCCGAGGCATAGTCGTTCGGATTGGTCAGGAACAACGAGTAAAGGTTGACCGTGGTCACGTTCTTGTGATTACCGGCGTAGGTCGGCACAAGGGTGTCCCGAATGTAGAGATTGTAGTTGTAAAGGTCCTGGTTGAAACTGGCGAGGGGCGTGATTTGGGCCACGATCAGATGCGCGTTCGGAGCGGCTGTGACGATGGTGTTCACCAGGGTATTCAGTGCCGCCGGGCTGTCGCTGGCGATTCCGTTGATGCCGATCAGCAGCAAGATCACGTCGGGCGTGTCGGCGGCAATGTAACCCGCCACCGCGCCATTGATGACACCGATACCCTGGCCGCCATAGCCGCGGTGGCCGTCCTGGCCGAAGGCGCGCAGATCGAGGGCGGGCGTGTAGGTGCCGCCGCGGGTCGGGTCGCCACTGACGCCGGTCCACGGCTCGGTCGAGCCGCCGACAAGCTTGAAATTATAGCCGGCGTTGGTGAGGCGGGCGTAAAGTCCGCTGCGATAGCCGAACTTGAACGGAACGTCCCAGGTCGGATTGTCGGTGTAGCCGACGGTGATCGAGTCGCCGAGGCACATGATGCGCAGCGGGGTGGATCCGGTGGTGAAGTTCCAGGTCGTGTCGTCGGCGATGCCAGCGAACGGATTGCCCGAGAGGTCCTTGATCGCGCCGGAGTCAATCCGGATCGCGAAGTTTTTGAGCCCGGCGAGATCCACCGTCGGGTTGATCGTTAGAACCGCGCCGGACACCGAAACTTGCGGATCACCCACCGGAATCACCGTTTGGGTCGAGGTGGAAAGGTTCTTGATCGTGATATTGCCGCTGCCGGGCGCGATATTCTCGGTGAAGGTTGCCACGAGATCCGTGCTGCCCGCCACGCCGGTCGCGCTGTCAGTCGGGCTCAGGGTGACGATGGTCGGTGCGGTGAGATCGGGTGCGCCGGTGCTGAAGTTCCAGGTGGTGTCGTTGGCGATGCCAGCGAACGGATTGCCCGAGAGGTCCTTGATCGCGCCGGAGCCGATCCTGATCGCATAGTTCGTGTTCGGCGCGAGGTTGGTGCTTGGGTTGATCGTTAGAACCTCACCGGACACCGATACTTGGGGATCGCCCACCGGGATCACCGTTTGGGTCGAGGCGGAAAGGTTCTTGATCGTGATGTTGCCGCTGCCGGGCGCGATGTTCTCGTTGAAGGTCAGCACCAGGTTGGTGTATGCCGGGACGTTGGTTGCATTATCCGCGGGGGCAAGCGTCGAGATCTGCGGCGGGGTGGAGTCGATGCCGGTCGGGGTGCCGAAGACGTCGATCTCGCGGAAAACAAAGGCCCCTTCATTCTGGCCTCCATTGACACTATTGGCGGTGAAGCGGATGAACTCCACCCCTCTGGCGAGCACGCCGGTACTATCGGTCCAGGTGACTTTGGTGGCGCCGATGCCAGCAAGTGCCAACGGCTCATAGTCCACCGTCGCCAAGGTCGTGTAGCTCGCCGCGCCTTTGAGCTTGACGTCCACCGTATAGGCCTGATTGCCGAAACCCGCGTTGACCCAAGCGGCGATGCTTTGGATCGAGGTGAGGTCGTAGCCAAGATTGTTGGCACCGGGCCCAAGGTTGTAGATGGCGGTGGCGCCAACGGTCGTCCAGGTCCCTTGGACCGAATTCCCTACATCAAAAAAGGAGCCACCGTGAATCCCATCATTCAGTTGTGCCGTGGTCGCACCGCCCCCGGTATTCCAGCCGGTGGTGGTCGCCGCCTTGCCGGTTAGGAGATCGGAATTGCTGACATCGGCCGCGTAGGCCAGTTCCGTGGTGCTGAAGACCTTCGTCTGCAACAGTGCCGCGTAGGCGGAGGTGGCGGCAAGGGCAAGGCTCGCGAACGCGGCGGCGAGGCGGGTGACGGCAGGTTGTCTTGTTTTCATCGTTCGGTTGTTTGCGGTGCCGTCATACTCCGCCAGTGCCTCAGGGTGCAACTTGAATTTGATTGGGTCACCGCTCGCCGAACTTTCGTTAGTCCTTCCTCGCCTGGCACCGCGAGCACCCGCCCGCCCAAGCCGGACCGGAGGGCGGGAAGCGGGGAGTTGGTTTCATTCATCGGAGGAGCGATACGCGTGCCACGGCAGGAATGTTACAGGGATTGTCTGCTAGAGTGCTTGAAGCCGGTAAGGTGTTGCCTTTTTAACGTGGTGGTTCAGCGGTTTCCAGCGTGGGGTGTTAGATCCGTCACGATGCGCACCGGCCCTAACAATCCGGATGGCAACAGTGCCGGGATTTTGTCGGCAGGAATGTTAGTGGATGTGAGTCGCTGTTCCACCGGTCGGGCCGCGTCGCCGAGCAGGCGGTTGGGCCACAGGTTGGTGACTCGGATTTCCAGGGCGTTGGTGCCCGGTTTGACGGCATCGGCGATGTCGAGTTGCCATGGAGCCGTCCAGACGAATCCCAGGTTCCTGCCGTTGAGCCGGACCTCCGCCAGGTCGCGCACCGCGCCGAGGTCGAGGGCCAGGCGGGAGGTCGCCAGAGGGTTACCCGGGGTGTCTAACGATAGATCAAAGGTCTTGCGGTAGGTGGCCGTGCCGGAATAGAACTTGATGCCATCCTCCGGGCGTTGGGTCCACGACACGAGTGGATTGAACTCCGCCTTGGGCGGTCCGCCCCATTGCGGATCGAACTCGAGTGTCCAGGGGCCGGTCAATTCCTGCAGCGGCTTGAATTGTGGGAAGTTGACACCATCCGCCTTGGTGAGCGGTGTCGGTTCCCGGAAGACCACGCACATGGATCCGTTAGGAGCGAACTCCAATGGCACGCGGGTCAGTCCGTCGGCGATGGCATAACATCCAGCCTGGCGTGCCGTTCCGGTCACCGGGTCCCATAACTCAGGTAACTTGCCGGTGACCCGGAACGTGCAGGTCACTGACTCGGTGCGGTCTTTCCGGTTGGCGAGGAAGTAGATTTCCGTGTCATCCGTGGTGCGATGAATCCAGTCCACAAACGCATCCGCCTCTCCGCCGGTATAACTGAAATCCGGTTTGACCCCGGCGCGGGCGAGGATTTCACGCGGGGTGATGCCCCACACCACGCGGCCATTGCCATAGGCATGCTCCAGCACATTTTTGCCATCACAATCGCCCCACAACTCCGCCGCCAGCGACTGCACCTCCTGATCACAGCGCGGGTAGTCGCGCAAGCCGGGGGCGGTCGCGGGCTTCGGTCCGACCACGGTCATGCCGGCCGCCACCAGGTCCTTGAGTTTGCGCAGCACCTCCACCGGCAGCGTGGAACTATCAGGCAGAACAAGCAGTCGGTAGTTCATGCCGTCGGGCAGCACGATCCGGCGGTCCTTCACCGCGAGGCGGGTGAGCAGGATTTCGGTATTGCAGACATCATAGTCATAGCCGGGTCCGAGTGCCGGGTCGATATGTTTGGGAGGCACGAAGTTAGGGCAGCCATCGCCGTTATAGAACAGCACATCGGCGGCAAACAATCCTTGTTGCAACAGGTGACTGCAACGCGCCACATAGTCGGTGAAGCAGTGGGCCTGGTTCCACCAGGTGATCTTGCGGTTGAAATGGGTGCCCGCACAGTACTCGTTGCCTGGAACCCCGTCGCCGGCGTGCGTGGCGCTGGAGAAGATAAAGAAATGGTTGAAGCCCTCACAGAACGCGCGATCCGCAGTGGGTTTGAGCGTGGCCGGCGAATCCACCCAATGCACGAACGAGGTGAAGGCCTCGGCGGCGGCGATGGTCTTGCCATAGAGATGGGCGGCCGAGGCTGTTTGCTTGCCGTTCTTGTTCTGGTTCGCCTCGATCCAGGTGCCATCCTGCCAGAACTCACCCATGGGAATGGCGCAACGGCCGAGGTTCTTGAGGGCATCGAGCGCCATCACCCTCGGCGTGCACATCCCGCCCGCCTCACTCTGTTGGACCAGTCCCTTGGCCTCCGCCAGCTTGCTGAGCCGCCCGAAGTAATGCTCGGCCACACAATCCCCCAGTGTCCGGCGATAATCATACAGGAAACGATCGGTGACTGCGGAGTCACGGATGATTTTTCCCGTTAGGGCCGGCAGATAGGGACGCGGATCATAGCCGCGGAATTTCCTGAAGTCGTCGATGAAGCCACCCGACCAGTTCGGCAGGTCGTTCTCCCAACTGTCGATCTGCACCGAGCGGAACACCTTGCCCGCCAGCGGGCCGGCATCCTCGATCAGCGGTGCGGCGGCATTGGCAAACTGGAAATCCATGGCTTTGGCATCCAGCGGATCGGCCTCGAAACCATTGCCCGTTGGCGACGACGCCGTAGTCGTCTTGCCTGTCAGGGTGTAGCCGCTGCGCAGCACCTTCCACTGCCCATCCGGCACCTCCCAGTCGAGGGTGCCGTCGCTGCCACATTTGGCGGTCAAGTCGAGGATCGTCGCCGGATCGATGGCGGTTCCCGGGGCCGCGGCAGGCAGCGGGATCTGCGGAGCCGCGTTGATATCTTTGGTCGCGGCGGTGCTGTCGATAGAGTTTTCCATGGTTTTCAGATCCATCGATGCCGGTGGCACGTCCCGGCTTATGCTCCGGCCGTCGATGATGAACTCGCAGACCTGGACATTCTCGTTGCGGGGTGACCACGAGGAGGTGATGAACAAGCGCACATAGCGCACTGGTTGGCCGGGAGTCACAATCTCCATGGGCTTGTCCTTTTCCATGACGATAGACTTCACCGTCATGAAATTGCGGTTGTCCGATGAGACCTGGAATTCGGCATCACGCGGCCCGTAGCCGGGGCGCGGCGCAATCGTCACCCCGTGGACCACGCGTGACCCGCCCAAATCCACGACGAGCCATTCCGGTTTCCCGCGGCTTGGTCCCTGGTTGGATTGGCCGCCATTGCTGACCCAGAATGTGTTAGGATCGCCATCAGCCGCATTGCCAACCGGATAGCTTGCGTGGGAACTGCTGGCGCTGAGCACCGGCACGGGAGCCGCCGCATTGACAGGAAACGCCTGGACCGCCACATCCTGATAGAACCGCGCGTCCGCGGGCGCTGCCGGCAGCTTGCCGGTGAAATGTCGCGGCCCGCGCAGGATGAGTTCGGAGCTGGCATGCCGTTTGCACGCCTGTGCGGGTTGAATCCACGGGCCACCGGCATTCCAGCCACTGCATAACATGGCACTGACGCCGAGTCCGAGCCGGCCGGCTTCCTTGACGGTGTGTTTGAACAACTCGCGCCACTCCGGACTCATATAGTTGGGCCCCTGGGAAGTCACGCCCTGGCCGCTCAGGCTGTACACGGTCACCCCGCCCATGCCTTCCGCCTTGAGCGCCTCGAGGTCGGCGGTGATGCTCGCCCGGTCCACCTTGTCGCCGAGCCAAAACCACCAGGTCCACATCCGCGCCGAATCCGGCGGCACGCGGAATGCCTCTAGCAGTGCCCCGCCGCGGGGCGCAACGGGCAATGGCGCATGCTCCGCCGCCTCCGCCCGTGCTGCATTCCCGGCCAGCAGCCCGGCGAGCAGCCCGGCGAGCATGAGTCGGGCCGTCAAAGTCGTTAAGTCCATCACCACTTTGTTAGGGCCCTTGTTCATGGGTGTCTACCTGATTATTCATTATGGAGTCCAACGCCCGGCCTAGGGCGCGGGCTTCA
Source organism: Verrucomicrobiota bacterium (assembly GCA_026397725.1). Lineage (GTDB taxonomy): Bacteria > Verrucomicrobiota > Verrucomicrobiia > Verrucomicrobiales > Akkermansiaceae > Luteolibacter. The sequence continues at coordinate 3,775 of JAPLUI010000024.1, read as the reverse complement.
AGCCGTCGCCTTCAGGCTTTGATTGGACGGCCCGCTTTTCAGCCGCCGTCAGAACACGGTGAATCGCATCCAGACGGCCGGTTCCCTCGGACAGCGTCGGGCAGATCCAGCCGCCTTCGTCGAATTCGTTCCACGCATAGATGATCACGGCGTTGGCTTCCCCCGCATCGGGATTGTTCCGGTTCCATTCGAGCGCCGACGCCACTCTTCCGGCAATGTTAGCTGCCGTCTTTTCGGGGGAATCCAGGGGACCGACCTCGACCGGCTTGCCTGCGCCGCCGCCCTCCCAGGGAACCGGATTTTCCACGCGCGGGCTGCGGTCGCCCCCGGTGCTGATGGATGGGATCACCCTGCGCCCCTGTGTCCAGGAGTTGCGGTCGGTCCCCACGTATGAACTCACCGCGTCAAAGCCAATCCCATCCTTCGTATTGCCCATATTGACCAGATAGGGACGCTTCAGACCGGCCTCTCCCATGGCCTTGGTCAGGGCGTCAAAGAAGGCCTTTTGCGCATCGCACTGAAAGACATAGACGAGCGGTCTGTCGCCAAGGACTTTCACGTACTGCGGATCCTTCATATATCCGACGAGCCTATCGATCTCCTCCGGTGTCTTGCGGATGTGATGACAAATAACGCAGAATTCAACCTTCGATTTCAGAGGGCTGGAGAGATAGAGCCGCAGGCCGATGTTCATGGACGACATGGGATCATAGGTGAGAAACGCCCAGTAATCCAATTGGGCGTTACTGGCATAGGTGATCTCCTGATCCATAATTGCCTGCGTGTTGGCCCGAGCCTCCACCTTGTTCTCGCCAACGACCTTGGCGTAGAAGGGAAGCCGGTAATGCCAATGCTTCGGCCCAAGTGATCGTTCCACGGCCAGACCTGGCGAAGCAGGCCCCTCAGCATCCCCATGCCAGGCATCCCAGCGGATTGCCCCGACGATGGCTCGTGGGCGGTTCTCCTCGCCTACGCTCGCTGAGCAACATGCAAACAGGACACCCATCATCATCGGTAATAGCTTTGTCATATCATTCATTTCCTCCTCCATGGTCCAACGTTTAGTTTGATCGGATCAAACACACGGAGATTGTTACAGGTGGAACAGTCTCCCGGAAGTTCGGACTCCGTTCGGTGGTCGGCCTGGGGAAAACGCCCTCGCAAGGGAATTGCTATCACCGATTCTAGGCCGGGCAAGGAAAATCGCCGACCGGACTCCGGAATCCTTGAAAGAGTGAAGATGTTGCGGTTAGGCCGGATTTTCAGAACCGGTTTGATTTCCGATTGATGATTGTTGATTTTGGATTTTTGAAGTGAGCCAGCTTGGCGCGGAAGCTCGATTTCAAGCTCAGATCAGAGATCAGAAATCATCAATCGGCTGGCGCCAGCCAAAGCCCTGAGAGGCGGGGAAGGCGCTCGTAAGTAAGCAACAACAAACCGAAAGGAGAAACCGAAAGCGAGCAACTGAAAGCCACTGGAGAGACCCGGCGGGAACCGACCCGTCTGGAAAGGATTGACCATCCACCGGAAGCGAGCCTTGGTTGGCGACCAGAAATGGCGTCTTCAAGCGTAGGCAGCGAGCCGTGAAGCCGTGTGATTGAGCCTCGAAATTTGATAGCAAGGGGGAGCCTTCGTGGTGTTGATGGCGGGGGCAACACCGAAGCGCCGCAATGGTCTGGCGTGGAGGTCCGCCCGGGGTCTGAGAGCAGGGCAAAGCGGTATCGGGGTCTCCAGGGAAGCTGGGAGAGCCTCCTGTCTCCACGGAGAAAACAAATGCCGGATCACGGACCACACCGGCTGACCAAGGTCCGAGGCCGCAGGCGAGCTTTCCGCCCGCGACCGCCAAGAAAGAGGAAGCAACTCCGGGGTATCGGACGCCGAGCGCAAGGCGAAGGCGCGAGAGACGGGCAGAGGCAGTCTTAGTATCTTCATAGTAGCGATTGAAAGCGGGGTAACTCACCCAAAGGAGCCCGTGACTAGCCAAGGAGGATATCGGGACTACGGAACTGTCACTTGAAACACATCCGGGACCTGAGCCCGGACCCATGTGTCACACCGACGGTGGCAGATAGCACTGGGGGCGAAACCGGAGCTTGAGGAACCGGATGCCTTAATTGGGCTCGTCCGGTTCTGTGGGGGGCGTCGTCCGGCCTTCGGGCCGGACGGCCCTATCCCGGAAAGCACCAATCCATTTTTGGCATGAGGCGAAGCCTCGCCAGGAAATCGCTTTTCATGTGAAGGTCGTTGAAGAGCAGGTGGCCGGACCCTGATCGTTATACACATCTCATAGTAGCAGGACCACTCTCCGGGTCGCTCCGCGACTGAGCAAGACCCATCCGCGATCCATATCATGAGGGGATTCATTCCCCGCGATTTGTGTATAACGATCAGGGCGCTGCCCTTGGGCTTTCGTGGATCGGACCTTTGGTCCTCTAGATGATTGCCAGCACCCATGAATATGTGCCATTCTGCCAAAAAACCGATGATTTTCTGCCAAAAACCCCATAGACAGACGGGAATTTTTTTGCTTATTTGAACGCCAGCGCAAGCAATGTCTTCCCCGGTTCGCGTCCCGCGCTCACCCCGCCGGTGGAACTTGTGCCAGTCATCCCGGTCTAACATAATCAAACCCGCCACCGAACCGCCGCAACCGCGCGATCCCTTCTGACACCACGCTTCGACCTCCAAGCAGCCTCCCGCCTCAACCCATCCCCCGCACCAACCTTACCACCCGTTCGAAAACACCAATCCAAAATCGCCATGAACACCAACCGAATGATAAGCACAACCAAACACCTCCCGAACACCTTCTGGGGTTCCGCCGCTGCGGCGCTCGCCGCCTTCGCCCTCGCCGCCACCCCGGCCACCGCAACACTGGTACAGGACCCAGTCTCCAGCCTCAATGAACTGGAATACCAGACCGATGTCAGCACTACCGATCTTCTAACCGGCCTGACGGCGACCACCACCGGCACCTGGAAGCCCGACGGCGGTTCGAACGTGGCGGCACTGAATGATGGGGTTCACGGTGACACTTCACGTCATGACCAAGGAGCCTTTGGGGCCGTCGGCGCCACCGCCGCATACCACCTTGGCATGGCGCCCTTTGGCTACGACCTCACCTCGATCCAAAGCATCGCCGCCTGGGGCAGCGCGGGGAGGGGAAATCAGGGCTATACGGTGGAAGTCAAGCTCAAAGGCGCGTCAGCCTACACGACCTTGGCGACGGTGGACTGTGAGCTGCTGTTGCCGGATTTGAGTAGCCAAGGTGCGACCAAAGTCACCTTGACTGATAATAGTAGTAGCCACATACTCGCCACTGGCGTCGAGTACATCAAGTTCACTGTCAATAGTGTCAACTCGTATGACAATCTCACTATAATGCGCGAGATCGACGTCATCGGCGTGCCAACCCCTGGTACCGACAACATCGCGCCGACCATCGCCCCCCCCCCTGAACCCGCCTAACAACGCGACCGGCGTGGTGGCGGGCAGCACGGATCTCGTGGCGACCTTCACCGAGAACATCGCGCGCGGCACCGGCAACATCACGATCAAGAACCTCGACACCCTTGCTCTAACAGAGATTCCGGTGACCGATCCCCAAGTCTCGGTGTCCGGCCCGGTCCTGACGATCCATCCGACGGCGGGTCTCGCCGCTCTCACGAACTACGCCATCCGGATCGACGACACCGCGATCACGGACATCGTGGGCAACCCCTTCGCCGGCATCGCCGACGACACCACCTGGACCTTCACCACCATGGCACAGGTG
>JAPLUI010000354.1 GCA_026397725.1 Verrucomicrobiota bacterium | reverse complement strand
CGGCAACGCGGTCTTTGATCCGGCCCCGGCGGTGGCGCAATCCCTGGTGGTCAACCCGGCCGCCACCGCCCTAACCGTGACGCCCGACCCGCTCAATCTAACGGTGCGCTCCGGGGAAAGCGCCAGCGTGCCCCTTGAAATCGCCAACCCGAGCACCGGCGCGGTGGATTGGAACCTCGAACTTCTCGACGACAGCGGCAGACCCGACACCCTGGAAGGCGCGCTGGCGGCGATCAATGCCTCCGGCACCACGCTCAACGGCCCGTTGCCCAATCGGCTTGATTTCACCGAGGGCGAAACCGGGACGGCCATTGCCACCGGGGTTGCCTCAGGCACCGCGATCTTCGCCCAAGGCAACAAGCTGACCACCAACCTCGGCGGCCCGCTCAGCTACTCCAACAACATGATCGCCACCGCCGCCACCCTCGGCGCCGGCGGGCGTTACTTCACCCGCAAGCTCCCCGGCCTGTTCATTTTCGGTGCGGATTTGAATGGCGTCTCGTGGTTTGAGGTGGCCGGGGCCTTTTCCTCCGGCCAATCCCGGCAAACGAGCCAGTTCAGCCTCACCCGCCATGGCAAACGCTGGAATGCCTTTGTCGCAAAAACCGCCATCGTTTACGGGCGCAACGTCAACCACCTCATCCTGATCGACCAGGATGGCCTCACCCAAAGCACCGCCACCGCCGCCTCCGACGAAAAACACCGGGTCGCGGACCTGACGGGAAAACGACGGCTCTACTATCTGATGTTCACCACCCTGACCAACACCGTCCAGCCGGACGCCGTCTTCGAGGGGCTGGCCGTCAGATTGTTAGACACGCTGCCCGTGCCGCTTGACGCGTTCCTGAAGCTGGCCCCGGCCGCCGGTTCCTCGCCCGCCGCCGGCGCGGCCCTGGCCACGGCGAGCGCCGATGCCTTCGGGATGCTACCCGGCAGTTTCGCGGCAACCCTCAAGGTTAAGAGCCCCACCGGGGCCCTGCTGACCGCAGTGCCGGTCTCCCTCGAAGTGACGGCCCCGCGTCTAACCGTTCCGGCCACCGTCAACCATGCCACCGTCAGCGGGGTGAGTTCCAGCACCGTGACGGTGCCGCTGGTGGCCAATCTGCCCGACCCCCAACCGTGGTCCGCCACCCTCCCCGGCGCTCCCGCGTGGGTCAGCCTGGTCGCGTCGGAGGGCACCACCCCGACCGCGCCGAGCCTGCGCTTCAGCCCCGGCACGCTGGCCGCCGGCACTTACCAGACCACTCTCCGGATCAGCTCGGGTCCCGCCACTTTCGAGGTGTTGGTGGTGTTCCGGATTGATGCCCCCGCCATCGCCAAATTCCTCCCCGACCCGGCCCGGCCCGTCATCTATGCCATTAACAGGAACGGAGTGAACCAAGGCCAGCTCGTGGTGATTGACGCCATCGGTCGGACCATGCTCCGCACCCTCGCGGTGGGCAAGGAACCCACGGATCTGGACTTCACCGAGGATGGCACCCGGCTCATGGTGATCAACTCCAAGGAGCCGTCCATCTCGGTCATCGACCTGGCCACCTGCCAGCTCACCGAAACCATTCCCCTGCTCGAGTTTGGCAGCCGGAGCCGTGGCGCCACCGAACCTGGCGCGCACCTCAAATGTGGCAAAGGCAACCTCGTTTATTATGTGGACGAGCAATGGGGGCCGCGGCTGCGGGTCTTCAATACCGCCACCCGCACCGTCCTGCAAACCCTGGGCTCCTCCTCCGGCAGCAGCCCCGACACCGGTAACAACTTCGGCTATGGCGACCTCAGCCTCAACCCCGCCCGCACCCAACTCTTCGCCTGGGCGCAATACGGCGACGGCGCCGGATTCGGCAGCACCTTCATCGTCCGTTTCAACATCGCGGCCACCGGTGCCTTGGAGGGGTATGCCGCGAGCGCCAGTTACTCCACCCCCAATTTCGCCCGCGACCCGCTGGACACGCCGGTGTTGTTCACCCGCGATGGCAGCCGCCTGATCATCAAGGACCGGATGATCGACCAGGCCCATCTGGATGTTTTTCCCAACATCTATCTGGACGAGATCTATTCGCTCGCGCCCAACGGCAGCATCGCCGTCAGTGCCGGGGCCATCCATGACGTGCAAACCGCGGCGGCGGTGGCGGCCATGCCGGTGAGTGCCACCGTGCAGGCCCTGCTGCCGGACCTATCCGCTCTGGTCTATTTCAACACCACCACCAAGACACTCGGCTGGGTCGATCTGGAAGCCACCCTCGGCGCCGGCCCGCTCGGCCTGGCGGTCTTTCCCGGCAATGGCTCCGTGGTGATGAGTCCCAACCGACTCCAATGGCCCGCCACCACCGGCAGCAACCGGTATCAAATCTATCTGGGCACCAACCAGGCCGAGGTGATGGCCGCCACCCCGGGCGCGGCCGCCTATCTGGGCGAGACCCCGGGCACCTTCCTCGATCTCACGACCGCCCTGCCGATCAACCAGCGCTATTACTGGCGGGTGGTGCCCATCGGAGCCGGCGGCGTGGCCATGGGCGCCGGAACCGTTAGATCGTTCGCCACCTCCTCGTTCCTGGTGAACCCGACCGCAGTGAGCATGCGGCTGCCACTCGGCATCCAACCCCAACCCGTCGCCATCGCGGTGACGGGCAGTGACGGCCAACCCGCCGCCTGGAGCCTGAGCGAATCGCTGCCATGGTTCACGCCGGCGGCCACCACCGGCACGGCGGGCACCCCTCTAACCGGCATGCTGGTGCCGGCCGGCCTGGCCGCCGGAACCTACTCCGGCAGCCTGAGCATCACCGCCGGCGGCATGACCCTGGACGTGCCTATCAGCGTGGTCCTCTACACTCCGGATTTGGTCGCGCTCAAGGCCGACCCGTCGCGGGCCTGGGTGTACGGCCTGCACCGCGGCACCGCCACCGCCGAGGAAAGCCAGCTCCTCGCGATCCGGGCCGCCACCGGCACCATCGAGAGGGTCTTGCCGGTCGGTAGCAACGCCTATGATTTCAGCATCAACCCCGCCGCCGACCGGCTCTACGTCTCTAACAAGGACAAGCCGCGCATGCAGGTGGTGGATCTGGCCGCCTTCTCCGTGCTGCCGCCACTCGCGGTGGCCAGCGACATCCAAGGCGTCGCGGCAGACCGCAAAGGGCGGCTCTTTGTGAATCGGATGGACGCCTTCGAGGTCCTGGATGCCGCCACCGGCAGCGTGCTGGCTAACATGAACATGTCGCAACTTTACTATGGCCAGGTCGATCCCGCAGGCCGCAACTATTACGTCTCCGGTCCGGGCACCAACGTCGATCTGATCCAATTCGACGTCACCACCGACACCCCGGTTTACGTCCGCACCTTGAATCTCTATCGTGGCAATTCCGAACGCCACTTGCTCAGCCCGGATGGCACCCGCTTGTTCTCGTGGAGCACGGCGTTCGACTCGCCGTCGCTCACTCGCGTCGGTTCCGCCGGCGAATCGGTCAAGAGTACGGTGTCGGATGGCAGTCTGGCAATCGGCGCGGCCAAAATCTGGTGGAGCAAGAGCGGCACCGAGGCGGCCAGCCTGCCATTCACCGCCGCGTTGAGCACGGTCTCCAGCAGTGACGAGTTTCTGGTTCTCTACAACGCGACGACCCGCACGGTCAGCAGCGTGAGGCTGGCTGCGCTGGTGCCCTTTCCCGGTCTCTATCCGGTGCTGGGCGAGGCGCTTGCTTTCGGCGACCCGACCGAACTCGCCTGGCCCGCGGTGCCGAGCGCCACCTCGTATCGGATATTCCTCGGCACCACCCAGGCCGCCGTGCTGGCCGCCGTTGCCGGTTCGCCCCTGCAACTCGGCACCACCACCACCACCCACTGGACCCTAACCACCCCGCCCGCCTTCGGGCAGCGGTATTTCTGGCGGGTAGACGCCATCACGCCCGGCGGCGTCACCAAAGGCGCCGTCTGGTGGTTCGACGTGCCGATGCCCGCAGTCGCGCCGCCCGTGGTGATTTCGACCAACACCAGCGCCATAGGCACCAGCCTGCAAATCAGCGAAAGCGGCCTGGCGTCCGGCAGCATGTACGGGTGGGAGTACCACGCCCTCCGGGTGAGCCCGGATGACGGCCATCCCATTCCCTGGCAATCCACGGTTAGTTCCGGCTATCCTTCCTATGCCTCCTTGAAATACGCCCTCGGTGAGCACCTGGCGGTGCTGGGGTATCGCGGCGACACCCTGAGCGGCACTGCCGGTGCCACCAACGGCACCCTCACGGTGCAAGCGCTGGTCAAGGACCGCTGGCAAACCGTAAGTACCGTCGGCCCGCCCTCCGCGCCAAGCGCCGCTTTGTTAGGCTCGAGCGTGGTTTATGACGGCAACCTGTTCATGGCCGGCATGCCGGGTGGTCGCGGCCGGGTGGCGGTTTACCGGGAGTGGCCGGACTTCGCCTTCATGCAGGAATTCCAGGCCTCCGACGGCTTCTCGGGAGACAATTTTGGCGCGGCCATCGCGATGCAAGGCAGCCGGGCCTTGATCGGGGCACCCGCCGGCTGGACCACGAACGGAAGAGCCTACATTTTCGAATTCCAGCCGGGCTCGCGCACTTGGGTGCAGCAGGCGTCGCTGGTGCCGCCTGCGGCCACCGGTGTTGACTATACCCACGGTGCCGCAGTGGCGCTTGACGGCGACCTGGCCGTGTTAGGCACCGGGAGCAGCAACGTCAACCAGGTGAACGTCTTCACCCGGGCGTCGGCCACCTCGTGGCCGCGAAGCGCCAACATTCCCAACCCGACCGGAGGATCTTCGTCTAACGGCTTCGGTTACGCCGTGGCGCTGGCCGGCGACATCCTGTTTGTGAGCGACCCGACCGCCATGGTCAGGGGCAGCTCCACAGGCGTGGTGTATGTGTTTCACCGCACCGGCAGCACCTGGCGGATTGGCGCCACGATCACCAGCGGCTTCTTCCGTTTCGGCGCTTCGCTGGCGGTCCGCAACGGGGTGCTGTATGTGGCCTCCTCCAAGGAAATCCACAGCTACCGGATTGCGAGCCTGGTCAACCGCACGCCCCGCTTCACCAGTCCGCCGCCCACCCAACTCGTGGTGGGCCGCTCCCTGGACCTGACGGTCAGCGCCACTGACCCGGATGGTGCCGCCGGTCTAACCATCCAGTCCGAAGTGCTCCCTGCGGGCTTGTCGCTGCAGGATTCGGGGGCCGGGCAGGCCAAGCTCACCGGCACCCCCGCCGGCGCGGCGGGCGCCACGCATTTTCTGCGTTGGAGCGTCGCCGACCCTGCCGGAGCCAGGGCCTATCAAACAGCGGTGGTCACGATGATCGCCGCAGACGCGCTGCCGGTGCTAACCCTGTCTCCCGCATCGCAAACGTCCCCGCTCGGCAGTGATGTCATCCTGTCCGCCACCGCCACCGGCATCGGTCCCCTCACCTGGCAGTGGAGCAGGAATGGCCAGGACCTTCCGGGGGCCACCGGCACGCGCTTGTTCTTGAATGAAATCAGCGCCGCCGAGTCCGGCACTTACGCGGTGCGGGTTGCCAACGTGGTAGGCCAGGTGACCTCGAATGACGCGGTCGTCACGGTGCGGGCGGCAACGTTGAACGCGGGCGATTGGGCGACCTATGGCAACTCCCCGGCCCATCACGGCCATCACGCGGCGGCGCTGGACGGTTACCAATTCGCACCCGCATGGACCGTCAGCCTGGGTGCGAGCTTCTCGCAGGCAGCCATTGCGAACGGGCGGGTCCATGTGGGGCCTTCCTCGGCGGGGGGCAAGCCATTCACCACCCTCGATCTAACCACCGGCGCGGCGCTGTGGACGTTCGCAGTGCCTTCCACCAGCGGCGGCGGCGGCGGTTCGCCTGCGGTGCAGGACGGGCGGGTCTATTTCCAATATCCGGGGGTCATCCGGTGCCTGAACGCCGCCACCGGCACCAGTGAGTGGCAGGCCGCGTTCGCCGCCCAGGGTTACTATTACGGCCCGCCGGTGGTTACCGGCGAAGGCCTCTTTGCCATCAACGGTTACTATGGGTACCTCTACGGCTATGAACTCACCGGAACCCAACGGTTGGTGGGGGATCTAACGGATTCTGACGGATGGAGCCCGGCGGTTCATACCGACCGCCTGTTCACCTGGCTGAACAGCTCATTCAGGGAACACAGTCCGGGCGATGGCTCCACCCTGTGGAGCGTGGACAACCTGGCCGGCAGAGCGGCGTTTGCCGTCAGGTCCGACTGCGCGGTGCTTGCCGGTTCGACGGCACTCTCCGGTGTGGATCTCAGCTCCCGCTCCCTTCGCTGGCAGGTCGCGGGTGCCTTCCGCGGCATGCCCGCAATCGGTTTCGGCAGGGCCTATGCGATTCTGGGCAACGCCGTAAACAGCTACTCGCTGGCCGATGGCGTTCCGGGGTTGGTCTATCAAACCGATGCCACGGTTGCCGCACCCTTGGGCGGACAAGCGGTCCTGCTCAATGACCGTTTGCTCATCTCCAGCGAGGCCAAAACCTGGATCTTCAAGCTCGCCGACGGGCAATTGCTCCAAACTCTCAACACCGGTGGCGCCCTGAGTTATTCTAACGGCTACTTGCTGGCCGCTGGCGGCGACGGCATCCTGCGGGCCTTCCTTGCCACCCCGCTGCAGCGCATCGTGGTGGAACAGCCGGCCGGCACGGCCCTAACCGATGGGGCTTCCACGGTGGATTTCAGCATGGTGCTTATCGGGCAGTCAGCGGCCAAGGACTTCACCATCCGCAACACCGGGGCTGCCGACCTGACGGGAATCGCGGTCACCATCGACGGCACCGCAGCCGGCGATTTCACCGTGAGCACCCCGCCAGCCGCCACGGTGGCCCCCGGCGGCAGCACCACCTTCACGCTCACCTTCGCGCCTGCCGCCAGCGGCACGCGCGACGCCGGCCTGCACCTCGCCAGCAATGATCCCGCGCACAACCCCTTCGACCTGACCCTGAGCGGTCAGGGCAACCACGCCCCGGTGTTCGCCGGTTACGCGCTGAGTACCAAGGCCGGCCAGATGCTGTCGATCCAGCCGGCGAAAATCCTGGCCCGCGCCAGCGACGCGGACGGCGATGCGATCACCCTGACCCGAGCCATCGGCCCCAGCGCCCAGGGCGGCACGGTGGCCCTAACAGCCACCGTCAACTACACCCCGCCCGCCGGTTTGGTCGGCACCGACAGCTTCGAGGTGGAACTCACCGACGCCCGCGGCGCGACCGGGCGGGGAACCCTCACCCTCACCGTGACCGCAGCTCCCGCCGGGGCCGACGCGGCGGCGCGGAACCTAACCGCATTCTCGCTGCACGACGGCATTGCCGAAATGGTGTTCCGCGGCATTCCGGGACGCAGCTATATCATCCAGCGGAGCCCCGACCTGACAACTTGGAGCGACCTGGCCACCGTCATTGCCGGCGCCGATGGCAAAATTGCGCTCATCGACCTCGCGCCGCCGCTGCCGCAGGCCTTCTATCGCACCCGGGCCAACTGACAACTCATCCATCCGGATTCACCGGCCGGATGGCGGATTGGGGTGCATGACAAAATCACGGAAGGGCGATTTGCCCAAGGATTCGACACAGCCAGTTGGGCGATCTCCGCTTGGCTCCGGCTCCGAAGCGCACTTATCACTTTGCCCCGTGGGTCGAACACCCGCTCGACTAACGCGGTGCGCGTTGCCGGATCGCCCCGGACCATGCGGGGACCGGGGCAAGCGGTTCCCCATTCACTCATTGGCCGGTCATGGACCACGGCGGAGCGGAGTCCGCCGCTCCGTGGCCCCATGCTGCCGGCCGGGTGCGTCACCCGGCACCGCATGAAAAAAAGTTTTTCAAATTGGCTGTTGACGGCGGGGGTTCGGATGATAGAGCCTGAAGCCAGCAAGCCTGAGTGGCGGAAAGCATCGCGGCGGGGCTGGGGAGCAAGGACTTGTTTCGCAGGATTTCG
>JAPLUI010000177.1 GCA_026397725.1 Verrucomicrobiota bacterium | reverse complement strand
GGTGGCTCCCTATCGCGCCCACGTTACTCCCGGTGCCACACCCGCCCACCGGGTTCTGATGCAGAGAACGGGAACGCCGAATCCTGGTGACGACCCGGAGGATGTTTGGGCCGCAGCACGCGCCGGGATTTAGCCAAAGCGGTGTGGCGCTGCGCTTCCCACCGCACTCCATACTCTCACCTGCCCAGGCGCGAGCCAAGGTATGGAGTGCGGTGGGAAGGGCGCAGCCCGCCACACCGCTATGGCTAAACCGTTAGAGCTGCGGGGTTCCCATGAGGCATGCCGAAGATTTCAACATTCAACATTCAACTTCCAACATTCAATGATCAAAACAGAGCAAGACATGACACCTTATCGGCACTGCTGCCACCCGAAACCCATGCGCGGATGATTCACGGATTCGTCTGAGACGCCAACAAGGGCCAACTCATTTTCCGCCGGGATCAGGAACCGTGATGCTCGTCGCCCCGAAGTACGGCACCAGGGCCTCCGGGATGCGGATGCTGCCATCCGGTTGCTGGCATTGCTCTAACAGGGCTGCGTAGAGCCGCGGCAGGGCGGTGCCGGAGCCGTTGAGGGTGTGCGGAAAGCGGTTCTTGCCTGCGCGGTCCTTGAAGCGGAGCTTCATGCGGCGGGCCTGGTAATCGCCGAAGCAGGAGCAACTGGACACCTCGAGGTATTTGCCGTGGCCGGGTGCCCAGACTTCGAGGTCGTAGGTCTTGGCTGCCGACTGGCCGACCTCGCCGGTACACAGCTCGATGACGCGGTAGTGCAGGCCGAGGTTGCGGAGGATGGACTCGGCATGGCCGGTGAGTTGCTCTAACACCTCAAGGCCGGTATCCGGATGGACGATCTGGACGAGTTCCACCTTGTCAAACTGATGCATGCGGATGATGCCCTTGTTGTCGCGTCCGGCGGCGCCGGCCTCGCGGCGGAAGCACGGAGTGTAGGCGACCAGTTTCACCGGCAGCGCGGCCTCGGTGAGGAGGGTGTCGCGATAGAGATTGGTCACCGGGACTTCGGCCGTGGGTGCCAGAAACAGCGTGTTGCGGCCATCGCTCACGGCGGGCTCGGTGCCATACATGTCCGCCTCGAATTTCGGAAGCTGGCCGGTGCCTTCCATGCACTCGCGCTTGACCAGATGGGGGACGTTCACCTCCTCATAACCATTGGCGAGCTGCGTGTCTAACAGAAAATTGAGGAGGGCGCGTTCGAGGCGGGCACCGCTGCCGCGATAGACGGCGAAGCCGGCCCCGGCGATGCGGATGGCAGCATCCCAGTCGATCAAACCGAGTGCGGTGGCCAGTTCGACGTGATCCTGCGGGTGGTCGATGGCGGGCTGGGTGCCCCACTCGCGGACGACCGGATTGGCCGACTCGTCGGTGCCGAGCGGGCAGGCCGCATGCGGGAGGTTCGGGAGGTTGAGGAGCAACCCGGTTTGGCGGACGGAGGCGGCTTCGGCCTCGGCATCAAGGGTGGTGATTTGCTCGTTGATGGCGCGGACTTGGGCTTCGATGGCGGAGGTGTCAGCGCCCTTGGCTTTGAGCGCGCCGATTTCCTTGGAGATGGATTTGCGGGAGTTTTGGAGCTGCTGCTTGGCGGTTTCGGCACTGCGGCGGGATTCGTCGCAAGCGACGACCTCAGCGACGAGCTGCCAGTGCTCGCCGCCGCGGGTTTTGAGGCGATCCTGGACGGCGGTGGGATTGTCGCGAATGACACGGATATCAAGCATGGCGGTGGGATTGTCGTGGCGGTAGGGAAGGAAGCAACCAAAAAATGGCACTTGCTTGACGGCTTTGGCGCAGAGCCTCCGATGCAGGCTGGTTGCTTCAGGAGAAGCTCCGTCATGCGCGGGGCGGAGCTATACCTAGCCGAATCCTGGCCTGTGGCCGAGTTTGACCATCCGGCTGCAGCGGTGACGACCTGTCAGGCGGGTGGGTGGGCGACCTCGTCCTTGTCTTTGATATCGATGGCGGAATACTCGCCGTCCTTGCGACGATAGACGATGGTGAGGCAACCGCGGCGGGCGCTCTTGTAGAGGACGAAGGGGCGGTCCGAGAGTTCGAGTTGCATGATGGCGTCCTCCTTGTACATCGTGCGGATGGTGTAGTTGTCCAGATGGATGAGGTAGGGCTCGGGATCGACGTCGGAGTCTTCCGGATGATCGAGGACGGCATCCGAGAAGTAGCGCTCGTCGAGGTGGCGGATGGATTCGTTGCGATGGGGGCGGTGTTTTTTCATCAGGCGCGTCTTGTGCTTGCGCATGCGACGGGCGATTTTCTCGATGGTTTCATCGATGGCGGCATACATGTCCTTGCCCTCGGTGTGGGCCTCGATGGTGATGTGATTGGCGCAAAAGAGGATGATTTCCGCGACGTGGCGGTTTTTCTGCACGTCGAGCACGGTCTTGGCTTCGATGATGCGGGGATAATCGAGGTGGAGGGTTTCGATTTTCTTATGCACATAGTCACGCAGGGAATCAGTGACTTCCTCGTGTCGAACGGTGATGGTGATCGGCAGGTTGACGTTGGCAGTTTGCATGGAATTGGTTGGTTTGGTTGAGGGTGAAAAGTGTGGGCTTGCGATTATCCCAGCGGGGTCAGTATAGACCGGATCTGCTGGATTGCCATGGGGAAATAGCTTGCAGAGGGGCGTGGCAAGGTGGCACTCAAGGGCCGCCGGGGCGAGTGATTTTGTCAAACGCCTTCCCCGGGTCCACGCCGGGCCGACCGGCCTCGTCGGAGGTGTCAGGCGGGGTGGATTGCTCGGTGGAACTGTCCTTGGCGGCCGCGTAGAGGGCGGCAAAATCATCACTCGGGTGAGTGAGCGTGCCACCAAGCTTGAGGGTCAACCAGCGGAAACCGTCGTGGGGCGGGGAGAGCATGGAGTCGATTCTCGCATTCAGGGAGAGTTCCGCGACGGAGTCCGGAATGCCGATTTCCATGGTGCCGGAGAGGGCTTTGTCAGGGGTGGCGGTGATGGTGGCCTTGATGGCCATGCGGGATTTGCTTTCCAGTTTGAGTTCGCGGATTTCAATGCCCGAGTCGCTGCGGTGAACGATGCCGTAAACATCATCGATGAAGGAGGGATTCTCATACCATTTGTCATCGAGGGTGCGCACGAGTGACAGGAGGAAGGGAAAGCCCCTGATGCTGACCTTGGACAAGATGGTGTTTTTGAAGGCGATGTCGAGGTTCGCACTGGTGCGCGAGCCCGGGACGAATGTGAGGTAGTTGGAGCGGGTGACCGGGTGGGTGTCGATCTTGGCGTTGATAAGGTCGGCGAAATCCAAGCCGAGGAGTTCGCCCAGATCGAAGCTATCGAGCTTCACACTCAGGGTGGATGGGGAATCCGTGGCAAATGGCCGGATGGTGCCGGCGAGTTCCAGGGCTCCGTGTTTGGGTTGCGAATCGATGAGGCGCAAGCCAATCACTTCGGTTTCCGTGCCGTGGAATTCCAGGATCGCGCGGTCGATCTTGAACGAGGGCCACCCGGTGAACTGGAGGTTTCCCCGATAGAGATGGAGCACCGTCTGGCTACTGGCCTTGTCCAGCCGGAGCGAGGCCTCGGAGGAGACGATTTTGAAGGCGGGCTGGGTGGGATCGCCGACGGTGATATTGATGCGAGGAACGAAGATGCGGCTGAACCGAACGGGAATGCTGCCGGATGGGTCCGAGGGGGTGCAGAGCGGTTGGTCCGGGGCGGGGGCATGCAAGAAGATATTGCCCTCGCGGGCGCTGATCTCATCGCCGCGCAACGAGGTGCCAAAGAGGCTCAAGGGGGAGATTTTGGCCGAGACGCCGAGGAGTTGGATGGATTTGAGCACATTGCCGGCCGGCCACTCGAAGTCAATGGCTTCGGCATTCGCGGTAGCCGGGTTGACGCGGAAGCCCGTGAACTCAACACTGGCACCCGCGCTTCTGGCGATGGCCTGGGTGATGGATTTGCGGTAGGGGACGGTGTTGGCGTAAACATAGGCACCGACGATGACCAAGCCGGTGAGGAGCAACAAAACGAGGGCCACGGTCACCTGAATGATCCTGATCCGCCGGAACCGCTTGGCCTCTTCCCGCTTGGGCTGGTCGGTACGGCGCTTGCGCTTGCGGACGCGGATGGCCTCGGTGCCATCGGCCCGAATGACCCGCTCGCCGACGACGGCCGGATCCTCCGAAGGGCTTGCCTTCAGCCGTTCCATCATTTCATCGATCGAGTATTTTTCCGGTTCGCTCGGCGCGGGTGGCATGGGCTGGAGGATTGGTATTGAGGAGGATGATCGGACCGCGCCCGGCTCAGCGTTGGTTGAAAGGCTGGCCGGTGGGATCGACGAGTTGAACGTTGACAAGAAACACCACGGCGGTGGTAATAGGTTGATAGACCTTGGATTGGAACAGACGCCCGATCAGCGGCAGTTCACCGAAGATCGGGGTTTTGTCCTCCACGTTCTGGACGCGATTTTGCAGGAGTCCACCGATGACGATGGTGGCACCGTCCGCGACGCTGAGGTTGGTCGAGGTGCGGTGGGCACTGAACACGGGCATCAGGATGCGGTTATCGGACAATTGCACCGTCCTGGAGCGCAACGGGTTGAGATTGCCCCCGAGCGGGTCATTGGATGGGGCGTTGATGGGACTGCCATAATTGACGAAGCCGTCGAAATCGACCACCGAGGGGTTGAGGGCGACGTCGACAAAGTGTTTGGTTTCATCGGCGGTGGGAGTGACCTCAAGGATGATGCCGATTTCGCGCATTTCAAACGCGGTGGGATGGGCCGGGGTCACCATGGGGGTTTGACCGCCACCGCCACCGCCAATGATGCCACCAGGACCGATGATGATGATGTTGGAATTGCTGGCGGCCGGCAGTTGTGGGGGTTCGTATTCGGTGGGGTAGAGCATCTCGCGGACGACCCGGACGGAGGAGGCCTGGCTGTTGCGGGTGACGGTGGATGCGGCGGTCATGATATCGACGCCTTTTTTCTGGTCCAGTCCGCGCATGAGCATTTGGACGGAGCCGTTGTCGAGGATTCTGCTGACGGCCAGGACGCCTGGGGCGCGGGCCGCCACCCCCGTCGCGGCGGATAAGGAACCTTCGTTACTGGACTTGATGAGCGCATCGATGGAGTTTCCGGTGACGGCCGAATCGCCGCTGCGGTTGCCTGCGGTCAGAGGATTGCGCTCGAATTGGCCGTAGCCCAGGGCCATGTCGCCGAGGTCGCCGCCCTTGCCTTGGGTGCCGCCGCTGAAATTGAGCACCTCGGTGCCCGGAATCCAGCCGGTGCCACCGAAGCCGACGGGGCTCAGCAGCCAATCGAATCCCAGTTCCTTGAGCCGGTTTTCCTGAACCTGAATCATGGTGACGCGGATGCACACCATCACGGGCTCGGTTTTGGCGGCGATTTCGACGATTTGCGAGATGATGTCCTGGTTGGCGGCGGTATTGACGACGAGGAGGGTGCTGTTGGAGGGGTTGAAGGTGGCGGAGGCTCCTTCCGGGAACTGAACGCCCTGTTCGCGGAGGGCTTCGAGAGCCCCGCGGCGCTCCGCGAGGAGGCCTTTGGCAGGCTTGGTGGCGAATGGGTCCGCCGCTGCCGCATCGCCGCTGCTGGCGCTCAGGGCTGAGATGAAGTCCGGCGGAACCCGGTAGGCACGGGTGACGAGTTCCTTGGAATCCAGGCCGCGGGGGCTGATGATGACGGTGAAATCGTCGGTGGTGTAGGTGGTGTGGGTTTGCTCGTTGATGTAATGGAGCACTTGGGAGATCGGGGTGTTGGTGAGGCGGAGGTTGAAGCGGATGGCGCGGATGGTGTTGCCGATTTCAGAGGTTTCGTTGCCAATGTTGATATGGAAATTGACGCCGCGGTGGGTGGGGTCGAGTTCGATTTGGTCGAGTTCGGCGGCTCTGAGGCGCAGCAGGTCGATGGCATCTTGCAGCGAGGCCTCCTCGAGAATGAGGTTTGGAATCACGATGCGCTCGAGTTTGTTCGCGACGGGAACGAAGGTGCCGGCTGGTGCGGGCACGTTGGGATCCACCGCCGCAACATCCAGGATCAGGGGTGGCACGGCGGTTTCCCATCCGGCATCCACCTGGCTGAGCAGTTCGGCATGGGTGTGGTCGGCGGCGGATTTTTGATAGGCTGATTTGGCGGTGGCCACCTGTTCCATGCCGCGGCGTGCGGCGCGGTTGGTGGGATCGATGCGCAGGACGCCCTCGTAGTGTTTTTTCGCGTCGTTGAATTTGCCGAGGTTGAAGGCCCCCTCGGCGGTGAAGAGGAGCATGCGAACGGCTTCGACGTCGGCGGTGTGTTCCTTGGTTAGGGCCGGGTTGGTGCGGAGCGGATCATTCAACTGGTTGCGCATGGCAAGAGCCGCGGGATCGTTGGGGGCGACGCTGGCATTGAGCACGGCATCCACGGCGGATTTGGCGGCGGCGATGTCTCCGGTACGGGAGAGGGCGCGGGCGTGTTCGATGGAGGCTTGGGCGAAGCGCTGGGTGGCGGCGGCGCGAAGTTCAGCGGTGAGCGGGGAGACCGGCAGCATCTCGCGGGCTCCGGAGTACGCCGTCACGGCATCGGCGTAGCGTTGGGCTTGATAGGCCTGATCGCCCTTGCCGAGCAGTTCCCGGGCTTCCTCGGTGGCGGCGCGGCGCTCTTGCACCTCGCGTTCGGCGAACGCGGGCGGAGCTGGCGGCGGCTTGGCTGCAAGCGACACGACCAAACACGCCGTCGCGAGGATGACGGCGCGTCCGCGAGGAAAAGTGAATCGAATGGCAGTTTGCATGCGGAGATTTCGCACGAGTATAGTGGCCACGCGCCGAAGGGCACGCCCAATTTCAGGAAATTTTCAGATTTTTGGCCGCCCTGGGGATTTCAAGTGGAATTGGCGCGGGCGGTGGCGGGGATGGCGGCATGACGGCAGTGAGGTGCCGCTGCGGCAGGAAGGGCACGCGCAGCGCCTCCTCCAAATCAAAGATCCCGGAAAAGTCCTCCTTGCAGTCGGATTCCTGTCTGCCGAAAATCTGCTCTTCGATGAGATGAAAGACCATGTCGCCGATGTCACTGCACTTGCGGACGCCCCACTCGGCCATCAGGGTGGCGGCCATGGGGCCGAATTGATCCAGGGCGAGATCGCGGAAGCCGATGAGGAGTTCCGGGCCGGTGACGTGGCGGGTCTGGCCGGCATTGGCCTCGGTGATGCGTTTGAGGGTGAAATCGAGCGACTCCTTGAGGAAGAAGTAGGCGTGCGGGTCAACGCGCGGGTCGCGGTTCAGGATGGAAACGACGGATTGTTCAAACTGCATGGGCTGCATGGGGGGAGTATGGGGGAGGGTTGCGGATCTGTCAAAGCGGTTTGAGCGGGAACTCATTCATTGCCGAGGCGCGCGACGAATTCATCGAGCAGGGATTGGAGTCTGGGCGCGCGGGCGATGACGGTGGGTTGGTCAAAGCCGATCCAGATGGCGGTGGCGCCGCCGGGGCCGAGGCGGAGGGTCCAGGCATCGCGCTCGGAGCCGGTGGCGCCGGTGAAACAACGGGTGCCGGCGTGGCGGCGCAGGACGCTGGTGGCATCCTGTGCGGCGTTGGGGCTGAGGGCGGGTCTGAGGTTCGGGGTGGCGGTGTAGAGGGTCTTGCCGGAGGCGTCGCGGAGGTCGCGGATGAGGAAGGGCCGCGGGCGCTTGCCCTGGTTGCCGAGGGTGGCGAGGCCGATGGACATTTCCATGGGAGTGGCGGCCACCGAGCCGCGGAACAGATCGTCGGTCATGAGGAGGAAGGGGCCGGCGAGGCCGCAACGCTTGGCGATGCACTCGACTTCCGCAGGGCCGATTTGGCGGCCGGTTTGCACGGGTTTGCCGGGCAGGACGAGTTTCCCGCGTTCGGCGGCGGCGGCGGCGACGAAGGGTTCAAAGGCGGAACCCAGATCGCGGCTGGAGCGGGTGCGGTCGAAGCGCGAGTGCTGGTAATCGCGACCGCCGATGAGGGCGAGGATGGCCCCGGTGCGGGTCTCGGTGGTCACGGCAGCGTATTGGACGTAGCGAGGTTCGGTGCCGGCCGGATGGGCGGCGTGGGTCGGGTGCCCCCAGGATTTTTCCTGTTCCAAGGCCGTGACGGCGCGGGTGAGTTCGGTATCCAGCCGGTCCTGCCATGCGGCATCGAGGGTGGTGTTGACGTGGAGTCCGCCGAGGCGGATGTCTTGCTCGTCAAGAATGAGGTTGAGTTCGCGCTGCATGGCCCGGAGCGCGTAGGACGGCTGGTTTTCCCGTTGCTCGTCGGTGGCGAGGGTGATGGCTTGGGCGCTGATGGCGCTGCGCCGGGCCTCATTGATGAAGCCCATGGCCAGCATGCGGCTGAGGGTTTGGTCGCGTTGCTCGATGGCGGCATCGAGGTTGCGCAGCGGGGAGAACAACCGCGGGCCGCGGATGATGCCGACCAGCAGCGCGCATTCGCCTTCCTTGAGCGCCCCGGTGGGTTTGCCAAAATAGGTTTGGGCGGCTTGTTCGATGCCGTGGGCACCGGCGCCGAAGTAGATGCGGTTGAGGTAGTCGGTGAGGATTTCGTCCTTGGAGTAGCGGGCTTCGATGCGCAGGGTGAGGGCGATTTCGAGGAATTTGCGGTGGAGGGATTTGGCGTGGATGTCGAAGGTGTTGCGGGCGAGTTGCATGCTGAGGGTGGAGGCGCCCTGGGTGAACTCGCGGTCCTTGAGATTGCGGAGGGTGGCGCGGCCGAGTCCGCGGAAATCGATCCCGCAGTGTTGATAGAAACGCGCGTCTTCGCGGGCTTGCAGGGCCTGCACGAGAAAGTCCGGCAGATCCTGCCGGGTGACCAACCTGCGACCGGCCCCGCTCGGCGCGGGAAGCTCCCGCCCCCGCCGGTCGTAGTAAACCGGATCCGCCGGCAGCCGGGCCACTTCGTTCAAATCAAAGCGCATCGCCAGCAGCAAGTAGCAAAACGCCAGGCCGGAAATGATGAGCAGCCCAACCATGGATAGTCGAAACAGCCACCGCACCGGCCCGTGCAAGCACTCGGGCAGCCAGCGCTGCCAGAATCGGGGGGGGGGAATCGGTCGCCAGGTGGACATGCGCGGAGCGGGGGTGGTGAGGAGCTGAAAACGGAAGTGGACGGCGTGATAGATCGGGTGGCTGGCAGGAGCGGGAGGGCCGCCGCCAACAGCGTGGTGGATTTTCGCGGCTTCGGCAAGCGCGGGAAGTCAAGATGCCCCAGTGCGGCCAACCGCGAGCCTGCCGCTGTTAGCCCTCGCCAGCCTGCTGGCGGGGGAGAATCCCGTTCGCTTGCCAACTCCGCCGCAGCCCAATCTGCGCTAAACTTGCCTGAAAGAATGGATACCCGCGAACCCGTATGATGCAATCCTTTGCCAATTGAACAACCATGAAAGCCGGGTGGGTCAGGTTATTTGGGTTGCTTGCCATGATGTTGCCGGCGATGGCCATGCCCTCGCCGGAGCCATCGCCCGAGCCTGCGGCCGCCGCCGCTGTTGCGTTCCGTGGTTCGCTCAGCCGGGTGCCGGCCAAGCGCTGGGAAGACGGGTTCGTCACCGGGAACGGCCGGATGGGCGCGCTGTGGTTTGGCGATCCGGCCAATGAGACGCTGGTGGCGAGCCATTGCCGCTTGTTCCTGCCGCTCGGCAATCGCGAGGTGGTGCCAGACCTGGCAGCGCATCTGCCGGAGATACGGCGAATCAGCCGGGCCAAAGGTTACTATCCGGCCACAGAGATGATGGATTTCCTGCGTGCCAAGGCTGTCGAGCAGGGGTATCACATCCCCAGAATCCCGACCGATCCGTTTCATCCCGGCTTGTTCATCAACATCCGCCAGCAACCGGCTGGTGCGGTCACCGACTACCAGCGCAGCGAGAATTTCCAGACCGGCGAGGTGTGCGTGCGCTGGCGCGACGAGCGCGGCGAGTTCCGGCGCCGCTTGTTCGTCTCGCGAACCGACAATGTCATCGCCCTTTCCCTAACAGGTCCGGCACCGTGCGAGCTGGAGTTCCCGGCGCTTGGCCATCGGCTCATCCAGTCGCAACAACAGACCACGCCGGAAGCCGTGACCTATCACAACGTGTATGCCAAGGGCAAGGGCGGCTATGACGCCGCCGTCCGCATCATCCGCCAAGACGAAGGCCGGGAAGTGCTGCTGCTCATCCGCATCGTGCCATGGAAAACACCGTTGCCGCAAGCCCTCAGCGAAGCGTGGCCCTACTCGCCGGACCATCCGGATTTCAAACAACCCGGCATCTTCCAGCCCGTGCCGGCCCTGGCGGACAGCTCGGTGCTTGCCTATCAGGCGAGCGAGCACGCCATGGCGTTGCTGCCGCAGTTGCGCCAGTCGCTCGACGACGTGCATGGCGACTATGCCACGTTGTTAGCGCCGCACGCGGTGGCGCACGCGGCCTTGTTCAACCGCGTGCGGCTCGACCTCGGCGGCGGCCCGGACCAGGCGCGGCCGACCGAGGAACTGCTCGACCTGGCGGCCAAGGAAAACCGCCTGCCGCCGGCGTTGATGGAAAAGATGTATGACGCGGGCCGCTACATGTTGATTTGTGCGGCCGGCGAGTTGCTGCCTAACTTGCAGGGCCTCTGGAGCGGGTCGTGGGATCCACAGTGGTCGGGCGACTTCACGCTCGACACCAACGTCCAGTCCGCGATGGCGGCCGCGTGCAGCGGCAATCTGGCTGACCTGATGGAAGGGTATTTCCGCAAGATCGAGAGCTTCTATCCGGAGTGGCGGCTCAACGCCAAACGCATCTACGGTTGCCGCGGCTTGTTCAGCGGTGCACGCGCGTCCAACACCGGTCTGCTCTTGCACTGGGGCTATTGGGACCTGCTGTTCTGGACGGCTGGCAGCGGGTGGCTGGCAAGCTTTTTCTCAGACTACGCGGCCTACACCGACGATCATGAGTTCCTGCTGCGGCGCTGCGTGCCCTTGCTCAAGGAGATCGCGGCGTTCCAGGAGGACTTTCTAACGGAACATGACGCGGCCGGGCTGGTCGAGTTCATCCCGTCATACAACCCGGAAACCGGCTGCGGCATCAACGCGACCATGGACATCGCCGTCGCCCGCGAGGTGCTGACTCATTTGATCGCCGCCTGCCGCGAATTGAAGGTGGCACCGGAAGACCTCCCCAAGTGGGAGGCGCTGCTGGCGAAACTGCCGCCCTATCCGATCAACGAACGCGGCGAACTCTCCGAGTGGCCGGACGGCAGCATCGTCGCGGGCCACCGTCATCACTCGCAACTCTATCCATGCTTCCAGAGTTTCGATCCGCTATTCGAGACGGACGCCACCTTGCGCCAGGCGGCACAGGCGAGCGTGCGCGTGAAAATCGCCGGCAGCGATGGCGGCGGCGAACAATCTTCGTTCGGCCGGGTCCAGTGCGGCGTGGCGGCGGCCTTTCTGGGCATGCCGGAAGAGGCCTATGGGCGCCTGAAAGTCATGGCCGTGAAACGCTCGATGAACTTGTCCCTGATCACTTCGCACGAGCCGAACGCCGAAATCTTCAACACCGACGGCAACGGTGGCATCCCGCAAATTGTCAATACCATGCTGCTCTTCAGCCGTCCCGGCCAGATTGACCTGCTGCCCGCGCTGCCGCAGGCGTGGCCGACTGGCAAAGTGACCGGCCTCCGCGCGCGCGGCGGCTTCACCGTGGACATCGAGTGGCAGGACGGCAAGGTCATTGACTATCGCATCACGGCCAGCGAAGCCCGCGCCGTCAGAGTGCGCGTGAATGGCAAAGTGCAGTGGGAGATGGCGGGGAAATCATGAGCCGGCATGGGTCACCACCCCGGCTCCATTGCCTGCTCGACAGCGTCGTGCTCATCGGTTGCAAGGATCTATGCAAGCTCTTCACGGCCCCCAAATTCGATCAGGCCCAGGCCGATCGCCTGGTCAAGCTCTATCGGCAAGCCGGCGCCCGCTACGTGGTGCCGGTCGCGGCGCACCACGACAACTTCGACATGTGGGATTCGAAATTCCAGCCGCGCTGGAATTCGATGGCCACCGCCGGCAAGGACGTGTGCGGAATGTGGCAGCAGGCGACCGTGGCTAACGGGTTGCATTTCGGCGTGGCCTCCCATGTCGCCAGATCCTTCCGCTGGCTTCAGACGTCGCACGGGGCCGACCAGACCGGGCCGCTGAAAGGGGTGCCCTACGACGGCCAGGATCCGCAAGACGCAGACCTCTACGGCGTGCCGTGGCACAGCAGCGATCCCGGATACGAAGGACCGCAGGATGTCGGCCCGCCCGCCTTCGAGAAGAATTTCGAGGACCGGATGAAGGACCTGATAGATAGATACCATCCCGATCTCTACTACACCGACGGTGGCCCGCCATTCAAGAGCGCCGGCTTGAATGGCGTGGCGCACCTCTACAACAACATCGACCACGGCTCGGCCGCGGACATCCGCTTCACCCGCAACAAGCCTAACACCATCCTCTATGCCACGACCCTCGGCTGGCCCGGCGACGGCGCGGTGGTGAAAATCAAGACGCTGGGCAAAGCCCGCATCGACCTGAAGAGCCTGCAAAGCGTTACCCTGTTAGGTTCGCCGGACAAGCTGAAGTTCAGCCAGGACGCCGGGTCACTCCAGATCACCCTGCCGGCCAAGGCACCCTATGCATGCAACGCCTATCCGATCAAGCTGGTGTTTGCCGATAAAATCCCCAAGCTCAAGCCTGCGGCCAGGCTCCTCTGGCAGGCGCAGGCCCGTGAGATCGAGGGAGCGGAAGATTGCGCAACCTACGGCCTGAGCGCTGACGGTGGTGTGTTGTTAGTCGATGTGCCCGCCGCCAGTGACGCTGCCAAGGCAGGCTTGAAAATAGGCGATGTGCTCGTCTCCTGCAATGGCAAGGAGGTGAAATTGATCGCTGACGTATCTGCTATCGCCGATCAATCCTCCGGCCGGAAGCTGACCCTAACAATCAATCGGCAGCAGAAACTGCTGCCGATTGATCTGATCGATTACACCTATGTGGTTAGAGAGAACCTGTGGAAGCCGGAGTTCAAGAAGGTTCCAGTCGCTGAAGCGTCGGCGATACTGCCGGCAAGAGTGTCATTCTTTGGACCCGGCCTGAGCAAAGGTGCCGCTGATCTTCTTGTTGATGGCAAAATCGACTGCAACCGCGGGCCGACCTTTGCCAACGGCGTTGATACCGGCAAGTACATGCTCGATCTGGGTGAGGCCAAGAGCATTGCCCGGATCAACACTTACGCATCCGGCAACACCCATGCCAGGCAGTCGTTCACTCTTTACGGCAGCAACGCCGCCGACAAGCCGTGTTCGGATGCTGCCAACATCTCGGTGTACACGCCGATCATCACGGTCGATTCCCGTGGCGAGAGGACCGAATATGAGGCCACCAGCATCCGCCGCAGCGCGGACCAACCGCTGGGCAGCTTCCGCTGGCTGGTCTGGGCGGCCACGCCCACGATGGGCGAGATCGGCGGCCAGAACACGACCTTTGAGGAAATGCAGGTGCTCCCGGGGCAGGAGGCGAAATGAACATTCAGCCTCACCAAAGACACAGTCTGAAGGCCTGAAGCAAGTCCATCAGATCCGCCTTGAATACCCACATGGACGGCATTTTCCTCACAGTATTGGCGGGCGGCCTGGCCGTGCTCCGGGGTGCCGCCATGAGTGATGAGGCGGCGGAGCGGGGACTGCAGAATGGCAGCCCGGCATTGGAGCAAACCACCCTCGCGCTCAAGCGGGAAGGCACGGCCGCGCTGGATGTGTTAGACAGGCTGGCGCTCTCCGCGGCCCCCGGGGTGGCGTGGCGGGCCGGGCGGATTCGCACCTGGATTCAGCTTGAGCTGAACGATACCGCGCTTCCGCCCGCAGTCTGCGAGCAACTGGTCGATTTTGACCGGGTGCCCGAGTTGATGGCTCGGGTGGGGGAGTTCGGGCCGCTGCCGTTCAGGACCGTGGCGCTGTTGCACAGCCGCTTGTTGGATTGCGGCTCGGATGATGAGTCTATCAAATCCTGTCGCGCGGCGATCGCCAGCGTGGTGGCACGCAACATCAGGCGCTTCGGCGATCCGGAGTGGTTTCAACTCGACGGACTCAACTCGCCAACGCGGGCGATGTTGCTCAACGCGTTTTTCAACGCGGGCAACGGGATGTCGGGCGCAACCTATGCGCGGTGGCTGGAGGGGCATGAGGATCTCCGATGCTGGCTCAATGGCGCAGCCATCCAACGCGAGATCGCCCGGTTAGAAACGGCGGGCCTGCCACAGGAAATCCTGGGACTCTACCCCCGGTGCCTGGACCCGTCCGCCCGCCAGGTGATCGCCGGGTGGGCGAGGACCCATCGCGATTTGTTAGCTTCCCTGGCAGCGGGGAAACTCCAGGCACCGGAGGCGGCTGGGTATTTTGAGTGCCTGCATGACGATGCCAAACCGCTGCTCCAGTACGATACCTATCAGCTTTGCCGCGCCGCTCATCCGGACCTCGGAGCGCGGTTGATGGAGAAATCCAAACTGCTGGAGGCCGTGTGGCTGGCCGAGCACGGGCAAGTCCGCGAGGGCTTTGAGTTGGCACTCAAGCTGCGATCGCACCCGGCGGGCGAGCGGATCGGCGCCTGGCTGCGCGAGCATCCGGAGGCGCGGCAGGTCAGCCTGCGAAACGTGGACGATCCCACCCGGCCGGGAGTGGCGGGGTTCATTGGCGGCCTGGCCCCGGTGACGGTCAGGATGGAACCGGCGGCGGCGGAGCGGTTGGCCGCGATTTACGACGGCTTCGCGGTCGATGAGGTCTGGCTGGAGTTGGCCTGGCGGAACCGTCATTACCGCCTGTATTTCCTGTGCATGGAACGGCGGGGTCGGCTGGCGGAGGCGGTGGCGACCTTCGTCAGCCGGGAGTTGTGGAATTCGGCCTTGCCCGAGTTGGGCGGCTTGCTGGCCCGGTGGCCGCAGTGGCAGGAAGACTTGCCGCCGGCAGCAATCCCTGCGGAAGCCGTGAGGGAAATCGCCAGAGGCATGTTAGGCGAGGGCGCGGAAGCGGCGGCGGTGGCACGCCTGGTGAAACGGTGGGAGGGCCACGATCCGGCGATCTGGGACAAACTCGGCCGCGGGTATCTGGACCCGGTCATTCAAATCGGCAAGCCGCGACCATGAGCACCCTCACGAAATCAGTGGCGCTTGGATGCACCGTGCTCGCTGCGGTTGCCAGCACGGGCTATGGGCGGAGTGAGGCCCGGCCCAGGGTGTTGGGCTTGGTGGAGAACTTCGAGTTGGCGGAGCGCGTCGTGATCGGCCGCTTGTCCCGTGCCCACGGCCAGCCGGAGTTGGTGGTCAGCGAGGTGCTCAAGGGTGAACCGATCGAGGTGATCCGCGGCGATTTCAGCCGGCTTGACCCGCGTTTGCGCGAGCCGGATATCCTATACGTTGAACTGGGGTCGGCACGAAAGCTCCGGGGCTGCATCTTCATGCCGCCCACCTATGTGACCCGCGGCTTTCATCTGTGG
Organism: Verrucomicrobiota bacterium; assembly: GCA_026397725.1. Taxonomy (GTDB): domain Bacteria; phylum Verrucomicrobiota; class Verrucomicrobiia; order Verrucomicrobiales; family Akkermansiaceae; genus Luteolibacter. Next base: position 14,105 of record JAPLUI010000177.1, on the reverse strand, counting down.
AATCTGGCACACATGTTAAAGGATCCGGCCGGATATCTGGACCGCGCCAGGTTTTCCGAGCATGTGGACAAGCTTCTGATGCTCGGCTATCTGTTTGAGAGCTACCAACTCGAAGGTCTGGAGTTGGCCGGGTTATCGACACCCCGGTTGTACTACCGCGACGAACCTTATCGGAGTTTTCCGTGGGCGCTCAACGAGGTGCTGGAATTCAAGTGTCTGATTGATCTGGATGCCTTCCCGGAACTGAAGGTGATCGCTGGCAGCGGCGGGGGTGAACTGTGGCAGGCGGCCTGCGAGCATCTGGTGGCAGCACGTTCGCATTGGGGGGCGGAGGCAGCAGGAGGGCCGACAACCGTTGCCGTGAAAATCGATGCGCGGAAAGTGCCGCGAGTCGGTTCGCTAATCCGCGAGCAAGCGGCGGAATATCTCCGCGCACGACTCCGCTCCGATGAACCGGGGATGGCGCAGGCGGCGCTGCTCGCCTTGGCCCGGATGCGGGATCTGGACTCGGTGCCTGCGGTGATGGCGATGTTATCGGACCCGCGGGCGGAACTGGTGGTGGCAGCGTTGGAGTTTCTCGGCTGGGCCCGCGATCTGCGACCGGTGCCTGCCGTGATTGCGATGTTGTCCGAGCAACGCTCCGAGGTGGTGGTGGCTGCGGCGGGCTTTCTCGGCAGGGTGGGAGACCGGCGGGCGGTGACGCCCTTGTGCGAGTTGCTCCGACGGCAACTGGCGGGATTTCCGCGGACTTCCAAAGCCAGCCAGGAAGTCTGCCGGGCGCTGGGTATGTTAGGTGACCCCGGCGCGGTGCCGGAACTCATCCGCGCGATGCAGGCCGGCATTGAGGCGGCGTATGGCCCGCTTGCCGGCCTGGGCACAGGCGAGATCTTCGATGCCATTCTCGCGACGGAGCGGGAAACCCTGCCGACCGCCGCCGGAAGCTGCATGTATCATTTGACACGGCGTTCGAATGTCGCCAAGGAACACTTGCCGGAGTGGACGGGCCGGGACCTGGGGCCGGCGGACATCGCCCGCTGGCGCCAGTGGTGGCAGGACCACCGGACGGGCTTCGAGATCGTTAGAAGCAACGCGGAGGCCTATGCCATCGAGCGTCGGGAGCACCCGCCCCGTGCCGGCAAGCCGGGTGGGTTCGGCTCCCGGGCCCGCGACCGCTGGGTGTTGGTGGGGATTTGCGTCCTGGCGCTGCTCGGCGGCTGGGTTGCCCGCTGGTATGCGGGCACGCGGCGACGATAAGGGGGAATGTCCTGGTCGAGGTCGAGGGGATGTTAGCGCCCTGTCGCCTGGCCATGGCATTGAGCAGGTGTGGTGATTGAGGGGCTTATTATGGGCGGCAGGATGCTACAAGGCGGTGCCTTTCAGATGCTCGTGGAGGATTCTGCCCACTTCGGCGATGCCGAGCGGGTGCCGGTGCGTCCAGTGATCGCTGGGGATGATGAGTTCGCTCTTCGCGCCGTCGAGGTGGCTGCTCCAGTAGGGGACGATGCCATCCGTGCTGACCGGGGGTTCGTGGCTGAGATTGCCGCCTTTGCCGCGGTCGCCGAGGATGGTGTGGTAGGGAATCCCAGGTGTTAGAGGAATCTTTGCCATGGTGGTGACGAAGCGGTTGCCGGGATTGAGCATATCGATGCTGTTAGGCATCTGTTGGATTTGCTTGCCGGTGGAGTTCGGCTTGGCCAAGGTCAGCGCTTCGGAGGCGTTGCGCATGATGTCGGTGGGGGCGCCGATGATTTTCGAGCCAAGGCGGCCCCAGAAGTTGGTTGCATCATAGGAGCCACGATGGGATGGCGAGGCGAAGATCACGCGGGAGACATCGGTGCGGTGTTTGAAGATCAAGGAGTCGCTCATCACTTGCCGGGTCCCGGCGGAAAACGGCATTTGTGCGGGTGGCTTGTCGTAGATTGCGTTCCACAGCGTCATGCCGCTGTCGGTGATCAAGGTCCGGCTGATCATGCCGCCCATGCTGTGACCGATGACGACGATTTTCTTGTGATTGGGATAGTAGGCGTTGATCTTATCCATCCGCTTGCGGAGGGCCGCTGCCGTTAGCGGATAGGGATAGCCGGTGGGGTAGCTGAAAAACCAGAATTGATAGTTTTTCCGGATGACGGGGTCGCCGCGCAGGGTTTGAATCAAGGGGGCCCAGGTCGCCTGGGAATCGCCGAGGCCGTGGATACAGAGGATGGGGATTTTATTCGGGTCATACGGCTGCAGGCGGGCCAGCCGGATCTTGGATTCGAACTCCTCCGGCTTGAACAAGCCCGCGAGTTCCGTCTTTCTGGGCTTCAAGTCCGCCAGAGCGAGCGCCAGGGGAGCGGTGAAATCCGCGGCGAGTGGATAGGTGTGACCACCGAATGGCACCGTCTCAACCGCGAGAGGATCGACGAATTGCGCAACGCAGTCGCGTCCCTTGAAATTCACCACGCCGGTCATTCCATAGTAGATATGTTTGCCTTGGGCGAAGGGATCGAGCTTTTCAGGATCGATGTCCTTGCTCATGACCACCAAGGGTGCGCCGAGGCCGTCCTTGACCGTGCGCTGGACCACGAGGGTGCCCTTGAAATTGTAGATGTCGGCGGGTTCGATTTTGAAATGGGATGGATTCCGCTGGGGTTGTGGATCGCGTTTGAGGGAGAACTTCCAGCTTTGGCTGGCACCCGGGCAGCGCAGCGGTGCTTTCCACGGTTCGAGGCCGGCGTCATTGATGATGCCGAAGATGCGTGCCACGGCGAAGTTATAGTCAAGCCGCGCCTGAGTGTTGTCCGGATGTTTTTCCAACACGCTCCCTGCGGCTGCCGCGGCATCCAGGAAATGGCCCATCCGGACCAGCGGCTGTGGCGAGGCTTGCTTGAGTGAGGTTGCGATGATCTGGCCGGCGGGGCTCGGTGAGCGGTACGCCGGCTGGACTTGGGTAACGGTGGAATAGCTTTTACAGCTTGTCGTGGCGAGCACGAAGCCGAGCACGAGGGAGATGGCGGATTTCATGATTGCGCAAGTTCAGGAGTTATTCTCTCGCGATGTTTGGCAACCTTGGAACAACCTGTAAAGCCGTATTCATTCCCCGGCTGCGGATTTTTCAAAAACCTCGACGTCGTAAATGTGACCGGATCCGGCCAGATGGAATGGCCGGAAGTTCAGCGGCGCGAGCAGTTCGCGCAGATGCCCGCGGTCACGGAAATCGAAGCGCTTCCCGAGGAGTTCCAGGATCCGGATGCAGGAATGATCGCGGTAGGTGTTCACGATCAGGCTGCCGCGGCGGGTGGTCATGGCTGCCAGTCGCGCAACCAAATCCCGGGCCGTGACGGGTTCCTCTGGCTCATGGAGCATCAGCCGCTGCTCAGTCGTACCATGCGAGACGCCCTGGAAATACTCGAGGATGCCGATGGCAGTGACGATGTTGTAAGGTGCATGGAGGGCGACGGCCAACGGGTCCGGCCCGGCGAAAACATCTTCGGCCACGGCAACAATCCCATAGGCCTGCCCGGGGCCATGGTGGTGGTTCCGGGTGCTGGCCAGCTTGGCGAGAAGGCGGTTTGATTTCGCGGTATTGGCAGAGTTCCGGTCGGTGATCACGGCGGTGATGGATTGGGGGTCGAAACCATCACGAATGAGTTTGTCGTAGGCTAGAATCAGGCTGAGTCCGGTCCCGGCGGCCACCGCCTTGATGCGGACGGATTCGCCCCGGTTCAACACCCGTATGGCGGCGTTGTAGGTCGCTTGCGTTTCCAGCATGAACCGCATCTGCACGTCTTTGCTCTGGACGGAATCGAGAAAGATCCGGTCCCACCAGCCGCCGTTGTTCCGGAGTTCCGGGGAGAGCATCATGTAGGGTCCGTTCATGGCATCGCCACCGTCCACCAGCGCGACAGCCTCGCTGTGGGACGAGGTCAGCAGCGCCCGGGCGTAAGGATGGCCGGAGCACTCGAACAGAGGATTCCGGTAGAGTGTGATCCCATTGCCATCCCTGGATGGAATGACCTTGGTGGTCCAGCGCACGACCCGGTAAGAGACTCGCCCGAGCAAGAGCTTGCCCTTGCCAGCCGGCTGCGGATCATTCCCGTGGAAAATGGCGCGGCTCAAGCTCGCGACGATGGCCTCCGCCAAATCATGCTGATCTTCCGCATACAGCGCGGCAACAGCCGCCATGGGCTTGAGGTCTTGCATATCGCGGATCACTTGAGAGTGCGGAGCGCCTCCGGAGTGAAATCCCCGGCAGTGAAAGTCATGCCATGTTTGATGTTGGAGCCTTCGATTTCCGTGACGGAGTCCTGCCCAGGACGCTGCAATGAAAAGCTCGAGCCGGTCGAGTTGCCCGCGTCGTCCTTGGACACTCGGGTGGTATCGATGCGTTTCGCCAGCTTGCCGGAACCCGTGAATTTTTCCACCCGCAAGGTGACCATGCGCTTGGTATCGATCCAGCTACGCACTTTGGAATAGCCGGTGGCATCCCCCTTTCCCGGCTTGGATTCCAGGATTTGACAGGGCACCCGGTCCACCACCTCCGTGCCGACGATGGCTTGATTTCCCCACGCGAAGAAATTCTCCACCAGGTCATCATAGGCAAGCTCGCTGCCGAAGACGCCATCCTGCATTTTTGCAGCGGTGAGAGGCAGCATCGAACCCGGTGGGGTGAACAACGAACCGCCGGGCGCACGGCCGCCTGCTTTGCGGAGAAGGAATGACTCGCCCTTGCGGTCCTTGGGCCAGAGAATCTGATAGACCAACTCCGTGGAACTCTTGGTGCGCTGCGACTTCACTTGAATCTGCAGCACGGTCTTGCCACCGCCACCCGGTTTGCCGATCTCCATTTTCAACCGCAAGACCGATGATCCATCCTGGATCTTGTTGCTGAGTTGCGCGGCGAGATCGCGGGCCGAAGGAACGGCCTCCTCTGCCTTGGCAACTGCAACAAGGAGCGCGGCACCGAGCAAGGCGTGGCGGAGCAAGCGACGGATCGGGTTCATGGGCATGGATCGGAGTTAGTTCTGCAGCGCGAGACTCGGCGTGAGGCGTGAACTGCGCCACGCCGGATACAAGCCGCTGACCACGCCGACGACAACGGCGATGGCGATGGAAATGAGCATCAGTTTCAGGTTGAGATCCGGCTCAATAAAGCCGCGGATCGCGGGCGAGGAGCCCAGGGTGATGAGACCAAGCACGCCAAACCCCACGCCGACCATGCCGCCGAGCAGTCCCAACAACGCGGATTCACACAGCACCATATATACAATCCGCCGCCGCCGCCAGCCGACGGCTAACAGAATGCCGATCTCGTGCGTGCGCTCGAAAACGGTCATCAGCATGGTATTCATCACCCCGAGCACGCCCACGATGATGGCCAGCAGCGAGGTGCTCCAACTCATGGCACGGACCACGCGGAACCCCTGGCTGGTGCCGACCACCTCGCTCGCGACCATCGCCCGGCCTTCCGGAAACACAACCTTGATGTCTTGGCACAGCCGTTCGATTTCCGCCTTCGAGGTATTGGGCGGCACCCGGATGTCCACAAAATTGATTTTGCCTTCATTGCCGGTGACCGCTTGCATCACCTCCAGGGACAGGAAAATTGTGCCGTTCTCCATCATCGCCTGACCGTCCACGATGCCGACGACCTTGAGTTCCTCGACCTCGATTTGCACGGTATCGCCCACCTTTTTCTTGAGCATCTCCGCCGCGAGCGTGCCGAGGACCACCGCCTTTTCGGAGCCGTCATTGGGCATCCGTCCTTCGATGACTTTCATTTTGTGCCAGGCGAATCCGCCCCACTCGCGGCCCGAGATCATCATGATCGGCGCATCCTCCACACTGAGCATCTGCATCAACACAGCCGTCGTTTCCACCACCCGTGGCAGCACCGCGACTTTCTGTTGCAGGGACTCGTCAAACATCTTGGGCATCAGGCCACCGCTCATGTTGCTCACCACCACGTCCACGCCGACGACGTCCAATTGCTTGGCGACGCCCTTTTCATAACCCCAAGCCAAGCCGACCAAGGTCACCACGGCGCCGATGCCGATGGAAATGCCCACCAAGGTCAGTCCAGTGCGGACCGGACGGCGGGTCAAACTGCGGAGCACAATGGTGAAAAATGTCATGGCAGGATGGTCTTAGTGGGAACTTGCAACCTGATCCGAGATCACGCGCCCGTCTTTCATCCGGATGATCCGCGAGGCACGCTCGGCAACGGACAGGTCGTGGGTGACGAGCACCAGCGTCACTCCCAACTTGCGATGGAGATCGAGCAGCAGGTCGATGATCTGCAAGGCGCTTTCGCTATCGAGATTGCCGGTCGGTTCGTCCGCCAGCACCACGGCAGGCTGGTTGGCAAGACCGCGGGCGATGGCGACACGCTGCCGCTCGCCACCGGACAGCTCGGATGGAAAATGCTTGAACCGGTGCCCGAGACCGACGGATTCCAGCAACTCGACGGCCCGCGCCTGACGCTGCGAGCGTGATAGTTTCCCCTCGAACATCGGAATCTGGACGTTTTCCAAAACAGTGAAAGTCGGCAGCAGATTGAACGCCTGAAATACAAAACCAATCTCGTGAGCGCGGTACGCCGCAGGATCCGGCAGGTCGGGAATCGAGTTGCCACGGTAGTTCACCGTGCCTTCACTGGGCTTGTCCAGCGAGCCGAGCATCTGCAACAAGGTGCTCTTGCCGCAACCACTCTGGCCGACAATCGCGACAAACTCCCCCTGCCGGATTTCCAGATCAAGACCGCGCAAGGCGACCACCTTGCCATTGTCGAAGTGCTTTTGCAGACCGATCGCCTCGTAGATCAATTCACCAGGGGTCGTTGCAGCAGCGGCAGTCACGGGGAAATCCTACCCAAAAATTGGACCCTCGTCCAGCGTTTGATTCCGATAAGATGAAGCAGTGATCTGGCACGTGCCGGGTGCTCTTTTCAAGCTGCTTTGAAATCTGATGATTCCTCTGCCACCCAATAACGAGTGGCCGGGAATTTCCGCTCGGTGTTCCATCCGCGGAGATCCCGCTTGCACCGGGCGGTCCGCTGTGGCATCCTGTCGGCATGGGAGAAGTCAAAGTGAACGTCAAACTCAGCAACGCCGTGGACCTCGGCATGTTTCGTCGTGGTCTGATGCCCCGTGAGGATGTCCGCACTGCCAACGTCGTTGCCATCGTGGATACGGGTGCGGTGCGCTCGTGCATGCCGGTGGACCTCATGGACAAGCTGGGCCTGCGCCCGGTGCGGCGGATCAATGCGCAGATGGCCAACGGCCAGACCGAAGGCGTGGAGATGACCGAGGCCGTGGACATGGAAATCCTCGATCGTCTGGTCACCGAGGCCTTTCTGGTGCTCGGCAGCGAAGTGCTCATCGGTCAGACGGCCCTCGAGGCCACCGACCTGCTGGTGGACTGCAACCGGCAACAGGTAATCCCCAATCCCGATCACCCGAATTCCGCGGTCATCAGAATCCGCTTGCTGGAAATTGCTGTTGGGGGGTGAAGGCCGCTGGAAGAGCCAGGGCCGGACCGACGGGCGGGAATGAAGAGGCATGCCACAATTTCAGGATTTCGGTGGAAGCAAAATCCCTGCCACTGAGAATACCCATCCGGATCGCCATGCCAAGCAATCAAGCGGGAATTGCGTGTTTGGCCTTGCTCGTGGCGCCGGGGGGCGCTAGACCCTGCGGGCCGCCGCGCCTGGTTGATTCATGTCGATTTCCCCATACTCCACGCCCTTGCCTGCCCTGCAGCGTGAGGTGAAACGTCGCCGCTCGTTTGCGATCATCTCCCACCCGGACGCCGGAAAGACGACGCTGACCGAGAAATTCCTCCTGTACGGGGGCGCGCTAACCCTGGCGGGCAGCGTCACGGCACGGAAGAACCAACGGGCCACCACCTCGGACTGGATGGAGTTGGAAAAGCAACGCGGGATTTCGGTGAGTTCCACCGTGCTGCAATTCGAATACCACGATTGCGTGGTCAACATCCTCGACACTCCCGGCCACAAGGACTTTTCGGAAGACACGTACCGCGTGCTCACGGCAGTGGATGCGGCGGTGATGGTGGTGGATGCCGGCAAGGGGATTGAGAGCCAAACCCGGAAGTTGTTCGAGGTCTGCCGCCGCCGCGGGGTGCCGATTTTCACCTTCATGAACAAGCTCGACCGCCCGGCGCGGCCGGCGCTGGATTTGTTGGATGAATTGGAGTCCGTGCTGGGGATTCACGCCTTTCCGTTGAATTGGCCGCTCGGTGACGGTCCGCGCTTCCGCGGCGTCTATGACCGGGAACACCGGCAGGTACATCTGTTCGAGCGCACGGTGCATGGCGCGTACCGGGCCCCGGTGAGCGTGAAGGGAATCGAGGATCCGGCCGTGAAAGCGGCGATGGAAGAGGCCACCTATCAGCAGGTCTGCGACGAACTGGAGTTGTTGGAGGGCGCGGGTGCGGATTTCGATCTGGCGGCGGTGCTGGCCGGGAAGCTGACGCCGGTGTTTTTCGGCAGCGCGGCTAACAACTTCGGCGTGCAACTGCTGCTGGACCGGTTCCTGGCGCTGGCGCCGTCGCCCACGCCGCGGACCAGCGGGAGCCTGAGGATCGATCCGGCAGCCCGCGGGTTTTCCGCCTTCGTGTTCAAGATTCAGGCGAACATGAATCCGAAGCACCGCGACCGGGTGGCGTTCATCCGCATCGTTTCAGGCAAATTCGAGCGGGATATGAATGTGGTCAACACCCGCAGCGGCGAACGGGTGCGCCTGGCAAATTCCCAGCGGCTCTTCGCCCGCGAGCGGGAAACCGTGGACGATGCGTTTGCCGGCGATGTCGTCGGGTTGGTGGGAAATTATGACTTGCTCATCGGCGATACCCTGGCCGACACGCCGGACGTGACCTTTGCTGAAATCCCGCGCTTTGCCCCCGAGTGCTTCGCGTATCTGCACAACCAGAGCACGGCCAAATACAAACGCTTCCGCGACGGACTCCAACAACTGCTCAAGGAGGGCGTGGCAAGCGAGTTTCAGTTGTTAGATACGGCTGGGGCTCAGATCCCCCTGTTAGGTGCGGTGGGGCCGCTGCAGTTTGAAGTGCTGCAATACCGGCTCGAAGGTGAGTATGCCGCGGAGACCCGCTGGGAGTCCGCGACCTGGTCGCTGGCCCGTTGGCTGAAGCCGAAATCCGGTGCGCCGCAGGCCCCCGAGGCACGGCCGACGCTGTCGCTGGGTGTTGCGCTGGCCCGCGACGCCAACGGTTGGCTGGTCGCCTTGCTACCCAGCGAGTGGGCCTTGAAGACCTTCACTGACAAGAACGAGGACTGGACGGTCTCGGATCAACCCTTCGCGCCACCGGCGGTGACGAAGTGATAGGCCTGGCTGCCGGTGCTCACTTTTTGGGAATCCTGAGCTTCTGACCGATGCGGAGCTTGTCGTTGTCGAGGTTGTTGGCTGCCTTGATCGCTTCGACGCTGGTGTGCTGGCGCCGGGCGATTTTTTCCAAAATGTCGCCTTGGACCACGGTGTAGGTGGTGAATTTTTTAGCATTCTTGGGATCCTCGTCACGGCTGCCCGGCGGCGCGGATGGGGGAACCACGACGGCAACGGGTGGCTTGTCTGCCACCGGGGCGGAGTCTTCAGGTGCGGTTGCATCGGGGTCGGGGTCGGCGGTGGCAGCGCCCTGGCCGACTCCGGCAGTGGCATCCGATGGCGCGGTCCCTGGCAGGTTGGGTGAGGTTGCAGGCTCGGGTGAGCGGGTGTCTGCCAGCGGCTGCGGCAGCTCGATGGCTGCAGGTTCGGCCAGTGAATCGGACGCGCCAAGCGGCTTGAGCCAAACGAGTTGATGCAAGGCGGTGCCTGAGGCATCGACAAAGACCTGCATGCTCTTGCGGACGAAGCCGGTGCGCAGCAGGCGCAGTTCCGTATCGAAGAGTTCTTTGTCGCCAAGGCCCCAGCAGACTGCGGATTTGACGTATTGATCGCTTGGCAGGGGCTTCCTGACGGCGCGGTATTCGCTGAGCCCGCCGTTGTTTCTGCCTTCGACGTGAGCGAAGTACTGATCGGGTGGGGTCTGCGCCTGGAAGTGCTGCAGTTCCGCACGGGTCATCCATTGGGTGAAGTCATCTTCAGCCCACGCCGTGGACGCCGGCAGGCAATAGCCTGCGGTTGGCGTTCGCGCAGTTGTCGGTCCGGCCTCTGCGGAGCGGGGCTGCCGCTCGTTGCAGGAGGTGACAAGGCAGGCGATGGATAGCAGGACGAGCGGCGATAGTGGCTTCATTGGAGGGGATGGAGGTTCATGGGTGACGGGTGGTCCGATGCCGGACGGCCCGCGAACCCGTATTATGGCACTGCAATTCCAAAAATTCCAGAGCAGATTCAAACGCGGGGCATGGTCCTAGTTGCGCGGTGAGAAACGACCCGAAATGCCTCACTTTTTGCGGGGCTGGTTTTCCAGTAGCGTCACCATTGCCTGGTCGCGGCGGGCGGTGGCCACGGCGATGGCGGTCGTGTTCGTCTCGGGATTGGGGGCGGCGGGGTCAGCGCCGGCGGCGAGCAGGGCGCGGACGGCCCGCAACTGGCCGCCGGCGGCCGCCACCCAGACGGGCGGTTTTTCGTTAGGGCCGGTGGCATCCGGCGCGGCTCCGTGCGCCAGCAGCAGGGCCATGTTGTTCGTTCGGCCGGCGGCGGCCGCGTGGGCCAGCGGACTGAGGCCGCTGGCATCCAGGGTCTTGAGATCGGCGCCGAGATCGAGCAGCGCCTGTAGCGTCGCCGGGTTAGCCACGGCGGCGGCCAGCGCCAGCGGCATGACCTTGCGAAAGACCGCCTGGTTGACCGGAGCGCCGGCCTCGACCAGCGGCTTGAGCAGCGTGCTGCGGCCTTTGGCGATCGCGCCGAAGAACGGGCCGGGCTCCGTCTTCGAGTCGGCCGCCAGCCCGAGTTTGGCACCTTGCTTGAGCAACAGGCTGAGCACTGCCAGGGCGTTCTCATCGGTGGCATTCGAACTGTTGGTGGCCGTGAGCAGCGGCGCGAAACCGAACGGGGATTTGGCATTCGGATCGGCTCCCGCAGCGAGCAGGGCGGTGCAGGCCTCGAGATTGCCATGCATCACATAGGTGGCCAGAATGGATAGCTCGGTGGTGGAGTCCACCGCGTTGAGGTCGAGACCGGCCAGGAGCAGTGGCGCGATGAGTTCCGGCGGTTGGTTGGCGGCGGCGGCCAGGAGCAGTGGGTCGCGCATCTGGTAGTCCTTTGCGGTGGCCTTGGCCCCTGCCGCCAGGAGGGCCCTGACAATGGCGCCGTTGCCGTGCCGGGCGGCCAACAGCAGTGGCGTCACCCCTTTACACGAGGCGTTGGGATCGGCCCCGGCAGTGAGGAGCCGCGTCACCAAACGCTCGCGGATGGCATCGGACTTTTCCGGGCGCGTGGGCCGGATCGCGGCCAGCAAGGGCAGCAGTTCCCCGCCCTTGGTGGCCAGGCCGGAACCCCGGGTTAGCAAGAGCCACTCGACGAGTTCCTCATGACCAAGCAGCAGCACCCGCTCCAGCAGCACGGGCCACAGGATGTTAGACTGTGCCTTGGCGGGAATCAGTGCCAGCATTTCCTTGGCCAGGAGGAGGTTGCCGCCCGTGCAGGCCTCGCCCAGAAGCTGCCCCGCGCGGATTGGATCGGTTGGAAACCGCGCCTTGCCCCGCAGCGCCCGCACCGCTGCGGGACCACCGGTACGGGCAGCCGCCATCAAGGGCGTGAAGCCGGTCAGGGTGGCTCGATTCGGATCGGCGCCTTGTTCCAGCAGCATCTTGATCAGGACGAGATCGCCGCTGCCACAAGCACAGACCAGCGGCGGTTCCGGGAGTTGTCGCCCCGGCTCAGGATCGACGGCCGCTCCCGCCTCCACCAAGGCCAGCGCCGCTTCCCGCGAACTGAGCGTGCAGGCGATGGCGAGTGGCAAGCGCTCCGGCGGCCCCGTCACGGCGGCCCCCGCCGCGGCCAGGGCCTTGACGGCGGAGGGGTCGTTGTTCCCAATTGCAATCTGGAGCGCCTTCTCTAACAGATAGGGCGAGGGCGCCGGCCGGCCCGGGCTAACAAGTTCGACTTCCGGCGTTGAACTGGCAGGGGTCAGCCAGAGGGCCTTGCCCGGCCCGTCAACCAGCACCCGCATCCGGCGCAACCAGGCGGTGCCGACCTGCACCTCGCCGCCCGCAGGATCGTCGTGCGGAATGATCGTTGCAGGCAGCATCTGCTGCAGGCCTCCGCAGGCCACGGCCAGCCAGCGGGATGAGCGCAAGAACTCCATGTCCTTGACGGGCGGCAGCCCGTCGGCGTCGTCGGGAGCATCACCAAAAAACGTGTAGTTGTGTCGAATCACCGGGCCGTCCCAAAGCTGCTCCGCGTGCTTTCTCAGGAACGGCTGTTGAATGGCCATCGCCGCGCCGGCGGTATTGAGCATGGCCAGCACCTTGCAGCCCTTGCCTATCGTGATCTCGATGAAGGGGCGGTCATCCATTTCGAGTACCGGCACCCGGGTGGCACCCGCAGCGGGCGTGGCCTCCCGCTGCCACTCCATCTGCAGGCCCGGCTCATCCAGCACGAAGGGCAGGGTCTTGAGCAGATCCCAGCCCAACACTCCGGAAATGCCGGCCCCATACATCTTGACCGACTCCTGCGAGATTTCCGCCAGATCGCAGGGCATCAGAGGCACGTCCGTAGCACATGCCGCGCCGCACTGCAACACCTCGGCCCGATAGGACTTGGGGGAACTGCCCTTGAGTTCATCAAGGAACCCGGCCATCAGGCCGCAATCCGCCACCATGGGCAGCTTGAGCCGCGCTGCCACCTGCGGATCGATGCACGAGTTGGCATAGCCTGTGCCAAGCTTGAACCAGCCGGCGTCCGCACCATTGAGCGTCACTTTCACCAGCATCCAGGCCCGCGACCAACGCAAAGGCACCGGCCCCGGAGGTGCCTCCGGAGCCAGCTCAAACGCGGTCTCAAGGGGAACCGCCGGAGCCGGACCGGCCAGCACCCGCCCGGAACCGAGCAGCAGCGCCAGACCACCCGTGAAGACTGTTAGAAAGTTGCCTCGCTGGTGAACACGCATGGGAAAGCCGGGGGTGGGTTGTCAGTTGTCGGACGGGTCGGACGGGTCGGACTTGTCGGACTGGTGCTTCACTTGTCGCGCTGGGGGGCGGCATTGATGAGGGCTGCCAATTCCGCAGCGCGTTTTTGGGCGCTGGCGAGTTGTCGCGAGGATAGCGCTTGCTCCAGATCATCGCGACATTTCGCCGCAGGCGCATTCGTCTTGGCGGCCAGATGAAACCACGCGTAGGCCTCCATCTGATTCTTGGCCACGCCGGTGCCCATGAGGTAGCAGCCTCCGAGATCGGCTTGAGCCCTGGCGTGGCCTTGCTCGGCAGCCATGCGATACCACTTCACGGCGGTCGCGGCGTCCTTGGCCACGCCTTCACCGTGGAAGTAGCGGGATCCGAGATTGGCTTGGGCCCCGGCATAACCCTGGTCGGCAGCCAGGCTATACCACTTCACGGCTGCCGCAAAGTCCTTCGCCACCCCGTTGCCATTGCCGTAGCAGATGCCGAGATTGTTTTGAGCTTCGGGGTCGCCTTGCTCGGCAGCCAGGCGCAGCCACTTCACGGCTTCCGCATAGTCTTGCGCCACGCCTTCGCCCTTGTAGTAAAAGGCTCCGAGTTTGGATTGACCATCGGCATCACCCTGCGCGGCAGCCAGGCGACACCACTTCACGGCAGCCGCATGGTCTTGCGCCACGCCATCGCCCTGATTGTAGAAGAATCCCAATGCGGCTTGAGCGGTGGGGATGCCCTGCTCGGCCGCCTTGCGATACCACTTCACGGCCTCCACCAAGTCCTTCGCCACGCCGTTGCCACTGGCGTAACAGGCGCCGAGATTGCATTGAGCAGGAGCGTAGTCCTGGTCGGCGGCCTTGCGAAACCAAGTCACGGCTGCCGCCAGGTCCTTGGCGACGCCTTCGCCGTGCTGGTAGCAGAGTCCGAGATTGGATTGAGCTTCGGGGTGGCCTTGGTCGGCAGCCAAGCGCAGCCACTTCACGGCTTCCGCAAAGTCTTGCGCGACGCCTTCGCCCTTGTAGTAAAAGGCTCC